>JBPCWA010000287.1:0-7696 GCA_051009975.1 Hyphomicrobiaceae bacterium
CACTCTCTCACCGCGTTGTGCAGCCTATAGCGGATACAGGTGATACCCGTTTGTTTGTCCGAGTAACCCAGGAGGACGGTCACCTGGCATGGTCAAGCCCAATCTACCTATTTCGGAAGTAGAGTGGGATTACGCGACGAAGGACAACAATGTACGGACAGATTTTACCCATACATCCGTTCGATCGCCCTGTTCACAAACACAAAAATGCTGATCCATTCGGAGGCGTTCAATCAATTCGGTCGACAGTGAGCCTTTGATCGTCAAGGCGCCGAATTCAATGGGTAACTCCAATTCGGGTGCCGCTGCACCTGCTGCAATAATATGTGCAAACTCATTTTCAAATTTTCGCTGAGTTAGAAAGCGCAAGTTGAACTCGCCGGCCAGTTCCACGCACAGATTGTCGCCGTCGTCCGCGTTGCAGTGCGTCTTCAAAATAGCGGCAAGCTTATCGATGGTGCGGCTCGGGCCATCAGTGACAAAAACAACATTTTCAAAGCGCAATGCACCATTGTCGTGTTCTTGCCATTCGCGACGCCAAACCAATTCAGGAGTTAAGTGTTCGCAGAAGTAAAGCCGCCCTGCTGGAAAGGCGTCCGGTCGAACAGAAACCGTGCGAAATTTAACCTCGTGGCTGCTGCCATCACTCAAATGGAGGGGGCGCGAAAAGGCATTGGGCGGAGCATTGCACACTCCGATGGATTTGAGGTGCGCATAGGTTTCGTCGGCGTCGTCGGTTTTGATAACAAGGCCATTCAGACCCATGGCAGCTGTTACTATCTCGGGTCGGAGCACAGGACGCGTAACTGGAACGCCGATCAGCTCCAGATAATCTCTCTCAAAGACCGCGAGAGCGTTCATGGACCCGAGCGTGTGATAACCGCGTGGCGTCAACGTAAAACCGAGAGCGGCGAAATTGGCCTCAGCTATATTCAAATCGTGGCGTGTGTTCACGACAATGTGGTCCAACACCATTGCACTGGCCATTATACCTCCCGCTCGATCTTCGACTGGTTTTCTTCCTCGATGCCGGCTGATTCCTAGCGCGAACTCGTTTCGGCAAAAGACTCGCCCTCAAAGCTGATTTGTCACGTCTCCCCTCACCAGGACGGTGATGAAAAACCATCCGATGATAGAGGACTCATAGTCGTATTGAAAGACATTGAAGGAAACCTTCAATCCATGCTTCCCACCAGGAAGCCTTTTAACCACCGAAGCCCCAGCGGTTCTTTCCAAAGCAAACAAGGGGATGTTGATCATCGGTTGGTCAGCGATTGATCATCCATGGTAGGGCAGCTGGAATGACAGCACTCAACAACAACGAGAATCTACCGGCGTCAAGCGCTTCGACCGAAGTCTTCAGACTTGTCGGCATCCGACCTGTGCTCGGCCCAGAAGCCTCCGAGCAGTTCAATAGTAAAAACCATGATTGTCATTGCGCAGGCCACCGCGCCAAGGCCGACAGTTGACACAAATAACGGGGGGAGAACTGGATCCGGTCTCGCGCAAAACGCTGAGACGCGCAATTTCAGTTGATGTCTGAATGCGCACGATGGCGAGACGGGGCGGGAGGAAAGATTAAACTATCGCCAGCGATAGAACGATGCCGATGGGTGCGCAAAAGATCGCAATTTGGGAAGGTTCGGTCGTTCAACAGACCACCGGCATCAAACACGCGGTAGCGGCACTCGTGGCATCATTTTATTTCCAATAATGGCAATCGAGGAAAACCATCTGATGAGCGGGTCAGAGATGTTGAGACTTCCACGTGTCGACGGCGGCGGCGATTGTTAGGTCGGTCCGCTCAGCCGCGCTACACGGCGAGGTACAATCTGAGTTTCTGTTTGCTGTACTATAGCCGACTTGCGATGGTTTCGGTGATTGCCTACCCATCCTGACTATATCGCGGTGGATTTCCCCGGCAAGCGAGCGAGGCAATAGATCACCATGTATCGAGAAGACCTTTACGCTAGGCAATGACATGATAAGGTGCCGTCAAGAAAATCCAGTGAGACGCCCGTAGAAGTTGCGGAGGTTGCCCTCCAGCGTCATATCGAGCCGGGCGCTGGAGTAGTGACTTGAAGGCGACCATTACGGACTGCGGACAACCGTGGGCTCCTACGGCTAGTTCGATGAATGGATCCAATAGCGCTGGGGGCAAATCGCGGCCCGCCCGCGAGCACGACGTGAGTCCGACCTGGACGCGGAACAACCATCCGGTAGCAGCCGACGGCATGATCGGATCAAATGAACCATTAGCACCCCCGGCTTATGCAGCGCTTGATTTGGGGACCAACAATTGTCGCCTATTAATCGCGCGACCGACACGGCGCGGATTTCAGGTGGTGGACGCATTCTCCCGTATCATCAGGCTTGGTGAAGGAGTTGGCCAAACGGGGATCTTGTCACGTGAAGCCATCGATCGGACGATCGATGCTCTCGCAATTTGCGCAAACAAAATGACCCGCCAGAACGTCGTGAGAGCCAGACTAGTGGCGACCGAGGCCTGTCGCGTTGCTGCTAACGGTCAAGAATTTATCGAGCGTGTAAGTCGCGAACTCGGCCTAGAATTAGAAATTCTGTCACGTGAGGTTGAGGCGCAGCTAGCTGTATCAGGTTGCGCGCCATTGATTGACGAAAACTCAGACTATGCACTCGTATTTGACATCGGTGGCGGATCGTCTGAATTGATATGGTTGGATTTGTCTCGTCGCCGCAACAACTGGCGTCGTTCGTTGGTAGATCGACTTGAAGCGACGGAGTGCATAGCTGAATGGACGTCGTTACCAACCGGTGTCGTCGCCTTGGCAGAGAATTTCGGCGGACATACGGTAAATGCGATCTCCTTTGAAGCAATGGTAGAAAGCGTAATGGCGTTGCTCGAGCCATTCGAGCGTAAAAATCGGTTCACGAAACGTATCGCAAATGGCAAAGTCCATTTTCTTGGCACATCGGGAACCGTCACAACCGTTGCCGGAATTCAGCTTAAACTGCCGCGGTACGATAGAAGCCGCGTCGACGGTTGCTGGCTTGCCGCTGAGGACGTGCGACTGGTTACGGGTCGTTTGCTGAACCAAACCTACGAAGAACGCGTTGCCGAGCCCTGCATTGGTAAAGATCGTGCAGATCTTGTTTTGGCAGGCTGCGCGATCCTCGAGGCCCTCATGAGAACTTGGCCAGCACGTCGGCTACGAGTGGCGGACCGAGGGTTGCGGGAGGGGATTTTGACATTCTTGATGGCGGAAGATGTAAGCCGTCGGGGCGCCGGCCGCTATTACGGCCGCCGCAAAATTCGCTAGTGCGCACTACTTAGGCGGGGCGATCGGCGATTTGGCGAATATTGAGTATTCGACAGCTAGAGTGGGTTTGTGCAAATGCCGGGTCGGCGCGGAAAATCCGGAGGAGATCGGAGGCTGAGTGTTCGCGTCAAGTCTGCGCGCGGGCGTTCGACGTCGTCTCAGAAGTGGCTGCGTCGCCAACTTAATGACCCCTATGTCGCTGCGGCAAAACGGGATGGTTATCGTTCCCGTGCGGCATACAAACTGGCTGAAATTGATGACCATCATAACATACTGAAGCCTGGACATCGTGTGGTTGATCTAGGCGCGGCGCCTGGTGGTTGGACGCAGATTGCTGTAGAGCGGGCCCATTCACGTGACGGTCATGGCCAGGTTGTTGCAATCGATATTTTGCCCATGGACGATCTCGGCGGAGCAGAGGTTCTGGAACTTGATTTCATGGAACATTGCGCTCCAGATATTCTTAGAGAGCGCTTGCGGTTAAGACACGCGGACGTTGTCTTGTCCGACATGGCGGCGTCTGCAACTGGTCACGCACAGACTGACCACATGCGCATCATGGCACTGGCGGAGGCAGCCGGGGCCTTTGCCCTGGAGGTCCTCGCACCAGGAGGTTCATTCCTTTGCAAAGTGTTTCAGGGGGGAACGGAAAAGAACTTGCTAGATGAACTTAAGCGCCACTTCGGGAAGGTTCGCCATGTCAAGCCGCCAGCCAGTCGGACAGGGAGCTCTGAGCTGTACGTTCTTGCGATGGGATTTCGCACGACGGGGCAGCAGTAGCCGCGAGTGCTGACGCCCATACAACCAAACTTCTGGCACTAGCACATGACATTTTTCTTGAAGCCTTGGTTCCGCGGAACCGTAGCCAGAACCTCGGTACAAGGATATCAACGGAGCAAGGAGGACAACAGTGGAAGCAATGGAGTAAGTAACGGTCATTGTCTTTTCCATCTCGGCCACGAATACCCGTGTTTGAGAATTAGGACGTAGGGGTAGCAATCGCCTTGCGCGGGCAGCCGACGCTCACCTGTTTCTTGCGCCATGACCATGGCTCTTTTCCAACGCATAAAGCCATGCTATCGGCAAGCTGAAATCGATGAGATAAGCTGGACTTTCAGCATTTATGGAGATTTCGATGGCATCGAGCCTGCGTGATATTGCTTCCAACATTGCATTGACTTTCGATGATGTTTTACTGGCTCCACAAGCCTCAGAAGTGATGCCAACCGAAGTTGGAGTAGCAACTCGTGTTACGAAGACAGTATCGCTCAATATTCCCATTCTTTCGTCAGCAATGGACACAGTTACAGAGTCAGGTCTCGCAATAGCGATGGCGCAAGCTGGTGGGATAGGGGTCGTACACCGAAATTTATCCCCCGAGTTGCAGGCCAAGGAGGTAGAGCGGGTCAAGAAATTCGAGAGCGGGATGGTGATCAATCCCGTCACCATAGGCCCCCAGGCCAAACTTGCGCTAGCGTTACAACTCATGTCCGAACATAAGATTTCTGGCATACCAGTGGTAGAAGGTGAGTCAGATCAAAGCGGCCGACTGGTTGGAATCGTAACTAATCGAGACGTCAGGTTTGCAACGCAGTTGGATCAGCCAATTTCTGAGCTGATGACCAAAGACTTGATTACAGTCAATTCCAATGTTTCGAGAGACGACGCCAAGCGTCTCCTCCACCAGCATCGAATTGAGAAGCTCCTCGTTGTCGATGAGGAGTACCGCTGTGTTGGCTTGATCACCGTAAAGGATATTGAAAAAGCGCAGTCGAACCCAGATGCTTGCAAGGACGATCAGGGAAGGCTGCGCGTCGCGGCGGCCACGACAGTGGGTGACGATGGCCACGAACGTACTGAGCGCTTGATAGCTGCGGATTGCGATCTCGTCGTAGTGGACACGGCACACGGTCATTCGCGGCGCGTTTTGGAAGCAGTCACTCGTATCAAAAAGCTGTCTAATCGGGTGCAAGTTGTCGCTGGCAACGTCGCCACTGGCGAGGCTACCAAGGCCCTGATAGACGCTGGTGCTGATTCGATTAAGGTCGGGATCGGGCCGGGCTCAATTTGTACAACGAGAGTGGTCGCAGGAGTCGGTATGCCGCAGTTATCCGCGGTCATGGACTGCGCGCAGGCGGCGCAGTCAACTGGAACTCCAATTATCGCTGACGGTGGCATTAAGTATTCAGGTGATATTACCAAAGCAATTGCCGCAGGAGCCAGCTGCGTCATGGTCGGATCGTTGCTTGCCGGTAGCGACGAGGCGCCCGGTGAGACTTACCTATATCAAGGGCGCACATACAAGTCCTATCGCGGAATGGGCTCAGTGGGCGCCATGGCTCGGGGTTCAGCTGATCGATATTTTCAGCAGGAAGTTAAAGATGCTCTTAAACTTGTGCCCGAGGGTATTGAAGGCCAGGTCGCTTACAAGGGCCCCGTTGGCAATGTCCTGCATCAGCTTGTCGGAGGCTTAAAAGCTGGCATGGGATACGTCGGTGCGCGATCGCTGTCAGAACTACAGTCGCGCGCGCGGTTCGTTCGCATTACCCCAGCGGCAGTTCGCGAAAGCCATCCGCACGGGATCTCCGTAACTCGAGAAAGCCCGAATTATCAGGGAAATGGCTAAGACAAGCGGGCCAAACGACAACGTGGCTGTTGGGGCAAGAGACAACTCATGAGACCGGGTGCGCGCATAGCGTCGGCAGTGGACGTCTTAGAGGATGTACTGAAGCAGCATCGGCCAGTTGCGTTGGCCTTGAATGATTGGGGTAAATCCCACAGGTTTGCTGGTTCAGGCGACCGTGCTGCTATTGGAAACTTGGTCTATGACGCATTGCGCCAGAAACTCTCTTTCGCCAGCATTATGGACGATGACAGTGCCCGGGCTTTGATCTTGGCAGCGACGCCGACCGCCCTCGGTATATCGGCATCTGAAATTGCCGGCCATGCTGACGGCACGCAGTATGCTCTCGCGCAACTGACAGAAAAGGAAGTCCTAAACCTCAATCGGCGATTGAGTGACGAAGAGCCTGATTACGTGCGCGGCAACATACCACCATGGCTAATACCTTCATTCAAGCGCGCATTTGGTGATCATGTCGTCGCCGAGGGGGATGCATTGAGCAAGCGCGCGCCACTTGATCTCAGAACAAATATGCTCAAGACCGGGCCCCAGAAGCTCATTTCCAGATTCATTAAGTACGATGCTACGCCGGGTCGATTTGCGTCGGCGGCCGTTCGCTTGCCGGCACCGAAAGGAGCTGGGCGCACACCTAATGTTGTTGCAGAGCCCAGTCATGCGCGTGGTTGGTTCGAAATCCAAGATGAGGGGAGCCAGATCGCAACGTCTTTGACTGGCGCAGGACCAGGCATGCAGGTCCTTGATCTCTGCGCGGGTGCGGGCGGCAAAACCCTAGCGCTGGCCGCAGCCATGCAAAATACCGGGCAGATTTTTGCCTATGATAGTGACAAAAAACAATTGCGTCCTATATTTGAACGACTTCGTCGGGCGGGCGTGCGCAATGCACAGGTTCTCGAGCCGGGTGACGAGGAATCTCTCAGGCGACTGGGGCCGCGCTTTGATATTGTCCTTGTGGATGCACCTTGCACTGGTACAGGGGTCTGGCGTCGTCGGCCTGACTCAAAATGGCGCCTCAAGCCTAGAAATCTCTCAATACGCATCGAAGAACAGAAACGTGCATTGCTGACTGCGCATCAGTTGGTCCGCCCAGGTGGTCACCTTGTGTACGTAACTTGCTCGGTTTTACCGGAGGAGAATTCAGATCAGGTCGAATGGCTTTTGCGCTCCGCGCCGCACTTTACAAGCATTCCTCGCGCAGAGGTTTTGTCACATGCATCGCTCGATACTAGCCTGCAATCGGCGGACGGTTCACCAGAAACATTCTTGCTCACACCCGAGCAACATGGAACCGACGGATTCTTCGTCGCGTGCTTAAGACGCGCGCGATGATGAACGCCGACGCATTTGGAAATGAGAGCGAGAGGGTGGTGGGTCCGGTTCAGGCTCCTTTGGTCAGAGAAATAGCCAGACCGGGGCGACGCGTCTTGGGTTTGTGTGAATTTGGAGACCCGCATGGGTTTCCAGTCTTGGCGTTCCACGGGAATCCCGGGTCTCGCCTTATGTTTCGGCCCGCCAACACAATTGCTCAGCAACTTGGGTTGCGATTAATCGCACCGGACCGGCCGGGAACCGGAGCCTCGACCATTCAACCTGACCGAATACTTTCGGATTGGACAAAGGATGTCGAAGCAGTCCTTGTTGCCTGTAACATTGACAGATTTGCTTTGCTCGGTGTTTCCGGAGGAGGGCCCTTTTCAGTTGCCAGCGCAGCTTACTTCGGCA
Organism: Hyphomicrobiaceae bacterium; assembly: GCA_051009975.1. Lineage (GTDB taxonomy): Bacteria > Pseudomonadota > Alphaproteobacteria > Rhizobiales > Hyphomicrobiaceae > Tectiglobus. The sequence goes on from JBPCWA010000287.1 coordinate 7,663, forward strand.
AGCGCGTGTGTGCTCAAACCCTCATCGGTCCAGT
>JBPCWA010000288.1:0-7614 GCA_051009975.1 Hyphomicrobiaceae bacterium
CCGCTTATGTGATCGCAACACCAGAAGTGCGGTCACCGATGATGCCTGGAGTTCGCGGCGATTTTGCAGACAATCTGCGTTTCCTCAAAGACCTCGGTTACGCCGCCGTCGAGGTCGCGATGCGCGACCCCAGTGCAACCGAAGCCAAAACCGTCGTAGACGATTTCGAAAACGTCGGACTGTCCGCCGCCATGATCGGTTCAGCCCCAAGCGAATTGCAGGACGGAGTCATGATGTGTCATCCGGACAAAGACGTTCGCGCCGCAGGGGCGGCCCGCCTGCGCTCGCTGATCGACATGTCCGTGCGGTTGGGCGCCTTGGGGGTTAACATTGGACGTTTCCGCGGCACTCGATCTATGGGCGATCTCTGGGAAGTATCGACCGGCTGGATGCAAGATGCCTTCAAGGCCGGCGGCGACTACGCGGCTGAGAACGGCGTCAAGATTTATGTCGAGCCGTACAATCGCTACGAAACCAATTTTATCAATACCGTCGAGCAGGGCGCCGACTATGTGCGCGAAATGAATCATCCAGGCATCGCTCTTATGATCGACACCTGCTGGATGAACAGCGAAGACGCCTCTCTGCCGGGCGCAATCTTCAAAGGTGGCCAACTCATTGAGTATGTCCACATAGCCGATAGCAACCGTTGCTACCCGGGCGCCGGGCACATTCATTTTGGTGATATCATTCGCGCATTGCGACAAGTCAAATACACCGGATATCTGACCGTGCAGATCGATCAGAAGCCCGAGTTCAAACTGGTTGCAAAGAAAAGCATCGGATATCTCGGCTGCTTCATCTGATCATTTATGCCCGGTGCACCTACGTCTCTTCGTTTGAGGGCGTGGTTGACTTCCTGCTTGAGTTACCACCACCACGGCGCATGCGAAACAATCCTTCTACAAATACAAAAGCGATACAGAGCAGCAGGATGTTACCTATGTATTGGCTAAAGAAATAGCTCCAAGGGCGGTCAGCGAAGATCAGGAGAGCACGACGCAAGTTTTCATCGGCCAAACCTGCGAGAATTACGCCAAGCACAATCGGTGCCAGCGGGAAACGGAATACGAGGAGCACGTAGCCGGCAATGCCGCTAATCAACATGATCCAAACGTCGACCATACTGAGGCGTGCCGCATAGGCACCGATCACGCAAACAGGAATGATCAACGGCAGCAGCAGACCACGCGGCAATGAGAACAGTTTAACACACGGTTTGATGAGCATGATCGCCATAGCATACATCATCATGTTGGCAATGATCAGCGCGGCGTAGATGAAGTAGATTAATCCAGGATGATCAATATCGATTGTCGGCCCGACGACAACGTTCTTCAACGTCAGCGCACCCATAAGCGCGGCGGCGGCGGCGTTGCCCGGAATTCCGAGAGCGAGCGTCGGCAACATTGAGCCGCCGATATTAGCATTGTTGGCCGTCTCGGCGCACACAATGGCACGATAGCTGCCTTTGCCCCAGCGTGCTTTCTCCTCAGGTCCCGCGCGTCGGCGCCCGATGTCATAAGATAGGAACGACGCAACATTAGCGCCAGCTCCCGGGATCGCGCCGATGAAGGTGCCGATCAGCGAAGATCGAATGCCCGATCCGATATGTGGGAGCAGCTTACCGAATTGAGGGATCACACGGCCCACCTCGGCAGGAATGGCGTAGTGGTCGCGTTGCGGCAGAACGCGGATGATCTCCGTCATTCCGAACAGACCAATGAGGACGGCAACATAGCTAATGCCGTCGTGCAGTTCGGCAATATTGAACGTGAAACGTTCAACGCCGTGGATGGCATCCAATCCGACGAAACCGATAAGCAATCCTATCCAACCCACCATCCAGCCCTTCAGCGGCATCTCACCGGACGTCATCGTGCCGCAAACCGAAATGCCGATCAGCGCCAACATTGCCATTTCCCAAGACCTGAAATTGAGCGCAAAGGCTAGGATTAGCGGGATAAAACCAATCAACAAGATTATGCCGACCCACCCACCGATGAAAGACGCACCGATCGCCATTCCCAGTGCCTGACCGCCTTCGCCCTTTTTCGCAAGGGCGTGGCCTTCAATCGCGGTCGGCACCGCGTCCGGCGTTCCGGGAATATTTATGAGGACGGCCGAAATTGCGCCGCCAAACACACTGCCAGTGTAAACACCCAGCATGAAACAGATCGCAACTTCTTGCGACATTCCGGCCGAAAGGCCGATCAGCAGCCCCATCGCCATTGTTGTCGAAAGCCCGGGGAGAGCCCCCCAGATGATGCCCAGGGAAACACCGGTCCAGGTTACGAAGAGAAGATACGGCGTAAAAGCCTGCAGAATCGATTCGATGTTCATATCTGCCCTAACCCGGCATCGGAATCGTCATGAATTTCTGGAACGCGATCGACAAAACGAAAATCCAAACGGCCGCGACAAGCAGGCAGGCCCACAGGTGTGGTGTCCAGAAGATTCTGAGTATCGTCGTCAGGACAACAATTGAAACTGGTTCGAACGCCGTGATCTGAAAACTCATGACGCCCAATTCGATATCCTTGCTGAACGAGAGGACTTCGAGCGCTGAAATGTAGGCGACCAGTATTGCAATGAGAATTCCGACCCGAGGCAAATCTTTGGGAATGTCCTGCACGATGCTGATCGGCACAGAGCGTTGGCGAAGTACGGCGGACACACCCAAGACGATCGACATCACCAGAAGCATGCCAGCTGTGACGAACGGCAGCAGCCCGGGCGCAGTTGTGATTGCCGCAGGGGATTTCAGAGCCATCGACTCGACCATGATCCATATCGACAAGGCGCTGAGGGCGACAGCGGCAACAATATCAAGCGCCGGACTGGCGTACCCCGCCGACTCGTCCTCGCTGACGTAATTCTTGTTACCGCTGCTCATTGCTCGATCCGATGCGATCCGATCCGATACGCTAACGCCATCGACGATTCTCCGTCGGGCAAGATGCGCTGCCGTGGCGACGCCACGCGTCACAACGCTGAGCCCGCACCATGCAGAGCCGCTGTCCGTGCGGAGCCAGGATCAGTCTTATCCCGGCTCCACGATACTCGCTGGTAGATTTGACGATCAAATGTCTTGTGGCTTGTAGCCTTTGGGTGGCCACCACTTGTCGAATTCCTCGGGAGTTGGCAGCCCGAGTTCCGCTGCCGTCTTGACCGGCGCACCAATTTGATCGCGATACTTGTAGAAAGTGGCGGCGGCGATCGTCTCAAGTTCCGCCGCACGCCTATCGGCAGCCTCCCCGGTGCGAACGTCGTTGAGGAAGTATTTCTTCTTAACGATGGCCTGGAAGGATGGTGCCTTCAACGCTTCAAGGAAAGCCCCCTTGATTTCCTTGAGAACGTCGGCAGGAGTGTCACGCCGGACGATGAAGTTGTATGTGCCGCCAACGGGCAGGACGGGCTTAAGTTTTGGAATAATGCTACCGATTGACAAGAGTTTGCCATAGCCTGGTACATCAATGTCGTCTGGTCCAGTTTGTTGAAGATTACGCATCTTGCCGGCGCGAAGCAGTTCGATATGTTCGTGCACACCGCCGCCAGCGATATCGACCTCGCCTTGCAGACCCGCTAATGTCGCTGGCTTGCCGCCCTTGTAGGGCACGTACTTCAACTTGATTCCCGCAGCATCTCCAACGATCAGTGCCAACTCGTGCCAGATGCTGCCCGTGCCGGAAGTCGAGATGGAAACCTTTCCAGGGTTCGCCTTGGCCGCGGTAACCACATCCTGGAACGTCTTGAAAGGTGAATCGGGCCGCACCGACCAGCTCGCCAGTGAAGAGGCAGCTTGAAAGAAGGTCCAGTTTTCCCACGGCACTAGATCATTATGTCCCATGACGCGAACGAACTTATTGTAATTTGCGCCGCCGAGAATTGTGTATCCGTCGGAGGGCTTTTCGGCTACGAACTTTGTGGCGATACCGCCCACCGCGCCGGGTTTATTAATGACATTGACCCGCCAGCCTTTGGCGTTGGCCATTTCCTTCGCGATTGCACGCATAATAGTATCGGTGCCGCCGCCGGCAGCATACATGACCACGACCGTGACGGGTTTTTTTGGGTAGTTGGCTGCAAGAGCGGATCCCGGCATTGTTATTTCGAAGGCGCCGGTTGCCGCAATGCCGGTCGCTCCTGCAATGAAAGTGCGCCGATCAAGCCCTGCACCATTCGAATTATCGTCGTTGGACATATTTTGTCCTCCCTTTGCCGATTTTAGATTTTGTTGTCGGACCGGCTCGCCCGCCTTCAGTCACATTTTGCGTCGGCCGGATCAAGTTCCACGCGAAATGCCAAATTGACAGTATCAGCTTATCGGTAAATTGCACCACGTCAAACTCGAAAACTCTTGACGCTCTCATCGAGCTGCGGGGCAAAATCGTCCTGAGGTTCGTCGAGAAATTGTCTTGACCGAAACCTTTCGCAGCAGATGCGGAAAGCGACCAGCACTGCTCAAAAACAACTTGGCGATTCGATCGTCACCCGCCTTGCGATAGCGGTTATGCACTAATTCAGTCGTCATGCGAGGCTGAATGCGAGGCTGAACGAGATAGTTCCACAGTCTGGTGTGTCGAAGCGGATCGAGCGATTGCTTCCAGTACCTCAATATTGTGCAGCATCTCAAAGGGTGAAATTGGGAACGGCGCTTCCCCACGTATCGCGGCTCCAAAAGCTTCCAGATTGTCCGCGACGGTATCGCGCCAAGCGTGTCGCTCAACCACGGGTTCTACTCCAGATTGCATTATAGTCGCCTCTGTGATCCCCCCAGGCGTATCCGGATGCGTGTCGCTGCGTACCTCAACCCACTTGAGCGAACCAAAAACATGCGTCCGAATAAAGTGCGGAGTTTTGAGAATTGCACTCAGCGTCGCCGTCATACCGGCATCAAATTGGAGCTGAACTGTTACAACGTCGCCTGTTTCCCAGTCCAAAGTCCGGTGAGCGGTAAGCGCTTGAACCGTTCTCACGCGTCCGAAGTAAGAAATAAAAAGGTCAGTAAGATGCACTCCCATTGCTGTCATACCTGCGGCTGGAGACAAAGTTGCAGATGTCCGCCAGTCACCCGCGGGCACGAGGCTTAGTTTATCGTGGCTAAACGCGGCCTCGGCATGCATCACAACTCCCAACTCGTCAGCCTTGATCATACGATGAAGAGCCCGAAGTGCCGGCTCGTGTCTACGTTCGTGGCCAACCCCGAGAGTTACACCTGCTTTCTCGCAAGCAAGCAGTGAGCGACGGGCGCTTGCCGCCGTCAGCCCGAGCGGTTTCTCACAATAGACGTGTTTGCCAGCTGCAGCGGCCGCACAGACTTGCGCCTCATGGAAACCGTTAGGTGTCGTTATGACGACGGCGTCAACTTCCGCATCACCCAGTACTTCGTCCAGCGAGGCCAATGCGGTCAAACCCTGCCCCTCGATTGTCGGATGATGATCCGACTGAGGTTCGACGACATATCGGATTGTTAATTTCTCACTTTGCTGCAGTCGGCGCGCAATGTGCTGCCCCCACCAACCGTAGCCGACCACCGCAACGTCGATCATGCTCGTCTGCCCTGCCTACTTCCGCTAAGCCACAATGGTGTCAGGCATCGCAACCTGCACCAGTCGGCGCTATCATGGAAGCAAGTCCTGTGAACTTTCCTCGATGGTAGATGAGCGGCGCCTTCTCAGACGCACGCAGCTGGACCACTTCACCGATAAAAATGGTATGATCTCCGCCTTCATATTGCCGATATATTCGACACTCCAATGTTGCAAGAGCATCTCTTAACACTGGTACACCATCAATTCCCGGACACCATGGCACGCCTCTAAATTTGTCCGCGGCCGGTCGCGCAAATTGCAGACAGACGTCGGCTTGATCACGCGATAAGATATTAATGGCAAAGGCCGCTGATGCCGAGAACGCGGCGTGGCTGTTTGCCGAGCAGGCCAAGCTCCAAAGAACGAGAGGGGGATTAAGTGAGACGGAATTGAAGGAGCTGACGGTAAGGCCAACGGGGGCGTCACCTTCCCCGCGGGTGGTGGCGACAACAACGCCTGTCGCGAAACATCCCAGAACATCTCGAAGCGCGTGCTCCTCGATCTCTCTTTTACTCGTCATCTCATCGCGCATTTGGCCTAACCGACTTTGGCCAACCGACGTATCGCCCGCCCGCATCTCTTTGCCCCGCAAATCTCGGCCGAGTTTGCCACCGCCGCGTCCCTTTGCGCCACCTTTGTCTGGCGCAGCCTATCTCTCCGCCTCATAGACATTACTTTGGAGTGCCATCGCATTGCACCATGCCAGAGCACCCGAAAGGTCTCAGTTTGCGGCCAAACTGTAACTTTCGATTGATATCACAACAAATAATATTCCAAGATATCTCGCATCAAGAATCGTGAACCTAGATCGGCAACCTTGCGCATGAAGCTGAACCAAATCCGGTACTTTGCAGCAATCTACGAAGAGGGATCTATCACTTTGGCTGCGAAACGCGAACACGCGACGCAGTCAGGGCTCTCAATGCACATCAAAGATCTCGAGGCTCGGCTCGGCGTGCAGCTGTTCGAGCGCACATCAGCAGGCGTGAAACCGACAGCCCCTGGAGACAGGCTATATACTCGCGTTACGCGCATTCTTCAGGAATTCAGTGAAATCCGACACGAATTTAGCTCAATGTCCGAGAACGAAGTTGAGGAACTGCAAGTCGGCCTCATGCCAACGTTCACAAGAGCCATATTGGCTCCGGCGCTGGTTGAATTTACCCAGATCCGTCCACTCTCGCGGGTCAAAATTGTTGAGGCATACAGCGGTTTTCTGACGGAGGAGGTGATACACCAGCGTTTGGACTTTGCAATCGTGCCAGGACATACCGGAGTCACAGGATTGTCATCACGATACCTGGCAACGGACGCAGAATACCTCGTCACAAAGGCCAAAACGTCAATTGAACACCTCGCTCCTGTGGCGCTGGGCGAGCTGGCGCGCAAGCAAATCATTCTTCCGGGAACGACCAATGCTCGCAGAACCAAGATTGACACTTACTTCGCGACACACGGCATTACGCCAGTGAGTGTCATGGAACTCGATGCCATGATGGGAACGATCGACTTAGTCGCGCGATCTAACTGGGTAACAATCCTACCTGGCGTGATGTGCGCGCCAGACCGCGACGGCATCGAAAGAAAAATTCATCCCATCGCGGGCCCAGCACTCACCGTCGACTATGTGCTCATAGAGTCCGCCACGCGAACGCTCTCTCCAATCGCACGACTCTTTGTGTCGCTGATAGAGGCGGAAATGAAGTTATTGATTCTCGAGGCATCGCAATGGTCCATTGACCGACCTGCAGCTTAGTTGCGAACGGGGGCCAAGTCCTCCTGCGATTGGAGAAAATTGTGCACCGTCAAACTCGGATCCCGATTCACAAGGCGGCGGGCATAGACCGGATGGCGCATGCTCCTCACCTCGTGCTCGATTTGAAAGATTGTACTGCCGGTATCCAAGTCTACGATATCCACAAATCGATACTCATGCTGGTTTGACTCAAGGCTTATGAGGCTTCGCTTCACGAGCTTGCGATAAGGGCCCGAGAAATCGGCGATATAGATCGCAATATGG
>JBPCWA010000289.1:0-11767 GCA_051009975.1 Hyphomicrobiaceae bacterium
CTGTAGACGTCATACCCGGCTCTGGAGAGCGTGGTCCACGTATCCGCGTTTTCTTCCCAGAGTTGGGCAACCTGAGATCTCGTCACTGCATACTTCATCGCAAGCGATATCTACCACGCGAGAACAACGAGGGAAACGATTCAAAGTGCGCATCTGTTAGCTTGCGGCGCACCAATCCTGGAATGGCGGGGCCGTTTCATAACGGACGAAACGCGCGGGAACAATCGTCTCATCATCGATTGCAATGACCCGACATCAACCCAATATAAAGCCTGCGTATCGGACGTGAGCTCGGATCTCGTTGAGCTGGTACCTTGCTTCGTTGAAGCGCTAGCGAGCCGCAATTCCCATGGTCAAAAACACTCCCAAAAATCGGACAAAACATGCAAGGCACGCATGAACTAGTCCAGACGCTTCGTGAAGCGAGCCGAAGCAACGACAAGCCCGACGACCGCGAACGTTCCTAACCAAAACAAGTCAGGCTGTATATCCAGAAGCGACGCGTCCTTTAGCACAACAGCACGGATGGCACGGACGAAATGGGTGGCGGGAAGACCCTCAGCAATGTATTGCGCCACCTCCGGCATGCCCTCGTAGGGGAACATGAACCCCGATAGCAATATGGAAGGGAGAAGAACAAAGAGAGTCATCTGCATAGCCTGCAGCTGGTTCGATGCGATCGTCGAAATCACAAGCCCCAGCGAAAGGCTGGCTCCGATAAACAAAAGCGTCGCCGAGAACAGGGCACCCATACTACCGTTTATTGGCACATTAAAGAGGATATGCCCAAGACCAAGAATAATACCAACTTGTATGAAACCGATGAAGACATAGGGGATTATCTTTCCCAGCATGAGCTCGATCGGTCGCACAGGCGTATTGATCAGCATTTCCATGTTTCCCCGTTCTCGCTCGCGAACAATCGCGGCTGAGGTAAACATAATCATGGTCATGGTAAGGATTACGCCCACCAATCCGGGCACGATGTTAACGGCTGTGCGCTGCTCCGGGTTAAAGAACAGTGCGACCTCGAAGGTGGGCGTGAGACGGTTCGCCGGCTGATACAGCAGTTCACTCAGCGGCATACTGCGCAATCCCTTAATGGCAGACGCAAGCATAGTGTCTGAGCCATCAACGATCCATTGTGCAATCGGTCGGCTGGTTTCCTCGTCGGTTGACGGTGGCGTCCCAAAGCCGATACTGGGACTGCGCACCAAACGCTGAGCCAAATCCGGAGGTATGACGAGGGCGGCCCTTACTCTCGTCTGTCTAATGGCCGTCTGTGCTTCCCCGACTGTCGCAAATCGCATCGTAAACTTGACAACTTGCGTGGCCTCTACAGTTTGCACCAGAATTCGGCTGAGCGTCGTATTATCATTGTCGACTAATGCCACAGGAATGTCGCGGATGTAAGTGTTGATGGCATAGCCGAATAGGATCAACTGAAATAGAGGGATCATAACCACCATGGCGAACGTAATCCGATCCCGTCGGAGTTGCATCAACTCCTTGAACATAATGGCGAGCGTTCTCTGCACCGCGTTCATTGCCGCCCCCCCTTTGTGCTGACGACAAAAACGTCTTCTAGACTTGGACGCACAAGCCGTGCTTCAACGACCGCGCATACGATTTCCTGTGATCTCAGCCAAGCGATAGGGTCGTGGATGCGGTTGGCCACCATGACCCTTAACCGGGGGCCCAGTTGCGTTGCGGATATAACTTCAGGCATCTCTATCAATTTATGGCGCAAAGGCCTGAGCTGATTTCCTTCCAGCTCCACGACCTGGGCGTCAAGCTCATCCATCAATTTATTGGGTGCACCGTCGGCCACCTTATGACCAGCATCCAGTATTGCGATGCGATGACAACGCTCAGCTTCATCCATAAAGTGGGTGGACACCAAGACAGTAGCGCCGGTATCCACCAGGTCGAAAAGCGTCTCCCAAAATTCCCGACGCGTTTCCGGGTCGACGGCAGACGTTGGTTCATCCAGAAAAATAAGGCTGGGCCGGTGAAGTGTCGCTGCCGCAAGTGCCAGTCTCTGGCGCTGACCACCGCTCATTCGACCAGCTAAGCGACCGGCAAGCTGATCCAAGTTGTGTGCGGAAAGCAATTCGTCGATCCTGGCAATTCTAGCACGCGAACCCAAACCGTATATTCTCGCAACAAAGTCAAGATTCTCCCGCACCGTCATATCGGAATAGAGAGAGAAGCTCTGCGTCATATAACCAATTTCATACTTCAACTTCTCCGCGTCACGCGGGAGCGAGAAACCCAAGACGTCTACCTCACCCTCTGATGGTGTGAGCAGTCCCGTTAGCATGCGCATGGTAGTTGTTTTGCCGCAGCCATTGGGACCCAAAAATCCGTAAATGGTTCCCTTTTCAACCGCGAGCTCGAGGTCTTGAACGGCCACAAACTCATTGAATCGCCGGGTCAAACCTCGCGTTCTTACAACATAATCCGTCACGGCATTTGGACTTGTGCCGGCACCCCGTCGGGCAGGTGCGATTGGGATTTCGGCAGCTGAACTTGCGCCAGATACATCAGGCGGGCGCGTTCCTCTTGGTTCAACGCATAATATGGCGTGAAGGCGGGATCAGAGCTAATCCAGCGCACCGTGCCCACCACGGCTTCGGCAAGACCGTCGATCCGAACTTTGAGACGATCTCCCTCTCGAATTTTGACCCTGTAGGGTTCAGGCACATAAACTCTTGCGTATGGGGCATCGCCCGCCAGTAGAACCGCGACGGGACTGCCGACTGTTACGCGTTCTCCCAAATTCCAAGGAAGATTGTCGAGGACGCCATCTCTAGTCGCAATGACTGTCAAGTCCGACAGTTGCTTCTGCTCGTTCACCAATGTGGCTTGCGCGCCCTTCAATTCGGCTTCCCCGATGTGCAAATCTTCTTCTCGAGTCCCATTTGTGAGCTCAAGGAGTTGTTCCTGAGCATTGCGGAGTTGTGCACGCGCCGCATCCCTTACTGCCACCGCATTGTCCAAGGACGCCTGACTGATTGCCCTGCTTTTGATCAACTTTTTCTGTCGCTTGTAGGCAAGCTCGGCCCGCACAAGATTGGCCCTTGCAACCGCTACGGTAGCCCTCGCCGCCTCAACCTCTTCGACGCGAGCGCCATTGCGAAGTCTCTCAAGATTCGCTTCTGCCTCTGCGACGCCAGCTTTCGCCTTGGCTACATTTGCCCGTTGCAGCTTGTCGTCGAAACGCACAAGTATTGTGCCTTTTTTCACAAACGTCCCTCGCCGCACGGGAAGATCGATAATAATCTCGTTTGCCGTTGCCGTCATCGCGACCCGATCGCGCTCAAGTGTCCCAAGAGCGACCCCGGTCTCAGAATCCGTGCAATTGGTAAGGAGTGGCAAGGTCAATAGCAACGCCACGGGCACTAACATTTTTTTTGGCATGGCTACCGCATTCCTTTGTTGGGCACCCCATCGACATCATGCAACCAGCCGTTACGGGCTCGCGGAAGGCTAAAGCCTACTCGGCTCCAGACCCTCACGCAATGGCCACGTTCTGCGCTAGGCAGCCGCGGCACCAAATTAGGTCCGCCTCCTAGCAAGCCATCCGTGACACAGCAAAAAGGACCCTCGACCACAACTCAGTCGGACGGTAGATTGCGCGGAGAATGCACGTCCCAATCCATGGAATAGGCATACTATGGAAAGCAAATTCAAAACCTGGATGAGTAAAAAGAAGATTCCAGGGGCTGCCGCGTGCATCGCAGCTGGCAACGACATTGTTTGGAACAGGGGATTCGGACTGGCAAATATTAGAGAAAAAGTTCCATTCTCGGCCGATCAAAGCTTGTTCCAAATAGCTTCCATAACCAAGACCATCACTGCAACAGCAACAATGCAGTTGCGTGATTGCGGTCATTTTGAAATCGACGATGATATCAATGAGTATCTACAGTTCCCTATCCGCAATCCACACCACCCCGACGAGCCAATAACATTTCAGCATCTGCTCATGCATACCTCATCGTTGAAAGACTCTGGTTTTTTCCACCCACCTTATACAATTGGTGATCCGTCTGTGGGCCTTAAAGATATAGTGACACAGATCTTTTATCCTAATACGAATCTGTTGGGTCCGGCTGGTTTTTATAAATCAGTCCCAGGTAAAATAAAACGATATTCGAATGCTGGGTTTGCTTTGCTCGGATATCTCATTGAGGCAATCAGCGGTAAATCTCTGGAAAGCTATCTGCAGCAGAAAATCTTTGAGCCACTGGAAATGATGGAGACGTCATTCTATATCGAGCGACTAGATAGCAGGAGGCTTGTCCGCCCCTATACATATGCGAACAGATCGCTCAAAAAACTCTGCCCAGGAGATGGCGACGGCAACCTGCTGCCACATGGGAAAAAGCCCGTCGTAGGATACAACGAACACGCGCTCTATAGTTATCCAACATTGGCTGACGGCATGCTGAGAACGAGCGTAAATCAACTTGCCCATTTCATGATCGCAATGATGAATTACGGACAATTTAGGGGCAATCAATTGCTCAAACCTCAGACCATTGCGGAGATGATACCTAAGTCCAGCGACGGCCTCTGTTGGCTCAAGATCGGCAACTATTGGGGGCACGACGGCCGCGATCCGGGATGTTCGACCGAGCTCATGTTTGACGCCGGCAACAAAATCGGATTCATAATTTTTGCCAATGCTGACGTCGGGTTAAAGAAAGGATCGCGGCTCATTCGAAAGAAGGCCGAAGCGCAAACAGGCAGCTAATGAATGGTCGCTGCGAAATCCAGTTGCCGCGCAAACCATGTGCCACCACGCACGATGCGGCCAAGACGACTTTCTTCATGCGCCGTCCAATTGCTATTGCGACGGGCCTGCAGCCAGACGTTTCGACACCCAAATCGCAGAAGCGAACAGCATCGCGCTAAACGCCAAGTCCGAGGAATTCTGCGCGCCCGCCGTTTAACCCTTTCGCAAACTCGTTCACTTCCAGGGAATACTAGAGATTTCTCGCCAAATCAGTCTCGGAGACAGTACGCAAGACCCGTATGAGATCGGTTTTTTCTTCAAAACCAACCCCGGAACAGCTATGAAGTCCAACAAATGAGTCTTCGACAGTGGTTGCGTTGGAGAAACCACCAAACGGCGCGAAAACGTCGGGATAGCTTTCGTTGCCACCGAGACCAAGACCCGCCGCGATATTCAATGACATCTGATGGCCGCCGTGCGGGATGCAATTCGTCGGGTCAAAGCCGTTTGCCGGCAAGAGATCGAGAAATCGCTTATACTCGACCAATCCGTACGACAAGGCGCAGTCGACTTGTATCCAGTCTCGGTCCGCTCGCAATCCACCGTAGCGCAAAAGATTGCGGGCATCTTGATGCGAGAAAAGATTCTCGCCAGTAGCGAGTGGATGCGGGTAGACACGGCCAAGTTCAGCCTGTAGCTCGAAGTCCAATGGGTCGCCTGCCTCCTCAAACCAGAACAAATCGTATGGCTCTAGTGCCTCCGCATAGGCCAACGCCGTGTCCAGGTCGAATCGTCCGTTAGCATCAACTGCCAGATTCTGCCCGCCGCCCACAACTTCGATAGCAGCTTCAATCCGGGCCAGATCGTCACTCAGTTCCGCACCGCCAATTTTGATCTTGCAGACCCGATATCCACGGTCAATGTAGGACCGCAGTTCGTCCTGCAGCTCGCGTACCCCCTTGCCGGGATAGTAGTATCCGCCGGCGGCATAGATGAAGACTTTCTCCTCAATTCTTCCGTCGCGCCAACGATCCGCTATAAGCTTGTAGAGAGGTACATCTGCCACTTTGGCGGCCAAGTCCCAAAGCGCCATGTCAAGAACACCTACGGCAACCGAACGTTCTCCATGACCACCCGGTTTTTCGTTTGCCATCATAGCAGCCCAGCCGATCTCGGGATCGATCTCGCCACCGAGATCCGCCTCCCTCAGCCTTGGTATAAAACGCTCCTTTAGCAAGCCGTCCGGCGCATAGCGGCCGTTTGAATTGAATCCGTAACCGACTAAGCGTTCTCCATCTCGAATCACATCGGAAACGAGCGCAACCACACTTGCAGTCATTTTCGAAAAGTCGATATAGGCATTCGAAATTTCCGATGATATCGGAACTACGGCGCTACGGATATCAATGATCGATGGCATCGGACTCAAAACTCGTCAATCGAATTTGGGGCGCAGAGACAAGATATCTCGCTATAAGGATAGCAAGATACCAAAAATACAAAGATGGCGAGGATTCAAGGTTTTAAGGCTGAAGACTCTTCAGCCTTAATTTGATTTCGTTGCATCAGGTATGGACACGTCGGGTGCCGATGCGCGTTACTTCGACAGATTGCGGAACGCTGTAACGGCCTGCTCAAATGAGGTTCGCATCTCATCAGCAAATTCAGAACCCTTTTCCTGAGCCTTTGTGGCATGCGTCTCGACCATACCACGAAACTCCTTGGCTTGGTCCAGGAATGCTTGTTTGTTGGCTTCAATTTGTTGCTGCGTCTTTTCAAATTGACCTTGAAAACGCAGCTCCGCGAGCTCAAATTCCTGCTTTAGCACCTGATCCGCCTTGACCCAATGTGCGACAGCCTGATCCGTACCTGTATCAATTTGGGTATTGATCTTATCGATCTCCTCCTCCACGCGCTGCGTCGCCGCAGAGATCTGCTTCTTTTGGTTGACCATCGCATCGTGGGCCTCAGCCTTGCCAAGTGCCAATTGCACTTTCAGATGATCGAGACCTGTGGCAATACTTTCGCGGGCTTCAGACGGCAATTGCTGTGCCTGAGCCACCGCCTGCTTTAAACTCTCAGATGCTTTAGCGGCTTTGCCCTTTAACGCTTCGACACGTTCTGCTACCGCAGCCGATGATGACTCAGCGTTCGCCTCTAACGCACTTGCGGCGGCCTCCCAACGGTCAAGCGTCTGATCAATAAGTGCTCTCACTTCTTTTACGGTTGCCATGTTCGGCTCCTCGATAGTTGTGTCCGCAGCTTTTTCTATAGTTTGCTCTTTACATTTGAGTTGCGGTCTCAAATCTCAGGCATTGCGACCTTCCTCGAACAATTCCGTGCTGTGCATATCAAGATAAATCCGTTCTTCGTCAAGGTGAGCGGCCAGTTGCAACTCTGTCGTCAATCATTACCGACCAATCTCCTCCGCGTCGATTCTCAACTTTCGCAAGCCAGGTGGCGAGTAAGATTTCTTCAGTGCGACAGTGAGCCGAAGCCGGTGGACATGAGCAAACGTAACAGATCGGGCGAATTGCTATCCTGATGATCGTCAATCCGGCCTTGCATTGCGCTTCGGCTTGACTGAACCTGTCGCAGACCATTCTTTGAACCGCAGGCCTTATCGCCATGGACAACCTCTCCCCAGACACCCAGCTCGAAATGTTGCGTATCATGCAGACTATTCGACGATTCGAGGAACGCGCGTCGAAAGACTTTCATGCCGGCCGTATCTACGGCGTCGTACATTGTTACATCGGCGAGGAGGCAGTCGCCGTCGGCGTTTGCTCCGCGCTGAAGAAAAACGACAAAATTATCTCAACGCACCGCGGTCACGGCCACTGCATCGCAAAGGGAGCCGACATCAATCGGATGATGGCGGAACTCTATGGTCGCGAAGACGGCTACTGTAAAGGCAAAGGCGGTTCGATGCATATCGCCGACTTTGAGATTGGCATGCTTGGTGCCAACGGAATCGTCGCTGGAGGGATGTCGATTATTACTGGTGCGGGGTTAGCTCAACAACTGGATGGTCTTGGCGGCGTAGCCGTGTGTTTCTTTGGCGACGGTGCATCGAACGCCGGTCCATTCCACGAGTCGATAAATATCGCCGCCAATTGGAAACTACCTGTCATTTATGTCTGCGAGAATAATCTATGGGCGGTCAATGTACCCTCAACCGAGAGCATACCAGTCCCAAATATTGCGGATCGTGCAAGTGGTTACGGAATCCCAGGGACAGTTGTCGATGGCAATGATGTCATTGCAGTTCATCATGCAGCCGCTTGTGCCGTCGAACGGGCAAGACGCGGGCAGGGACCAAGCTTGCTCGAATGCAAAACTTATCGCCACCGTCGCCACACGGAGCGACCAGATCAACCCGACAGCCGAAGCTCAGAGGAAGTCGCCTATTGGAAAACGAAAGACCCCATCGGTCGATTGCGTCATCAATTGATATCGCAACTGGATCAATTCTCGGACCATGATTGGGAAGCAATGGATAGGAGAATTCAGTCAGATATCGACGCCGCAGCCGCATTTGCCAATTCCAGTCCATTCCCAGATCTGGATGATGCCCTCGAAGACGTATTCTCCGAGTGAGGAGACGATCTATGCGCGAAATTAGTTACGAAGATGCCGGATTAGAAGCTGTGGCAGATGAGATGCGCGATGATCCGAAGATATTTCATCTTTCGACGGATCCGCCCCCAGCTCTCCTTGCTGAATTCGGACCGGAGCGTGTCAGAGCGACCCCTATAGCGGAAAGCGCATTGACCGGCATGGCCATTGGAGCAGCAGGTTGCGGCTACCGCCCCATTGTGGATTGGCGCCTCGTCACCTTCAGTTTTGTCGCTATGGATCAAGTCGTGAATCAGGCAGCAAAGATTCACTATATGTTCGGCGGTCAGACCAAATTCCCAATTGTGTTTCGTACGACGGTCGGGGGAGGCACTCGTCGCGCAGCCCAACACTCCCAAAGCCCCTATTCGATGTTCATGAATCTCGCCGGGCTCAAGATGACCCTCCCCTCCACACCGTACGACCTCAAAGGTCTACTAAAGTCGGCCATTCGAGACAATAACCCTGTCGTTTCGTTCGAGTGCGGTCGGTTGGCCAGTGAAAAAGGAACTGTCCCAAGCGACGACTACGCAATTCCTCTCGGGAAAGCGGACGTCAAACGAGAAGGTCAGGACGTTACCATTGTGGCGCTCGCTTGGATGGTTCCAGAAGCACTAGCCGCAGCCGAAGCATTAGCAACAGAGGGTATCTCAGTCGAAGTCATGGATCCGAGAAGTCTCGTACCAATGGATGCCGAAACCATCCGGCGATCTGTCCGCAAGACGGGGCGCATTCTGATCGCCGATGAGGCAGGGCCCACCGCCGGAGCGTCCGCCGAAATTTCAGCGCTCATTGCGGAGGATTTTGATACATTTCGGGCCCTTGTATCACCAATAAAGCGTGTCTGTGCCCTTTCGGTTCCCATCCCCTATTCGCCGGTGCTTGAAGATCATGTTTTTCCAGACCGACACCGAATTGTCGCTGGCGTAAAAGAACTTTTGAGCGGCGCGCAACATTGTCGATGATGCTGCCCTGGGACCTCTATATATAGCCTTGCGGATGCATTCATTTCTTCCCCAATGCTTCCCACAATCGCGAAGCAACCCAGTCGGCAAAGCGTGACGTTGGTCCGAAGAAAGGCCACTCTTTTAGCCAATGGGTCATTGGCAGTCACGTGCTGGAGACTATCAGGATGAAACTTGCTTGCCTGACATCTGGATCTGACCTATCGATCACCGCCCGACGAACATTGACGGCGCAGCACAAATTCGTTGCGCCGGATGAAGCGGATGTCATCGTTGTACTTGGTGGTGATGGTCATTTGCTTCACTCTATTCACGATCACCTGCACCTCAAGAAACCCTTTTATGGTATAAACTGCGGTACCGTTGGGTTCCTTCTCAATGAATACCGACCTGATGAGGTGTTCGAACGTATATCGTCAGCAATCAAGCTTGATCTGCCGCTCTTACGGGTGGAAACCGAGACGACATCGGAAGAAAAGCGGTCCTTGCTCGCATTCAACGAAATGTCGATAGTGCGCTACTCGGGGCAATCACTGAATCTTGGCATCTCCATTGATGGCACGAGACAGTTGGATAAGTATGTTGGAGATGGGTTGATTTTCGCGACGCCCGCTGGCAGCACCGCTTACAATCTTGCAGTGCGCGGACCGATTCTGCCGCTTAACGCGAATGTTCTTGCTCTAACCCCTGTCAGCCCCTATCGGCCGCGTCGGTGGTTCGGCGCCGTTGTTCCAAGTTCCACGAGATTGGAAATCGAAGTTCTTCACCCTGCAAAGCGGCCGGCCGGTGTCTCGGCCGATTTCATTGAAGTCCGTGATGTCAAACGGGTCCTAGCTTATCTAGACGATACGGTCACGGTGACAATCATGTTTGACGAACGCCGATCCCTGCACGACCGGATCGTGAGCGAGCAGTTCTACGAGGGTTGACGCGAACGCCCATGGGCCTCTGAGATTGCCAAACGCCCCAACTGGCGGGCGACCTCGGCCTGTGTGATCCAGCACGGTGCGAAGACCGTTCACATCTTGCATCGCTGTGGCAGACGGCCTAGCATATTTTGTCCAGTTCTTGCTGAAGTTCAAACGGGCTATTACTTGATTGATACATGGTCCAACCCTCTGAACCGCCTTTGGAGCTGATAAATTGTATCTTGGCCTCAAATCCCAAATGCCTGCGATGCCATTGTTGGCGCACCCGGCAGTTCGTACGACGGATCGCGAAGTCGCGCTCGGCATCTTGAAAGACACGTTGGCTCCGATGCACGTCGAGTTTGGATCGTCGAGCGGTACGTTTGAATTTCAACTCTGTTCAGTCAACCTGGGACGTCTTGAACTACAGACCATTGAGCAAAGGATCGAGGGTGGGGTCATTGCACATATGCAGCCTGCACGAGATACTTATGCTATCGAAATTCCGGTCATGGGAAGTGGCCACGTATCACATCAGGGAGAAAATGTGAGCCTTGTTGCTGAACGAAGCGCGGTTGTTACCTCCCCGGACCAAGATTCGCGATGGTGCGATCCAGGACTTCACTATCGTGCTCTTCGACTGCAGGTTGGTCGAGCCGCCGTGGAAGCGAAATTCAACGTGCTGGCGGGTTGCGATCGGGCAACGGAAATATGTTTTGCCCCGCGCATCGATAGCACCCAACCTGTAGGACGTAGTTTTCTGGAATTGGTTTCAACTGTATTTGACTCAGTCGACAAAGGACCTTCAATTTACGCGCAACCATCGACCTCAGCGGCTCTCGAAGACATGATCGTGGTGGCATTGCTGACAGGTTTGCACCACTCCCATTCGCACATGCTTGACTGCCAAGCCAAACCGATAGGAAGTTACGTTGCTGAGCGGACTGAAAGTTACCTAGTTGCAAATTCGGACAATCCAATCTCGATTGAGAATGTCGCGGCTGTCGCCGGCGTCAGCGTGAGATCGTTGCAGAGAACGTTTCGCCGGGCTAGAGGCCTAACACCGATGCGCTTCTTAAAAGATGTTCGATTGGACAAGGCTCGGTCCCGTCTTTCGAAAGGCGACAGAAATGCTAGCGTCACTAAGGTAGCTATGGACTCTGGCTTTGGTCATCTCGGTGCGTTCGGCGCCGACTACAGGAAGAGGTTTGGCGAGCCCCCTTCTCAAACGCTACAGCGCAGTCAGCGCCAAAGAGAGTTGCAGCGGTCCCAGCATCACTAAGATGACGCGATAGGGTCTTTTGTTCGACAGCAAATTTGTGATGGTAGGTGGCCAACCACGGCAGCTCGGGATGAATCTCCCTTTCCCGCAATGGCAGCAAGAACCGAACGAGATGCTGGCGTGAATGTCATCGATAAGACATGGCCGAAGCGCCTCAGCGCAACGGCGAACTAAGAGACAACGTCTGGCCAAAGTCGTTGCACAATGAATAATAAGTACGCAATTGCGGCATTTTCTTGCCAAAGTATAG
>JBPCWA010000290.1:0-4047 GCA_051009975.1 Hyphomicrobiaceae bacterium
TCGACATGACAAGACTTCGGCGGGGCGTCTGACCCGCGAAGGATGCCTTGTCATTGGCGATATCGGGACGAAGCGCGGAGGCCGGCTACAGAGTTCAACGGTCCCTGACGTGGGGAGCCAATCCGCCAAACTTTATCGGCACAGTAACGTGGGATCGCCATGCCACTGATTGTTCATTGTATACCACAGATACCCAATAGAGACCATCAAGAACTGCCGCCCAGGGTCCCCCGCCAGCACCCTAATGTAAGTTTTTTGCAGGCTTGGTTTATCGGTTGGCTACACTTCGCCCACTTTGCTCGAGCAGAGCGAGGCTATGACTTTGTGCAGTCCGCATGGCCTATTCAATTTCATCCCGGTTACGCATATGCGCTGCCCAGGCCTCTTCTCTGACGATTTCAGGGCGAAGATGATTGCGATGCTCTGAGCAGCGTTGCTACTCTTCAGCGATCAACTTCGCGTCGGAGGTGACCATGTATTTCTACGACCTCGGAACATATTCTCGCCAAGTGACAACATCCTCAGAAGCTGCCCAGCAGTGGTTCGATCGCGGTTTGATTTGGACTTATGCCTACCATCACGAAGAAGCGATCGTCTGTTTCAACAATGCGCTCAAAGAAGATGTGAACTGTGCGATGGCCTACTGGGGCATCGCTTATGCGATCGGCCCGAATTACAACAAGCCGTGGGAAGCTTTTGAAGATGACGAGAAGCCGGATGCTCTGCAGCAGGCTCAGGATGCGATCGCCTCGGCAACGGCTCTGAAAGACAATGCGAGTGACTGGGAACGTGCGCTGATCGAGGCGCTGCCGCATCGCTACCCTAAGGATGCGTCCGTCGACGCCTATGCACCCTGGAATGATGCCTACGCCAATGCAATGCGTGACGTGCACAAGGCCTACCCCGACGATCTTGACGTCAGCTGTCTTTTTGCTGAGGCCATTATGAACCGGACGCCCTGGCAGTTGTGGGACTTGCCCTCCGGAAAACCTGCCGAAGGGGCCGACACGCTGGAAGCAATAAGTGTACTAGACGAAGCATTCGACAAGCTGGACGGTGCCTGGAGCCACCCAGGACTGCTGCACATGTACATTCATTTGATGGAGATGTCGCCGCATCCGGAAAAAGCGCTCCGCCACGGCGATGCCTTGAGCACATTAGTGCCTGACGCCGGTCACTTACTGCACATGGCAACCCATATCGATGTGCTGTGCGGTGATTATCAGAATGTCGTGTCGCGCAATCACTCGGCCATCATCGCCGATCGGAAATATCTCGAGCGGGCCGGTGCGGAAAATTTCTACTCTGTCTATCGTTGTCACAACTACCACTTCAAAATTTACGGGGCGATGTTTCTCGGGCAACCAACGCCGGCGCTCGAGACGGCTGATGAACTGATCGCGACCCTCCCCAAAGAAACACTCGCGCCGATGGCGGACTGGTTCGAGGGCTTTATCCCGATGAAGCAGCATGTGCTGGTGCGGTTCGGGCGTTGGCAGGATATCTTGGCCCAGGATCTGCCGAACGACCCTGAACTCTACAGCGTGACCACCGCGATGATGCATTACGCGCGCGGTGTTGCTCTGGCGAACGCCCACGCGCTCGCTGAGGCTGAAGCTGAAAAGGGTCTGTTCTTGGCTGCACGGGACCGCGTGCCGGAAAGCAGAATGTTGTTCAACAATACCTGTCGCGACATCCTGCAAGTCGCTGAGCAGATGCTGATGGGTGAGCTTGAATACCACAAGGGCAACCATGATGCGGCATTCGCGCATTTACGGAAGTCTGTCGAGTTGGACGACAACCTGCCCTATGATGAGCCCTGGGGTTGGATGCAGCCAACCCGACACGCTTTGGGCGCGCTGTTGATTGAGCAGGATCGTTACGACGAAGCCGAGCAGGTTTATCGTGCTGACCTTGGCCTTGATGAAACGTTAAGCCGAGCTTGTCAGCATCCTGGTAACGTTTGGAGCTTGCATGGCCTGCATGAGTGTCTTGTCCATCGTGGCGAAGCGACCGAGGCGAAGCAGGTCAAACTGCTACTCGACAAAGCAGTGGCTCGTGCTGAGGTTCCAATTCAAGCATCTTGCTACTGCCGCCAGAAAATCGCTGCCTGAGGGGTTAGGTTGCATGGCGCGCCCGCGCAGGATCGTCCAAGCCGACTGGAGAGAACTTCTCGGCCCACTGGTGCGTCGCTCGCAACACGATCATCAACCCACCACCGAGTCCGGTTTGACCAAAAGGACGGAGTTCAAGGCCCGGGGGAAAAGTCTTCGCCAGGCGGGGTGGGTGGCGGATCTCAGTGTACAATTGTGAGCGATGCTTCGCTGCCAACTATCTTGTAATGACCGCGCAGTGGAATGGTTCGCCCATGCAAATTGTACCTGCTTCCTGCGCTTCATCTCTTGCTTTCTGGAAATCAGACGTGGCATCCGCGGGCAACGCAGCACCTAGGCGATCCAAAACATCGCTCATTCGGTCGCCGTCGCGATAAACAGCAAACCGTGGCCCCATCAAATTTGGCTGCAATCTAGCTGCTATTATTCGCTGATACAAACTCGCGTCAGCGCAGCCTCCCGGACCAACGCCTGCACCCACTTTAGGCCCGAGTGCATTCACCTCTTTTTGGCGGTCCGGTGACAGTGGAATGTTGACCCACCAATCGACATCGGTCGCTCTCACAACGGCTATAATGCGCCCGCCCGGATTGGTAACCCGAGCGAGCTCGGCAATCATCTTGTTGGCATCGCCTTCCTCCATGACAGTGGAGGAAATACTGATGTCGAAGCTCTCGTCGGCGTAAGGTAAGTCCTCGGCATTGGCCTGTTCGAATGAGATAACTTGGTCGAGCTCTTCGCCAGCTGCAATTAGCCGGGCCTCAGAAAGAAGATATGGACTGAGATCCGTTCCGACGATCGGGTTTTGCTGATTGGTCTGCTGGACAATCTTGCGAACGAGTGCGCCAGAGCCGCAACCGACTTCGAGGATACGCTCACTCTTCGAACTCGTCGCTTGATTGACAAGCTCGACCAGAAGATCTCCGTAGCCAGATTGGGCTCTCCCTTCAAGCAAGGAAATTGCGCCAAGATACGCCCCACCAAGTACGATTGTGCAGTAGTCATCTTTGAGACGTTTGATCAATGAGGTCCACTGGGAGGAGGACAGCGATAACGGAAGAAGTACCACCGGCGGGCCAGAGCCTTCTATCCGATAATGAACTCCAGCGACCTCGCCCGCACTCTTGGCAGGCACAAAAGGACTGCTATCGTCAGTGGGTTCCAGTTCGTTCCAGAAATCGCGTAACGCCTCCTCGACATCCATTGTCCTGTCGGAAGCCGTATCAGCCCAGATCGGACTCTCGTAACCGGCAAGAGAATGCAGCCTTGCACTCCTGACTTTCTTCGAAAGCGATCGCGCGCGTTCTGCTGGGGCGCCTTGATCGCCAGCAATGATCAAGCTCGGGATAGAGTTGGTCTCGGCAGATGCCGGAACGCCTTGATTAAGGTGCGGTGCGACAATGGTCAGAGAACTCAAACGTTCTTGAAATCGGCCAATCAGGTCCCCCCAATCACTGGACAAGCATCCCACGATATGAGCCCTTTGGATTCCCAATTCGTCCAAAACATTGATGATGCGATCTGCTGCCGAAAGTTCAGTCGATGCCATTTAGGAAACTCTTCTGAGGATAGGTGCCGGTGTGGCGGCTCCGTCGATTTTCTGCCGGTGCTACACGGACCTAAGAAGCGGAGTGATGCCCTCGCTAAGGCGCGCCGGCACCAGCTTATCATCATTCTAAGCCGGTGCGCACTGGCATGGTTTCAAAGGCGACTGTATGATAACTGTTGCTTACTCAAAACCGGCCGAGAATGTCGAAGCAAATCATGCAATGTTGAGAAGGAATTCGTAGGGCGAGAAGTTCGAAAAATTCAGTTCTGGAGAAATCGCATGGACAAGGAAAGAGTTAAGTCTTTCGCGGACAAAATCTATGGAGAGATGGCAGGTGCCATGACCATGGGCATGGCCTACATCGGGACCAGCAAAGGTCTTTTC
>JBPCWA010000291.1:0-4155 GCA_051009975.1 Hyphomicrobiaceae bacterium
GCCCAGGACATAGACCGGCTTCGTGGGGTATTCATTGACCTTATCCGCTGCCGTTAGAACAAGTGCGCCTCCTCCATCAGTCACGGGGCAGATGAGCTTCCCTTTGTTCGCTCCCTCCCAAAAGTGCTTTGTCTCTGGTGTGGGCTTCGGAATTACGCAACCATCACTTTCGACCACCAGTCAGTTCTCCTTTGACACTCTTGCCCAAGCGTCGATTCATGCAAATTAGGATTGATTTGGAATTGTGGAGGAAGATGTAGAGAAGGGGCGTATGGGTAAATTTCAAAGAGTAGACCGAACTGGGGCCAGCAGGCGCACTGCACTCACGTGCCACTTCAAATGTCACTCCCAGAAGGACACTCCCAAAATGCCCACCCCCGCTCCCGCCAGAACTGTTTCGTTAGTTTCGAGCCCCTGTCACCCCACCGGGACGCATATGCAACTCACTTCAGTCTGGCCGGCAAAAGACATGATAGCACGTGGTTCGACCAGCATGGGTGAACGTGGGTTTTGAAAAACAACGTATAAGTTGGACACCCGTGGGCCACTTCAACACGACCCGTTTGCGGGCAGCCGATATTGCAGCTCGCATGAGTTTTTGCCTGTCGGGGTCATCTCCCACAAGCTGGCGCAAGTCCCTCATATCCTTTTTGGTCAGCGACGAAGCCTTACGCGGAGGATGCATAGGATCGACCAAGACGACGTCCGGCTCCATTTCCGCAAGTAAGTCACATGAATCGCCGTAGATGAGCGACATACGGCTAACGGCGTCCGCCACTTCCGGTTCCGCGTCTTTTGCCTCACTGAGAGCCAGGGTCAGAGCGTCAAAAACCTCTTTCGATCTTTCGATCATTGTAATCGATGCGCCCACAGAAGCAATTATCAAGGCATCCCGGCCTAGTCCAGCGGTGGCATCGACGAACTTGAATTCCTTATGGCGAGAGGCACCCGAAGTTTTAGCCAGTGGATGAGCTCGGGCTCGGCCTCTTCGAATTCGCTGGACGGTAGCACCGTGAACGAAACTGATTTGTGGTCGTTTAAACGACATAGCCCGAATCATCGGCTCCATAACTACAGAATGAGAGTTGACTTGATTGGCCTTGCATGAAGCAAATCATCAACAAAAAGATCGAAAACGACCGGGCCGTCTTCAACTGCAGCGTTTGAGGCCTCTTTGCGCATGAACATAACATGCCCCACAATGTCGACAAGTTTAACGGATGGTAACAAGGGGCGGTAGCAAGAGGCATTCTCGAAATGCGGTCGACGTGTCCGGCATGGATCAAATTGAGCGCGGCGGCCGTCAAAGGCGCTGGACACCAAGGTCACGCCGAGCCTGACGGCTACGTGCGAGCTCCGACCTCGCTAAGCGCCCTAACGGACTACTACAACCTCGCTCCGTCGTGCTCTATCGCGGTTCCGATCCTCTGCAGATTAATATTCATACGAATGCACCTCCTGATCTTAGCAATCTCCACAGCCACACCCAGTTCACACGCTTGGGGTACGGTCCTGAAGCTCGCGGAGTCTCGCACTGCGGGCACAGCTTATGGACAGACGCTCGTCATTCCAGACTGTGGTGGGAGCAATCTCAAGATATCGCCGTGCCAGCGGGTTGCGCGCAGTTGGCTCAACCATCTGAATGCGCGTGCTTCCGCGTTTGCAAAGGCATTCTCTGCCGCCGGCCACGACCGGGTGGTTACCCATGCCGTGTTGGATTGCAGCGCAGGGATATTAGCCGACAGAAAAACCCGAAGAGGCATGCGTCGAAGCCGCCACGCCTACGGAGAAGCGTGCGACGGAAGCTTCATAACAGTCAACAACATTAGGTTTGAATACCGGCGTGCCGTGTTAGATAAGAACAGCTCAGATCGCCGTTTCTTTGTGGCGTTTCTAGATGCCTGGGCCGATATCGGACCTGGTTGTGTTCCCGAGAAGGGGTATCAAGTGCTCGGTGTAGCCGTTCACTGCAGACCCATTGTAGCGGACAATTGCGGTGTCATTGATTGGCGGGAACGCGGGATTAGAAGTCAATACGGCCGGACATATCACCTATCATACTGCTATTATACTGACCCGAAGCGCGCTTACGAATGACCATGTCCTCAGACATGCGACTGACGGTGAAAATTTGAGAGTGATAGCAGACACAGTTTCACACCCGGCTGACAAAATCTCGTCAAACATCGCCAAAGCATCTCAAACCAGCACTTCCAACTACTGCTCCACTCTTCACCGGCCCTTGTATCGCCCTATCTCAGAAGTGTGTCCCTATCTGAGACTTCTACAATCCATCAAGAGACACTGCTAATTGCACTGTTTTTTGTAGTCAGAGTGCCACAACAAGCGCGATGCCTCTTGATACGTCACCGTAATTCGCTAAACAAACCGGCTAACTGATTAAAGTGACGTTGCGTCTGATCGGCCGCTTGCACCGGCTCGCCACTGCGCTATGAGTAGCGACGGCTACCAATAAACAATCGCAACACCCTTTGACCCAAGGATACAACGACAAATGGCCGACGAGCGTGACGCATTCTTGAGAGAAATCGACGAAGAGGTGCGCCGCGAACGGCTGCTCAAGCTTTGGGATGCGTATGGTGTCTATGTCATTGGCGTGGTCGCTGCAGTCGTTCTGGTTGTCGCCGGTTGGAAATGGTACGAGGCGTCGGTGCGCAGCGCCGCAGAACGGGCAGGCGCTCAATTCGTCGAGGTTACTCAGTTGCTGAGCGACGGCAAGACGGAGGCAGCGCTCCAAGGCCTAGAACAAATTGCGCGGGAAGGTGCGTCAGGCTACGCCCAATTGGCACAATTGCGATTAGCTGCGCATGCCAGGCAAGAGGACAAACCAGCAGACGCAATAGTACATTATGAAGCTGTGGCGAATGATTCGAGCGCTGATCAGGTTTTGAGAAGTTTCGCACAGCTTCAGATTGCGGCCACAAAACTTGATAACGCACCCTGGACCGAAACGGCGAATCGTCTCACCGATCTTCTGAAGCCAGAGAGCGTTTGGAAATACGCGGCCCGAGAGTTGCTGGGTCTCGCCGCTTACAATGCAGGAGAGTACGAAAAGGCACGCCAAGCGTTCACAGAATTGCTGGCTTCTGCCGATACACCACCAGCGTACCGGCAGCGCGCACAAGTACTCATGACGCTGATTGCACGCAACGATGGAGCACAATCTGTCGAAGCCAAGCCAGACAAGGTGCCGGAGACGAGCAGTGAGGCAAAACAAACGGGTGACGCAACAATTCAATAATATTCAGCCGGACGATCGCCACCGCCGACTGAGTGTGATGGTCGTCTTCGCCGCGGTTGTTGTGCTTGGCGGCTGTGCTGGGAACGCACCACAAATCCCCAAACTGAGTGAGATCAACCCTTTTGCCGAGAAAGCGCCTCCCCCACTTAAGGGTAAGCGGATCTCAGTCCTACCCCAAAAAAGTGCATCAAACACTTTTGATTTGGCGGCGTCGCGGCCAGTTACGCTACCGCTGCCGGTACAAAATGCGTCCTGGTCTCAGCCCGGAGGCACACCGAGCAACGCACCGGGCCATCTCCTATTGGGCCCAACGCTGAAGCGCGCTTGGAGTCAAAATGTTGGCTCCGGTTCCAGTTCATATGGACGATTGACCACCAGCCCGATAGTTTTTGGAGGTCGCGTTTTCACGCTGGATGCCGCCGCCAAATTGACTTCTTTTTCGCTAGCCAGCGGCGGTCCGGTCTGGCGGCTTGATCTAACGCCCAAAAAAGAATCGTCGACGGAAGGTTACGGTGGTGGACTTGCGATAGACGCAGGTCGACTTTACGCAGCGACAGGTTTTGGCAAAGTCCTTGCACTCGAACCGACAACAGGACGCCTTATTTGGGAGCGGAATCTCGGAATTCCTGTGCGCACATCACCGACGGCCGCTCAGAATAAACTCTTCGTGATTACAAGCAGTGGTCGGTTCTTTTGCTTAAATGGTCAGACGGGTGAGGTAATTTGGGACTATCGTGGACCTTCTGAGACGACTCAGATCAGTTCAAATCCCAGCCCTGCGATCTCCGGCAATGTTGTCACAGTACCCTATTCCAACGGAGATCTGGTTGCACTCGATATCGGTACGGGGCGGCCGCTCTGGAGCGACAGCCTAGCGCGCACGCGATCTGCAG
>JBPCWA010000292.1:0-15945 GCA_051009975.1 Hyphomicrobiaceae bacterium
AGAAAGAATAGATAGAAAGAATAGATAGAAAGAATAGATAGAAAGAATAGATAGAAAGAATAGATAGAAAGAATAGATAGAAAGAATAGAATGTGTCACGATCACTTTCGGACATTTTTCGAGATGAGAATCATCTCGATCAAATGGCAGAGAAGGCCAAGAATGCAACGGCTATGCTCAAGGCTTTGAGCCACGAAAGCCGACTTATGATCCTTTGCTATCTGGCGCACGGCGAGAAATCAGTGACTGAGCTCGAAGAGATACTGTCGCTACGCCAGCCCGCAGTCTCGCAGCAGCTGGCACGTCTGCGGGCCGAGGGCATCATTGAGGCGCGTCGCGACGGCAAAGCGATCTATTACAGCATTCAGGACAGGCGCGCCCAAACCATAATGGAAACCGTCTATGATCTATACTGTGGCCCTGACGCGGAGGAGTAAGATTGATTGCAGGTGTTGGGCGTCGACAGTCTTGTCACTAGATCCCGATTTGATCCCTATCCGTTTCATGGTGCTAGTTGACACTAAGTGACCTCGTACCACGTGCTCATGCCGCTGGCCTGATGGCCTAGCATATGACAATGCAGCATCCATTTCCCCGGATTGTGCGCCTTGAAGGCTACCCTTATTTCCTGCTGACGTTGAACAAACACTGTATCGCGCCAGTAGGGCCGTGGATTGCGCGCCGAGTGAGCGATTTCGCGGACATGGTGGCCGTGAAAGTGCATCGCATGCGGCCATGCCGTTCGATTGACAAGGTTCACGGTGACGGTCGAATTTCGATCAAGGGTGGCCAGCGGAGCATCTGGCATGCCGACTACACCATTGAAGGCCCAAGCTTTGCGATGGGTCCGGACCAATTCGCCTGCATCCATTGTCTTGCCCTTGTACGTGGCGGATTTGAATATCGACATCGCTCCACCTGTCATCTCCAATGTAATGTCAATTGCATTCTCAAGATCAAGATCCACCGGCATAGGGTTGGCTGGAAGAATAGGAATGTCTGAGGGCACCACAGCACGGGCGCGTTTCGACGCGTGATAAACTAATCGTCCGATTGCAAGACGCTCCCTGCCAGTGTCTGCCACAATCGGGGTTACGGTTCCTGGGGTGTGGTTGCAATCGAGGATGATGTCGGCACGTTGTGCGGGCGCGAGAAACACCATGTTCTTAGCCGGAGCAAAAGGAGAGGCCAACGGCTGACCGTCCAAAGCCACGACAACTGGAGCATGGCCTTCGAAAATGATGCCCAATACGCGCGCGGTGGCTGTGTTGATGAGGCGGAATCGCACGCGTTCACCAGCCAATACTCTACTGTCAAACTTATCGCGGGCGTTTAGCGTTAAGACGTTGCCCAACCGGCCAGCGTGCGACATGTCGTGCATGCTTCCAAAACTGGAACTGTGAATTTGACCGTCCTCTCGCAGTCGCCAATCGTCGACTGCGAGTACGAAATCCTGATCCACAATTGGCGCATCCTCTTCTTCGACTATGAACGCGCCTTGAAGGCCGCGTGCGAGTTGCTCCCATGTGCGATTGTGTGGGTGGTACCAGTAGGTTCCGGCATCAGGGGGCGCAAAGCGGTATGAGAACCGTTCTCCTGTCTTGACGGCGGGTTGTGTCAGGCCCGCCACTCCATCCATTGCGTTGACTATTCTTACGCCGTGCCAGTGTATTGTCGTGGGTTGCGGCAGTTTGTTGATTAAGTCGACGGCAAATTCCTCTCCCTGCTTGGCGCGCAGGCTCGGCCCGGGGACTTGTCCGTCGTAGCCCCAGATTGGAGTGCTCGGTTCACCGGCTGGCAGCAGCTGCTCTTCGCCGGTCTTTGCGACGAGATCGCGAATTTTCTCTCCGGCGGCAAAGGAGCGACTCGCAATCGGGGCAGGCATCATTATTGATGCTGTGCCCGCAAGTATTTGTCGGCGTGTGATCATTGGGCTGTCCGCTGGTTGATTTGTGGTTGTGAAGAAGGTGAAATCCATTATTCCAATGAGGTGAGGTGAGGTGAGGTGAGGTGAGGTGACCGAGTGCTCATAGCGCCCGGCCAAATCCATCGTTGCAAGCGGACTAACGTGTCAAGCGCTGTAGTCTATGCCACGTGGTGTGCGTCTGCCAGGTCAGTTCAGATTGCTCCCCAAGACAGTCTCGATCGAAGCGACGACTATGTGATGCACCTTCTTGCCACTCCAAGGTCAAGCCGCCCCAAGCATGCTGAATCAGAGAATGTTTCGCTCTCGCCGGACCTACGTCTCTCGGGACAACCATAGTTCCATCCGCACAGACACTCGATCGGTGCTTGGTATCATTAAATCTGCTCCGACGACGTCTGCCCGTGGCAATTTTCTGGGTCAGCTTTGCGAGAGCATGTTGTCGAGGCGGGGTCGCGCTCCTAGCTCACTCACTCAGAGAAATATTCCTACAATCGCCGCAAAATTGGCACGACTATTGTCTATCTGAGGTGCATGCTTTCAATCGACCCGAATTCTGTCGAGAGCTGGGTGAGCTGGTATATCGCCTTCCACGCCGCAGCAATCTATACTTTTGGCGCCATGCTTATCTTGGTTAGAGGCCGATCTGTAGCTCAATTCTTTATGCGCCCACCTGGTTTCCCAACGGACATTTGGTTTGATTGGGTAGGCTATGCAATAGCTGGTATTCTTTACGCCGTGGCTTTTTCTGTACCAGCCTACTTTGCGGTCTATGGCCTAGATGCCGTGACAGAGGGATTGAAGAACCAAGAAACAGTCTCTGGCGGCAAGGCCGGAATTGTTTTGGGGGCAGCACTTGCTGGATTGGCGGTACTGAGAATTGATCAATCCCAGCGAGACTAGCCCCTGTGTCTACTGATTCGACTGACCGCACCTCGGCGAACATCTCTTAGCGCCGGTATCGACAAAAGTGACACAAGACCAGCCGCTGCAGCAGCGGCGGTTCCCGAAACGAGATTTCGACGGGCAGTTACAGGGCGCACACTACGACCTACGACCTAATGTCGGGAAGACACCACGTCAGGAGTCCAATAACGGGCAGGAGAGCAGAAATCTGAAACACGGTCGCAATACTCGTACGGTCGGCAACTTCCCCCAAAAGTGCTGCGCTGACTGCACCAAGACCAAAGACAAGGCCGTAGAACAATCCACCCACTAAGCCAACGCGGCCGGGTAGTAGTTCCATTGCAAATACAAGTATTGCTGCGAACGCACTCGCCATTATGAACGCGACAATCACAGTAAGAGCAATTGTCCAGTAGAAGTTTGCGAAGGGCAGCCAAAGCGAAAATGGAAGGGCACCGAGTATTGAGAACCAAATGATACGTCGTCGCCCGATCTTGTCGCCCAATGGGCCGCCGATCAAAACACCAAGCGCGCCCGCCGCCAGATAGGCAAAAAGCATCAGCTGTGCGTCTTCGACGGAGACATTGAATCGGTCAATCACGAAGAAGGTGTAGTAGGAAGTGAAACTGGCAGTGTAGGCACTTTTCGAGAACATCAAAACAATGAGAATAAAGACGGCAAAGCCGACGTTGAAAGGCGCGGCCGGCTGGCCATCAATGTTTGGGTTGGCTCGTTTCGATGCGAGCAACATTGGCACCTGCGAGCTATACCAACTTCCGACATAGCTGAGCACAAGCATTGCTGCGAGAGCTGCGCCAGCAAACCAAGCGACACTGCTCTGCCCATATGGGACGACGACGAATGCTGCCAGGACGGGACCAAGTGCGCCCCCACCTTGACCGCCTAGCTGGAAAATGGCTTGCGCCAGCCCCTGACGGCCGCCAGAGGCCATTCGTGCGACGCGCGTTGCTTCAGGATGGAAGATCGCTGATCCCGTTCCGACCAATGCTGCGCCGACGAGCAGCATCCCGTAGCTTGCCGCATGCCCTAATAGAAAAAGACCCGCAAGGGTAAATGCCATGCCGATAGAGAGCGAGTAGGGTTGTGGCTTTTTGTCGGTGTAGAAACCGACAGCCGGTTGAAACAGCGACGCGGTAATCTGGAACGTGAATGTTATCATTCCGATCTGGCCGAAGCTGAGCCCGTGTGTCTGTTTGATAATCGGGTAGATTGCTGGGACGAGGCTCTGCATCATATCGTTGAGCAGGTGGGCCAGACTCAGGGCCAATAGAATGGGCATCGCGGTGGCGGTCGCTACTCCGCGTGCCGATTGTGCCTCAGGAACGGTCTTCTGCATCAGAACCTTATCGCGTTAGATGCGGCTTTTATGGACGTGCAAGGACAGCGGTCTATGCACTCTACCAGCGTGAACTTTTTCTGGTACTCTAGCTGACAATTCCACAATTGACTGCGCGACTCGACGACCGATAGCATCGAACTGTCCAGCAGCTGGTTTCTTGCGTAAAATCACCAATTGACAATTTTGGTATCGCGTCTCTGAGATTGACGTAAGAGGCACGAACAACGACCCCAAAGCCAGTGGGGCGAATTATCGAATCAGATTCAGTCACTAATATTGCGCAGCGTGGCAGCGTGGCAGCGTGGCAGCGTGGCAGCGTGGCAGCGTGGCAGCGTTAAAGCCAATACCACAGAAGAGTTTCGATCTCTTGGGGTCGGGCAGCCAATCGCGTTTGCTCACTGTCGGAGCTGAGTGTCCTTTTTCGCCGCGATCCAGCGTATGCGTGTATGCTACTCGCGGTCTTCCGGAGGGCGGTCGGTTTTGTTAGCGAGGCTGTGTAGTAAGGCAGTCTTTTGCTGCAATTCATCGACGCGCTCTTTCAAAATGTCGCGAATGCTGACCATGCCTATAAGGTGCCCATCGTCTTGGACGGGAAGATGTCGGATGTTTCGAGATAGCATCGTAGATGCTACGCGCGCGACCAAATCGTTTGGCGAGCATGTCACCACAGTGCCGGTCATGAGCTCCGAAACTGGCAGGGCGTGCAGTCCCGTCGGGTGAGATGCAAGGCCATAAGCAATATCACGTTCTGAAATGACACCATCGATCGTTTGCCCATTGTTGCTCACGACAGCGGCGCCAATGCGGTGCTCACGCAGCAGCTCTGAGAGTGTAGCTATCGTCTCTGTTGATTTAACAGTGACGATAGCCGATCCTTTTGATGTGAGAATATCCTGTACTTTCAACGCAACAAGTCTCCCTAGTGATGCCTGCCCCGCACGATCAATGAATCACTGTGCGTGAACAGGTTGTTCCTTGGCTGGAATAGAGTATTGCCTTGAGCTGCGATGTGCCACCGATAATGAACGTCGTCTTTCAACCTATTTTTTCAGCACTGTCTCTTATTTGCATTCTTGCATTGCAGTCTTGTCTCCCACCTTCGGATAGTTTTTATGCTTGGAGCTCAATCGTCGGGTTGTGCAGTGTTTGCGGCGAAGATGGTTAGTTGGACAGCGGCCCAACTAGAGGAAGGTGAATAATATGTCGTCAGCAGAATAATTTGAATTTGAGCATTCAGATATTTGGGCTGAACCGCCTGCCATGACAGATCGCTAGGCCTTCTACCAAGTAGTACGCTCGGTCAATTACTCGCAATTTTTCGAGATTGACGAGTGCTGACGCCTATTGTTCAAGCTCCCTAAGAGCCTGTCGATAGATTGACCGTCGCGCATACGTATCGCGAGCTTGCTTCAATTGTGATTGCGAGCAGAATAGCCGTCAACACTCGAGGGATTGGCCCATGTCATGGTTGGCGACGATAGCAATAGTCTTTGCCCTCAAGATTTATGCCGCTTCAGCCGCGTTCGCAGAATGTCGTGACGAGAAGGATTGCGAGCACTTTACCAACGTATGGGCTACCTGTGACGGCCAATGCACTCCTGCTGACGCACATAAGTTCTGCAAAGCGAGAGATTTCGACCATTCAACTGGCTGGGTCTACCAAATACCGCACGCTGTCGCATACCCAATCCAATTGAAGGACGTTACCTGTTCGAGGAAAGGGACTTTCCCCTAAAGTTGCCCCGGAAGTTTGACGCATAGAGGTGAGGAGCTCTGAAAGAGTGTTTGATTTTCCTGCTTTCAAGAGTGCACCTACGTGTGTGTCAATTCCCTAGAAATACTCGTCAAATGCTTCAATTTGGCAGATGCGAATGGCCGTGTTGAGTAGAAGGCAAGAGGCTCGAAAGGCACGACCAAAGGATGGTCCTTCAAGTTCACCGATCATTTCTTCATAATTGCAATTCACATTCTGAAACCGTCGCCAGACTCTTTGCGTCTCGCGCAGTGCATCTCGCATCAGTCGGGACGAGCGCGCAATTCGATCACGATAGGCGCGTCCGAGTTGCTTGGCTACGGTTGCTTCTGAGCGCTGAATGCAAGATGCAAAAGCGGCAGCGCTACCGGCACCCTTCCTCGTTTCTCGTCCGCACCGTTCAGACTCTGTTTCAACGATCTCGCGCGCGCAACTCAGTATCTGGGCCTCTATTGCCGTCGGTCCGCAAAGTAGAGCCGAAAGAGCGAGCCCAATTGCTAGCCTGTGAAACTTGAAATATAGCCATACGCTTCTCACGCTCTCGACCTCAAGGCATTCTGTTCCCGTGTGCATTTGCGAAGAGTGTCCAGTGTCCTCCCTTATACGGTTTGAAATACGCTCAAAATCACCCAGGTGAGTATTGCAACGGATGTCAAAAAAAGTACTAGCTCATCCCTGTTCATTGGATGCTCATTTCCCCACCTGATCTTTGCGCGCATTGGCGCGTTCTCTGAGGTCAAACTTGCGATATGTGGTCCAATATGAGTTGGTTCTCGAGTCAGGTCCTTTGGCCATTGCTTCAGTAATGCTGGTCGATTGGTAAGATGGACATGTCAATCCCAACGATCATTATCCAGACTGAAGACGCCGTGGAGAGCGAGCCTCCCTTGAAGAGAAAGCTAGCTTTGCCTCGACGTCACCGTACCGTTTCGGCCAGAGTCACCTGCATCGAACAACCGGCGCAAGGCATACCTCCAATATTGGGCCTCCAATATTGGGCCTCCAATGTTGGGCCACCAATGTTGGGCATGACTATAGATATCGTAGAGCGGGAAAAATCAATCACGCCGTCCGTGGTATCAGCAGATTCCAACATGGCTAAAATCATAAACATGAAGCAGAATGATCAAACTTCCAGATGTCGATCCACGGTCCGCTCTTGCATGTGGTACGGAGGCGGTCGACTATGTGCGGCTAGAGGATGGTCCGTCAAAATTGTTTGGGCAGTAAAGTCTGCAACAATGCAAGTAAAGTCTGCAATAATGCTTAAGTCCACGTGTCTTGCCCGGACGTCGGCGGAACAATGAGATCAAGCGAACTTGTGTGCCAGCATATGAATGATTACGAGCAGCGTCCCGGAGAAATAAGACTGCCGTTCGATCCAGCAGAGAGAGCGGCAGACGCTTCGGTCACATTCGTCGGACGAATACGCTCGCCTTGGAAAGACAGAAGCGAGTGTCCGAAGAACATGGCGCAAGCCAGAGAATCGCGACGTTCGGCGCGATTGGAGATTGATAGTGTCTGGCGGCCCGGACTCGAAGGTTTACAGGACCATGGTGTCGCAATCGTCCTTTACTGGATGGACCAGGCGCGCCGTGATCTAATCGTACAGCGTCCGCGCCATCGCGGTGGCAGAGTGGGAGTATTCGGGCTCCGCTCGCCTGCTCGGCCAAACCCAATCGCACTTGCGGTTGTTCGGATCGTCGCGATTGATCAAGCTGAAGGCACAGTCGAAATAGACGCTATTGATTGCCTTGACGGCACACCGCTCCTCGATATTAAGCCATGGCTGAAGAGCGTCGACTATTCCCCCGATTTCAGCTAGCAGAACTTCGTCTGACTCGATGTTGCGTCCGGAAAAAATGGCCTGATAACCGCGAATTAGCCCATAAATCGACTGACTGAGCACAAGGAGATTAGCAATGGACATCGGAGTTATGATCTTTCCAACAGACACCTCGATTCAGCCTGTGCAACTTGCGCAGGAAGTTGAGGAGCGTGGGTTCGAGTCGCTTTGGTTTCCTGAACACAGCCATATCCCTGTTAGTCGCGAGACACCCTGGGGTGGCAGGGAGGGCGCGCCTCCGCTTCCGGAAATGTATTGGCGCGCTCATGATCAATTCGTTGGACTTGCCGCGTGTGCCGCAGTCACCACACGGATCCGCCTCGGGACGGGCATCACGCTTGTTGCCCAGCGTGATCCCATCTGGCTCGCGAAAGAAGTCGCGAGCCTGGATGTGATTTCGAAAGGCCGTTTTGAACTCGGCATCGGCTACGGTTGGTGTGTTGAAGAGATGCGCAATCACGGTGTTGCATATGGCCAGCGGCGCGCGCTCTTGCGAGAGAAAGTTCTATTGATGAAGGAACTGTGGACCAAAGATGAAGCTAGTTATTACGGCGAACACGTTCGCTTCGAAAAGAGCTGGGCGTGGCCAAAACCGACACAGCGACCACATCCGCCAATTCTAATGGGTGGCGCAGTAGGGCCAAAAACTGCCGCGCATATTGCTGAGTTCTGTGATGGTTGGTTGCCCTTGGGCAATTTGCACGACATCGACACGGGCCTGGGCAAAATCAAGGAGGCATGCGACGAAATTGGTCGAGATCCAGCTAGTCTTACGCTAAGCATGTTTTACGCTCGGGGCGTGGACGCCGAGGGCTTGAAAGCCCACGCGGATCTTGGTGCGAGGCGAGGAATTCTACCGCTGCCTTCCGAGGGCGCCGACATCGTATTACCCTTGCTCGACAAGTACGCTTCAATGATGAAGTAAACGCTCGCGAATCTTGCTCTGACTAGCGCTTGTACAAGCCGAGATGTCCAGAAATCGGTATGGGTTATTGATCGGGGTCGCATTCGCGTGCGCCTAACAGTGGTTAACGTGGACGCCGCTTCGGTGCCCTTGAAAATACAAAGTAGTCGGCAGACCCGATAGTTCTGAGCGATGGCTCGAGTATTGTTCACGATTGGTGGTCAATTCAGACGGAGAAAGCTGTCCGAGAGGGGATGCAATGCCGACTGTTAGTGTGGAAGTCGAACTCGAAGAAGTGCTCGACGCGATAACCACAGAAGAATTGATCGCGGAACTCAAGAAACGCAATATGTGGTCATCCAAGGATCGCCAGCGAGCTGCCAAAGATCTTGGGCCGGTGTTGCAGAGTGCTATGGCCGGTCGGGACATAAGCGATGAGATCAGAGATTATATTGCGAACCAAGTTGGAGTTTACGTCGTCTTGGCATTTGAAGCATCGCTCACAGGTGACAAGAACATTGCAATCGCGCATTTGGATCGCGCGCATGAACCGACGAAAGCGGCAACGGCAACGCAAAAGGACCTGGAGCATTTGAAGACGTGGGCAGAAAAGCGGGATAGTTTGGAATGAACAAGTCAAGCACCGGCGCTTGCCTGATTTTGCATAAGAAATCTTGCATGCGACCGGAAGTTAAAGCGGCTATCAAGGCCGCCAAGAAATCCGGTGTTGAACTCACGATACGCATCCCTTGGACCAAGCGTGACATCTCGACATTTGTAAAGCAGGCAATCAAGGGCGGTATCAGTCGCATTATTGCGGGCGGCGGCGATGGTACTTTGGGCGGTGTTGCAAACTGCCTGATGCAAAAGAACAGGGCCAAAAAGACTTCTCTCGGTGTTTTTCCGCTCGGCACCGCAAACGATTTCGCCCGTGGCGCGGGCGTTCCCCGGGAGGACCTGGTTGCCGCTCTCCAGCTTGCGGCGACAGGGGAAGCGACTCCCATAGATGTTGGAGAGGTAAATGGGCGGTATTTTGTCAATGTCGCCAGCGGCGGATTCGGCGCGGAGATCACCGCGACGACGCCTCGGGACCTGAAGGCAGCGCTGGGCGGCATCGCATATTCGATTGTCGGCCTAGCACGGGTATTGGAATTCAAGCCTTACCGTGGAACGTACACCGGACCTGACGGTGTGCCCGAAACTGGTACGATGATGGTGATGGCGGTAGGTAATAACCGGTTTGCAGGCGGAGGCTTTGAAGTCGCGCCAAGCGCAGATCTTCAAGACGGGCTTCTGGATGTCGCGATTTTGTCGACCGACGAATTGCCTCCATTGGGGGCAATAAGGGCTGAGTTGAAAGATCCCATGAACGTTGCAAATCGATTCTTGCGCTATCGCCAGGTTCCGTCGTTCAGTGTCGAAGCTGATCGGCCACTTCACTTGAACCTTGACGGAGAGCCGATGATCGAGCGCCGCTTTCACTTCGACACGCACCCGGGGGCTCTGCGTGTCGTTCTTGGAAAGTCTGCACGGTAGTCGCACTGCGACTTAGGATCAGGTTCCCTGAACCGGTTCGGGGCAGCTCGGTTCGCCACGATTTTCGTAAGCCTAGCGAAGTTTGATCGAAAACATTGCCAGTCAATATCCGGTCCGAGCTTACTACTCCTAGTCAGTCAAAAAGACCTGTTGGGATATACTGTTAGACTAGAGTACGGCACGCAAAGAAGCCTCGATTTGGCCGCCACACCAGGCGTCTCCGTATAACTCGTCGCTTTGCGCGCGCAGTTCCCTCTGTTCTGGGAGCTGAGCAATGCGATCGGACAAGGCAGCGATGGCTGGGGCTGCTTCTTCCAGCAGGGCCCGCAAGCTTGGAAGCTTGGTTGTCATAACACCCCATAGAATGTACACGACCAAATCCACAAGCGCTGGAGTAGCGGCGTTTTGCATATATCCTGCTTCCACGGTCAGTCCATGGCGTCGGCCGTGTTCTTCGAATATAGCCATCCAACGTTTCAGGCGCGGCCGGTAGTTGTCCCACCGAGGTCGCGTCCACATCTCTGCCCCGTTGTGGAGTGTCATTTCGTAAAGGACGTCGTTGGCGTCGGCAATTAACTTCGCTGTCAGGGCCGCGCGAGCCGGATCATTCGGAATAAGTTCAAAAGTGCTGCCAAGATACCAGAGGATTGCCGGAGTTTGCGCCAGTGAGATGCCGGCGTTGTGATCTGTCAGTATCGGCGGGCCCATATGAGGAATTGGCTGTAGCGCTGTCTGAGCATCCTTAATTTTGATCAGTTCATCGATAGGTGCCTCTGTCCACGAAGCTCCAACGTGGGAGAGGACAGATCGAACAAATTGACCACGAAAAGGAAGTGGCCAGTAATAGAGCGTATAGCAATTCATGGTGTGTCTAGTCTCTTTCATCCATGTCGAAACGACACTGCCAGCTCCCTTCTACCAGTGAAAGCACAATTTGCTCGGGGTGCGGAATGCCGATTGGTGACAGGGATCACCCAGTTTCGTTGCGAAACAAGCAATAGGAATCTGAATCGAGATTGGGGAGTTCATCGATGATGGCCGGCAAAGCCTTTTACAGTGGTGGCAGGCCGCGTGGATCGCCGTCCGCTCCATCGTCACTTTGTTGAGAGCGCTGGGACTGTCTGTCATGGTTGGATGATTGCATGACGCTCACGCTGCAGGGCATGTTGGCTGAAAATGTATCGGAACCCGCCTACCGGAGTTTGCGTAGATGCCAGACTAGGACCAGTGCGAAAATGGTCAAGGTCCCAATACCACCCCAGGCCGGTCGACTGTGCGCCGCATTTGAGGTCTAATATGGGGCCAACTTCAGAGTCGATAGAGGGACAATTCGATGGTCGGTCCAGCCTCAACTCAGCTTGCAGAGACTATTTCTGGTGCGCGCAATTCCCATGTCGTAGCTGTCAGAGGTCCATGGATGGATCGGTTTAGCCGTCGCGGAACAGTTTTGCTCAGCTGCAATAAAGCCATGCCGAGCATTGGGCCTGGACATCTGATTGCGGGCAACAACGCTCCAAGGGCGAAGGAGCGCATGAGCGAACAGCTGGTTGGACTAATTCGGTCTTTCAAGACGATTTGGACGAGGGCCACGACAGTTGTTACGAATGTTGAATTGGGCAAGCCAGATCAGAAGTATCATCCTGACTACGAGCTCGGCCCAAAGAGCAAAACGTCCGTGCTTCCGACACGTGAACGCCCCACGCTGCTGCACCACAACCTAGCATTGGCTGCAGGTACGGGAGGAGGACTTGGCGAACCACATGTCGCTTGAGGTTGCTGCGATGGCATGCAAGTTAACCAGAGGTCGAGAGGTCGCTCTCGGGCAGGTGAGTAGTCGACGATGGGCGTAGCAATCCGCTCAATAAGCGGCAGCCGGAGAGGATCGCTCCTCTATAGCTTGTACACTTAGAACAAACTGAACTCATCCTCCAATCAATACAGACTTCAATCAATACATACTTCAATCAATACAGACTTCGGTGTTCTCCGCGACGTACGTGATAATGCCGGCCAGAGGCTTGATCAGGCCTCGGCCCAAGGGCAATATCACCGTCTCGATCGGCAGACTTTGCGATCGACAAGATAATGAGGAGACGCCATGCAAACGAAACTTACACTCGCCGCCATAGGTGCGCTATTTGCAGCCGGAATCGGGACTGTATCCGCGCAGGATGCCTGGTACCCGTCTAAATTCGGCAAGGATGATCAGGCTGGTCGCTCAAACCTGATGACGCCAGGGCAGGTCAAGAAAGCGATGGGCCTGATTAAGCAGGGCAAAGTGCTATCTTTGGCTCGTACATACTCATCGAAAATGCCACTGTTCGGTCATCGCGTATTTGCCAGTCGCGGTACTGGCGGTCTCGCCGGCGGGCCGCTTGGAGAGAACAGTGTCATCTGGATGGATGATACGTTGACCGCTGAAATCGGTCAGGTCGGTACGCAGTTCGATGGACTTGGGCATATCGGTATAGGTGACAAGTTCTATAACGGCATTTCAACCAACGACCTGTTTGGTCCAACTGGAATGCGCAAGCTCGGTATCGAGCACGTCAAGCCTTTCTTCACAAAGGGGGTATTGATTGACATGGCCGCCTATAAGGGCGCTCCCATGGATGGTGGCCAAGAGATTACCGTTGCCGATATCGAAGGTGCGTTGAAGAAACAGGGCATGAGCGGCGATTCAATTGGCGAAGGCGACGTGGTTATGTTCCATACCGGTTGGGTTCGCCACTGGATCAAGGACAACAAAACCTACAACGGTCCGGTGCCTGGAATTGGCATCGAAGCAGGGCGTTATCTCGCGAATAAAGGCGTCGTCATTGTCGGTTCCGATACCTGGCCGGTCGAAGTTGTTCCCAACCCTAACCCGAAAATGGCCTTTCCTGTGCACCAAATCCTGTTAACGCGGAATGGAATCTTCATTCACGAGAACGCTGCCACAGAACTTCTCGCAGCAGAAAAAGTGTACGAGTTCGCATACATCTTTAATCCACTGGCCGTTGAAGGTGGCACGGGGTCTCCGGGCAACGCGCTGGCAGCGTACTAGATAGGTGCACTAGAGCAAATAAATTTGTTCGATGTTCGTCCGGCCGCCTTAGCCTGCGGTCGGGCCGACCCATCAAAGTGGGATGCCGTTTCACGCTCCTTGGTACTTCATCACGTCCACGTGTGAAAGACGGCTGCAGCGCTCGCTGACTGGTTCGAGAAGCCCTTCGCGATCAAGGATAGCCCAGCGCAAATGAGAAAAGCTCCAAGAATTCTCTGAAATTGCTTGTTACTGAGACGTCTGAAAACCATCATCCCGACGGCGGCTCCCAATATCGCGGGCAATGCGTATGAAAGGTGTTCGGGTGAGAGGTTCAATCTTGTTTGAAATCCGATACTCAATACAGCGAGGCAAAGAATTTGCATAATGAGAATGAATGGTTGAAAGATCGCGCGTTGTTGCAATTTGTTACCTCCTTTGGCGGAGCACCAAATTGTCACAAATGCACCGGGGAAGGCCGCGATTGGTCCCGTCAGGCCGCCGAGAAAACCCGAAGCGACGTCTCCAAATTAGACTCTTCGACCGGATTGAGAAACGGGCCCCGGCGGAAGTGTAGGCTCCGTAAAGGATGCAAAGAATCCCTACTGCCGCAATCAACGTGACCGGCTCTGCGTTGAGCAACATTCAGACGCCAGGCAAGAGTCCGATAAGCCCACCAACCAGGAAGGGCGTCAATTCATTCCAACGAATGTGACTTGCGAGAGCGACAACCGAATAAAACTGCAGCGTAATCGAGCAGATGAGCAGAATTGATACGGCAGTCAAATGATCTGGCACAATGTGAAAAAGCAAACTGCCAGCAATTGGTGAGAACGCAAACCCCACAATGCTTGAGATGGACGAAGCCGCGAAAGTCCACAAGAGGGCCTTCGAGCTCGCAAAAAAGGCCAGAAGATCCGCAACAAAATCGCTTGCGACTAAGATGACCATTGATGCGATGTAGATTGTAATTAAGGAGCTCAGTGCTGGTCTCGCAAACCGATAGCGCCGATCGATTTGCAAAGTAGTGTTGGTCATTGATGTTGCCCCGGCTGGATGGTGGTGATCAGTCTTTGCACCAGCAATAGTCGTTAGTGGCGAGCTAAGGGGCTATGGCATTTCTCACAATCAGCATCATTATCTGATGCTAATCCCACGTGAGTGAGTCCCAGAAATTAAATCGATCATCGAGCCTGCCGCCGAACTGGAGCGCGAGCAATCGCCATTGCTTGAGCATTGGCAAGATCCGAACTCTTGAGAGTAGCGCCTCGGATACGGCAAGGTTGGCAGCCGACACCATCAGTCGACCGTGGAGGCTGGAGGCCATTTGCACGTTGGCTAGTTCATCACCGTGGCTGATCGTGTGGGGATAATTGAAGTTTCTAAGGCGTCGGCGGTCAGCATTGATCTGTGTCACGGCCAGATCATGGCAAATCGGCCTATCCGATTCCAAGCGCGTACCTATTCTGGACGCATGTTGGCTGCGTTCGACCCGCAACGGAATTGGATCAGGTCAAATGTTGAAGCGAACCACACTCCCACGCCTCTCCTGGGTGTTTCTGACATCCGTATGCATGACTGTGAATTCTTCCGACGCTTGCGAACGGACAGGCAAACTCGCAGAGAGGATTGCGGAGTGTTCAAGATTTATTGCCAGTCGACCACGAAAGGATGAGCTGGCCAAAGCATTGCTCGTTCGAGGTGAGGCCTATGCTCGCAAAGGCATGAATGACCAAGCGATCTCCGATTTCGCAGCCGTCATTTCCATCGAACCAGTATCTGAGAGGGCCTTCCGTGAGCGGGGATACGCTTACCTAGCGAATGGTAAGTTCGATATGGCGATTACGGATTTTTCCAATGCACTGACAAGGAACTCCAAGGATGTTTCGGCGTTGATCGCTCGCGGCTATGCCCATTTGGTCGAACGCAACCCCAAACTTGCGTTAAATGATTTCACAGCCGCACTACACATCGATCCCAGGAACCTTCTGGCACTCAATAATCGAGGTCTAGCCTACAAGAAACTTGGAAAACCGGAACTTGCTATTGCCGACTTCACCACAGCAATCGATCTCAATCCGCTCTATGGTCTCGCCTACAATAATCGCGGCTATGCTTACGAAGAACTTGGTAACAAATCTAAGGCTGTTGCGGATTTTCGCCACGCCCTTGTGGTCGATCCGTCTCTTGTTGGAGCACGCAACGGGCTTGTAAGACTTGGCGGTGGCATCTCTTCGTTCGCTGCTCACAGCTCTAGCCGCATCGCAATCGGAAGGAGGATTGCGGAAAAGAACTGCGCCTGGTGCCATGCGATTGGAAAAGAGATGAAAAGCCCAAATGCTCTTGCTCCTTCGTTCTTGAGTATTCACCTCCGTCATCCGATTCTTGCGCTACGGACGCCTATTTCTCGAGCTATCGCGACGCCGCATGATGCCATGCCTAAGCTTCCACTGACCAACAAACAAATTGATCAGGTTATCGCCTATATCAACAGCCTGAAGGGCGGCCGGTAGGACTGAAGCAACTTGAAGAATTCTCGCGCACTGTAGGTGAGTATGGCTGGGCGTTTGGCGAATACGGGAGAGTATTCCAGGAGTTGTCTTTTGGTTCACAAAGCGGAAAGTCCGGCAAAATACTTAAAGCACCAGTAGTCTAACCTAATTGGTCGAACAAAGTCTGTAGATTAACCCA
>JBPCWA010000293.1:0-6972 GCA_051009975.1 Hyphomicrobiaceae bacterium
CATTGACATGATCTAGCATGATCGGAACCAAGGTTTGTACCCCCGTCATTCCCGAATGAGATTGGGGATACGAGTGCCCTTTTTCTTCCAGAGTATGGGGCGCGTGATCAGAGCCGAGAACGTCAACAGTCCCATCGCGAACTGCCTGCCACAATCTTGCCCAGTGTTCTTCTCCGCGCACCGGCGGATTCATTTGCGCGAGAGTACCAAGACGCTGATAGCAGTCGGGAGCAATAAGTGTGAGGTGGTTGGGGGTCACCTCGACGGTGGCCCAGGCCTTCCGTCTTCGCAGATAGTTCATCTCCTCGCCGGTAGAGACATGCAAAACATGCACGCGTCGGTGATGTCGTTCAGCCAATGTGACTAGGCGCTGGGTCGCCAACAACGCGGCCTCAGAATCGCGCCACACTGGATGAGACGTCGGGTCACCAACGCGTCGAAATCTCTGCCGCGCTATCAGACGTGCTTCATCTTCGGCGTGAAACGAAGCGCGGCGGTTCAGACTGGCAATGATGTTGTTGAGCGACTTATCATCATCGACAAGTAAATTGCCGGTCGACGAACCCATAAAAACCTTCATACCTGCTGAGGCAGGTGAGCGTTCCAACACCTGTATGTCGGCCATATTCTCACGCGTGCCACCAACGAAGAATGCAAAATCGCAATACATCCGGTGGTAGGCACGATCCACTTTATCGGCCAAAGCTTCAACGGTTGTTGTTAGCGGCACGGTGTTAGGCATCTCAAAAACCGCTGTGACGCCGCCAAGCACTGCGGCGAGGCTGCCCGTGTGGAGATCCTCCTTATGCTCGAGCCCCGGTTCCCGAAAATGAACCTGACTATCAATAACTCCAGGCAAAATATGAAGACCGGAACAATCTAGCTCAACCTCGGCTCCAGCACTCTGAAGAGGCCCAATATCAACGATAAG
The DNA here is from genome assembly GCA_051009975.1 of Hyphomicrobiaceae bacterium. Taxonomy (GTDB): domain Bacteria; phylum Pseudomonadota; class Alphaproteobacteria; order Rhizobiales; family Hyphomicrobiaceae; genus Tectiglobus. The sequence goes on from JBPCWA010000293.1 coordinate 932, forward strand.
ACCGTTGTCAACAGCGACGTCACGTTTACCAATGCCGTCGTGATTAACAACGGTACCATTCCGCAAGATGAGATCATAGGACGACGACATAGTAGATTCCCTGTGTGCCCGATGTAGATTCCCTGTGTGCCCGACGCCACCAAAACGCAAATTGTCCGGCGGCACTGCCATGCAATGAGCATCATTCAATGAGCATCATTATCCATTCAAGACAAGCGTCTACAAGTTCACGCTGGTTGAAGGTTCAAGTCATAGAAATCTTCAACAAAATGAGCCGCGACTGCTCCGGCTACTTGCCAGCCGCGCGATCCGGTCTAAGTTGGTGAGATATAAACAGGTATAACGATTTCAGGCGGATAAGGGCGGATAAGGTATGGGGAGAATTGCGCACTTACCGCACCGCAGTGTCATTCGGGTATCCGGCCCTGAGGCCGTCAAGTTTCTGGACAGTATGGTAACGAACAATTTAACCCTCCTGAATGACCAGTCAGCGCTCCATACTGGCCTGCTGAGCCCACAGGGAAAGATTTTGTTCGACTTTTTCGTCGTGCAGGCCGGCGAAGATCTTTTACTGGATGTGCCTGCGGCTCAATTAGACAATCTGATAAATCGGTTGAAGTTCTACCGGTTGAGAGCGAACGTAGCTTTTATAGACGAAAGTAAGTCGCTGGCAGTATGGGTCATGTGGCCAGCGGACCATCTCGTGATGCCGAATGGCATATGGAGTTATCTCGATCCACGCTGCCCCGAACTCGGCCGTCGCATGATCGTTCCAAATGATTCTACGGTCGACATCGGAAACAAGAATATTGGTGACGAAGTCGCCTACCATGCGTTCCGGGTGGATATCGGCGTACCGGAAGTCGGATACGACTATGACGTGAACAACACCTTTCCACACGAAGCCCTGTACGACGTCCTCAGCAGTGTTGATTTCACGAAGGGGTGTTTTGTAGGTCAAGAAGTTGTCAGCCGCATGCATCACCGCGGAACGACACGTCGGCGCATTGTGCCTGTACGCGGCGATCGTCCCCTCGTGAGCAAGGTTACTGTCGAAGCCGAGCAGGTTCCTGTGGGGGAAATTGGCTCGGTCTCCGAAACCATGGGGTTAGCTAGACTGCGTCTGGATCGCGCGGCTGAGGCTACGGCAAAAGGCCAAGATCTTGTTGCCGGGGGCGTCCGCATTCAAATCGAGAACCGATTATGGATGCAGATAGACTTGAAAACAGGGCAGAAGACGAGTGACGGATGACGGAAAAACACCGCCAAAGATGTGGTTGGGTTGGGATAAACAATCCGGAATACACGCGCTATCACGATGAAGAATGGAGCGTGCCGCATGCTGATGATCGTCTATTGTTTGAAAAATTGAACTTAGAGGCCTTTCAATCGGGGCTGTCATGGCTGACCATTCTGAAGAAACGAGAAAATTTCCGTGCGGCGTTTGACAATTTCGATCCTGAACGCATTGCGCGTTATGGCAAACGGGATCTCGTTCGCCTGATGAGCGATCCTGGAATTGTGCGAAACCAACGCAAAATCGAAGCAACGATTTTGAACGCAAAGGCCTATCTCGAAATTTCAAAGACGCAGTCCTTCTCACACTATCTTTGGGATTTCCTGGACGGCAGGCCAATTGTCAATCGACGAAAAAAGATGTCCGATGTACCGGCGAAAACCGAGCAATCAACTGTTATTGCAAAGGCCTTGAAGAGGGTGGGTTTCCACTTTGTTGGACCAACCACAGTTTACGCCTTTATGCAATCAGTGGGCATGGTAAATGATCATCTAGTGAGTTGTTGGCGTCATAAGCCCTGCGCAACCTTGCAAAGCAAATTTCGGATCCACCAGTTATAGGCGGAAAAAGCAGACACTGGGGCCAGCAACACGTGACCGGCCGAGTTAATCAAAACTGGTTCCGCAACTAACTATAGAGAGATGGGACTGGCGTGACACCTTGCTTAGATACATCGCCACCTCGTGCCTGGCAACGAATGCTTTCTGGTCGACGTCTCAATCTGCTCGATCCCAAGTCAGAAGATATTGAAATTCTAGACATCGCACATGGGCTTGCGAGGCTGGCGCGCTGGAACGGTCAAACGGTTGGGGAACACGCATTCACAGTGGCACAGCATTCCCTACTAGTTGAGCAAATCTCGGGTCACATCGTAACGGCTAGTAGTTCTCAGTTGCGCTTGGCTGCACTACTACACGATGCTGCGGAATATGTTCTGGGGGATCTGATTAGCCCCTTCAAGTCTGCCATCGGATCCCAGTATGCGATGATCGAACATCGTCTCCAGGCTGCGATACATCGAAGGTTTGGTCTGCCCGAACAAGTGGATGCCGCAATGAGGTCGACGATCAAGTCTGCTGATCGAATTGCAGCGTATTACGAGGCAACAGAGTTAGCAGGTTTCTCAGAGAAGGAGGCTCGCCAATACTTCGGCCACCACCTTGACATGCCGCCTATACTCGCCCGCAGCCTGACAACACTCTCTGCCTGGCAAACGGCCGAAGCGCAGGGGGCCTTTCTCGAGCGGTTCTCGCAGCTGACTGCCAATTCAACTCAAAATGGCATAATCGGTCAATAATTGTAATCAAGTATTGAGCAATTACAGGCATGATCACCCGGCACGTATCGCCTGCGCGGCTCTAACCCTGCCAACGCTCGAGCAGTTATGCGAGGCTTCGAATGCCAAGTCCATCTTCTATTTCTCAGATCATACACGTCTGTCCTTTGTCCGCACTCGAGCAAACAACGCGCAACGCGCGAGCAACACATCTCATCTCGGTTATCAATCCGTGGTCGTTGCCTGAAACTCCGTCAACCATTTCCTCAGAGAACCACCTCAAGTTGGGAATGAACGATATTGCGGAACCACAAATGGGCTTAATCGCTCCGGGAGCTGAGCATATCGATTCCTTGGTCGCCTTTGGACGAAACTGGAACAAAGCGGGACCGTTAGTGATCCATTGTCTCGCAGGCGTGAGCAGATCGACAGCGGCTGCATACATCTTGCTGTGCGTGATCAATCCAGAGGCAGACGAACGCGTAGTGGCAAAAAATCTGAGGGCGGCTTCCCCAGCGGCATCGCCGAATCGGCGGATGATTCGGTTGGCGGATACCAAGTTGTCCCGGAATGGGAGAATGATTAAAGCCGTTGATTGGATCGGGGAAGGTCAACCAGTTGGGGAAAACTTGCCTTTTGCGTTGCCAACCAACATAGTGTAAACGGCCAATCAGTGGGCCGTATTTTGTCTGTCGCACACCTTCTCGCGGTTGCAATACACTGATTTTGCCCAATTAGGGACAACACTTGTTCCGAAATTCGCCATGATGAAAATTAATCTCGCACCATGTCAAATCGCTTTTGGAGAGACGCGATGGCAATGGACGTCAGTTATGTTGATGCGGGGGATAGTGTAAATTCGGGTAGAATGACTGAAACCTATTCGAGACTTGAACCATCTTCAGTTGAAATTGGTTTGAGTGCAGCAATAGTTTCAGTCCACGATGACGAGCCTGAAGCGCTCGTTGTTCGGAGCGGATCTAACGGGAAGTCTGCCCCGGACTCATTACCTTCTGGACCATTTTCGCCAATCAATCATCGAACGCTGGATATTGGTTTGCGTGACTGGGTTCGGGAACAGTCTGGAATCGATCTGGGCTATGTGGAGCAACTGTACACGTTTGGGGATCGAGGTCGCCATGCCCGTCCTGATGACTCTGTTCCGCATATTGTATCAATTGGTTATTTGGCTCTAAGCCGACCACTTGAAGAAGAGCCTATCGGATCAGCGCAGTGGTGTAGTTGGTACGATTATTTTCCGTGGGAAGATTGGCGCCAAGGGAAGCCGAGCGTCCTGCGGGAGGTGATTGAGCCGCGCCTTAGACAGTGGGCTGAGTTGCCGCAACCTACCGTATCGCCCAGTCGGCCCATGGATCGCAATCAGAGATTGCGAATCGCATTCGGTATCGGGGGTGGAAGTTGGGACGAAGAAAAAGTACTGGAGCGATATGAGATCCTGTACGAAGCGGGATTGGTGCACGAGGCGGAGCGTGATGGCAGGGCAGCAGCCACTCAATGGCATGAGCCCTATGCTATTGGCAAGGCTATGCGATTTGATCATCGACGTATATTGGCGACATCGATTGGCCGCGTCCGAGCAAAGATCAAGTATCGGCCTGTTGTATTTGAGTTGATGGCGCCTGAGTTTACGCTCTTCGAATTGCAGAAAACGGTAGAGGCCATACTGGGTCCCCACTTACACAAGCAAAATTTTCGAAGACTTGTGGAGAGTGCGGGTTTGGTGGAACCGACAGGAGACCTCAGGGTCAAGACTGGCGGCAGACCTGCCAAACTCTTCCGTTTCCGCAGCGAGGTCGTTCTCGAGCGGCCAGCACCAGGAGTACGCATCAAGGCCGGTCGGCTTTGATCAGACGATAACATCCTTGGCCAGAGTAATCTTTGGCCAAGGATCTGTGTAGTCTGCGCAATGAACCACCATCGTCCCGTCAAACGAGAACGCTTCAGGTGTAGACCATTCGGTAGGGAACCAAACCCTGGCTGGGCCTACTCGTTGTTCATGTTGCATCGGTCTAGACCCTGATTGAGGTATCTACGAACGCACGATGCCAAAGGCCGGCCGTTCGCCACAGGTAGCCGTGCTGGCGTTTCCATCCCAACCCTGCGACCGAACCGCACAGTCTGCATCCAACCGCCGTTGATTTCTCACGACCAAAATAGATGCCTACGGAAATGGCGCACTTGGGCGGTCGACGTTCCGAACAGCAAGGCCTATGCTAGAGGCATGTCCACTTTGGCTATTGCCGGGGCGTCGCAAACAATCATCACTGAACAAGAAATGGAACGTGACGGCACGAACAGAGAGTTCTGAGCACCATGACGACAATCGAGTTCATTGTTTTTCTGGGCGGCCTGATGCTTCTGTCTGGCCTTGCTGGTGGCGTTCTCGCGACGTTCAAAAATAGAGATATTTCGTTTTGGGTCGCATGGACCTTTCTCATGCCACCAAGTTTGCTAGTACTCGCGTTTTTACCCAAGAGGCAGGGGCCGCGACCCCGTCGCAGTACTCTCGACGAGGAAGACACCATGATGGACAAGATCTAATGATGGACAAAATTTAAAAATTGCAGATCGCAATTGTCTACCCGTCCTATTGTCTGCGCAACCAGGAGCACGGTTCCGAAAGGTGTCCATCTATGGCCTGGCTAGTTCATTTGGACCAATTGGCGTTTCGCTTTTCCTTGAAGGAGGCAAGACCTTCTTGCGCTTCGGCCGTTTGCCGACGAGTAGCATGCGCCTGAGCCAATTTGAATTTCGCAGCATCTGAGATTGAGCTGTTGGAAAGCGCCAGAATGTGAGACTTAGTGTCCGCGATTGCATCAGGCGCATTCTCAAGCAACAGAGACAAGATTTCCTCGCACCGTGTCTCCATGTTGCCGCCGGACAGGACCTCATGGACCAAACCAAGTCTCCGCGCCTCCCATGAATCAAAGCGTTCCCCGGTTAGCGCGTAACGTCTGAGTTGGCGAGCACCAATGGCGTCCAACAGCTGCGGGATAATGATGGATGCCGTCAGTCCCCACCGCACTTCGGAAACTGCGAACTTCGCATCCGTCGCGGCGAGTACGATGTCACACGCTGCGACCAGTCCCGTGCCCCCTCCGACACAAAAACCCTGGACGAGAGCAATAGTAGGTGCAGAAACGTGGTTTAATCGATCAACGATTCGGGCCGTCGCAAGTGACACATCCAAATTACGCTGCATATCGCTTTGTCGCACATCGTCAACCCAATTTAAATCAGCCCCAGCCTGGAAATGACGACCATTCGCCCGCATAACGACTGCCCGAAGAGAGCGGTCCGCCTCTAAAGCGTCCATCGCAACGCCAAGATCCCGGACGAGACAATCGTTATATGCATTGTGACGGCCTGGCCGATTTAAGCAAATCGTCGCGACGCCGCGGCTGTCAGTTTCCCAAAGAACAGTAGCTGTGTTCACCAATTTCACCT
>JBPCWA010000294.1:0-10980 GCA_051009975.1 Hyphomicrobiaceae bacterium
AGATCTCATGTGGGAACAAGGCTTTATAGACGCTCGAAAGATGGCCGGCACTTTTAGATTGCTGCGTTCGCAAGATCTTATATGGTCTCGGCTTGTACAAAGTTATCTCATCGGGAAACGAGAACCGATCAACGACCTCATGGCTTGGAACGCTGACGGAACCCGCCTCCCATATGCCATGCACAGCGCGTACTTACGGAAACTTTTTCTCAACAATGATCTAGCAGAAGGCCGCTACCGTGTAGAAGAACAACCGATTGCGATCTCAGACATTCGGGCGCCCATATTCTCGGTCGGCACCATTCGCGATCACGTCGCTCCGTGGCGTTCCGCATTCAAGATAAACCTGCTCACGGACACTGACGTGACGTTCCTGCTCACGAGTGGCGGGCACAACACCGGGATCATATCCGCCCCGGGACATCCAAAGAGATCGTACCAAGTCTCGACCAAGTCAGAAACGGAACCCTATCTCGACCCGGACACCTGGGCTCAGAGAGCACCAAAAAAGGAAGGCTCCTGGTGGCCGGCTTGGGTCGAGTGGCTTGTCAAAGAGTCAAGCGGCTCAACAGAACCTCCCGCACTCGGTCGTCCGGAACGGGGATACGTGATACTGGATGATGCCCCAGGACGTTATGTCCTGCAACGCTGAGTTTTCAGAAAGACGCTTGCACAAGAGCTCCAGCGAAGTGTCTTGACCCTCTGCAGTCAGTGATTGCCGTTCACTCGCTGCTCATCGCAATGGCACGAACTCATATGCCGTTCCTTTTTTCATCACGCGGCCGAGACCAGGAGTGGGTAAGTGATAGCCGACTACGTTCTGCTGCTCAGATGCAAGCTTCGCCAGTAGGCGTTTGCGCGTATCAACTGCTTCGTCCGGCATGTGATCCATTGCCGGCCGCCACTCCGGATGCCGAAACGAGATAACCGGATGCAACAAAGCATCTCCAATCACAATAATTGCTGCTCTAGCGTCGCCCAATTCCAAGGAAATGTGGCCCGGTGTGTGCCCTGCCGTGTCAAGAACTGCCATTCCCGAAACAATTTCGTCACCAGGCTTAACCCGCGAAAGTTTTTCCTCCACAGCCTTCAGATTTCTCTGCGCACCTACCCCAAATGCGACCCTGTCGTCGGGCAGGTTCTCCAGAATGTCCTTTGACATCCAGAAGTCCCACTCCGCAGCCCCAACAAAGTACTTTGCGTTGGGAAAGCTGAGCTCATCAAAGTCATTTACGGTTCCCCCGATGTGATCGGGGTGCGCATGTGTATAGACGACTTTAGTGATACTTTCCGGGTCAACACCAGTCGATTCGAGGCTTTCAGCAAGCCTGCCTGCCGTCTCCATGAAATGCGGCCCCGCCCCGACGTCCACCACAATTCTATCTTGTTGAGTTTCAACAAGTGTCACGTTGAGGGGCGACTGCATAGTCACCCCTGACACTTCGAGTGCAGCCGCACGCTCCCCGGCATCTCTGTCCGGGGCCGCCATTGTCGCAGGCAGCGTCAAATAGCCATCGCTAAAGGTAGTGACCTTGAATGCACCCACCTTAAGTGATGACGCAACCGCCGTACTTCGCGTAGCCCCCAATAGAGGGTGCATAAGGCCAATCCCTGCCAGTCCCTGCAAAAACCGCCGCCTGTTCCGAACAGGGGCTCGCGCAAAGCGTGACTGGGGCACACCACACTCCGTTTCTGCTTCGATTGATTGCATTGGCCGCAGAGCGCGAAAATCCATCTCGACTCTAGTCCTGCGCTACCCAAAAATGTCCGTCGTGATTCCGTCGTACCAGCCAATGGATTCTTGATAAGTTTGCGACCTCATTGCTGCATCTTCACCTGTCTTGGAGATAAAGGTATTGGTCGGTTCAATCTTGTCCGCTCCGGCCTTGTAGGCGGCTCCAACTTTTACGCCATCATCGGTTGCAATCAAACTCCAACAGGTATTGGCGAAACGCGGCGGGAACATCCTTGCCCCAATCAGGGCACCGCGCACTGCCATGGCAGCAACCTTAGCCTGACTGTTCGCAGAAAAGGCTGACTTTGGCATGGCAGATGCGACGGAAGCATCGCCAAGTACATGAATGTTTTCATCAACACGCGACTGCATAGTCTCCGGTACGATAGGACACCAGCCAGCCTCGTTGGTGAGTCCAGCCTTTTGTGCAATCCTGCCCGCCATCTGAGCTGGCACAATCGTCGCGGCATCCACTTTGATCGTCTCGTCTTCTGTTTGGATTGTCATTTCGGTGGCATCTACTCTCTTGACGCCACCAGTTATCGAGGCGGGCAACCATTCGATCATAGCGTCGTAGTGCGTCGCCCAACCCTCCTCGAATAGCGCTTGCTTGGAAAACTTCTCCTTGGGATCAAGCACTATAATTTTGGCTTTTGGATTCTTTTGCTTCAAAAGGTGGGCGATCATCGAAATCCGCTCATAGGGTCCCGGTGGACAGCGATATGGATTCGGCGGCGCGACCATGACAAATGTACCGCCCTCTTTCATGTTCTCGACCATAGCTTTCAGAACCTGGACCTGCGTTCCCGACTTCCAGGCATGGGGCATCTTCGCTGAAGCCTCGACCGAATACCCCGGTACGGAGTCGTATTTGATGTCAATTCCTGGTGATACGACCAAACGATCGTAAGGCACCCTCGCGCCCGAAGCGAGCACGACGACTTTGTTGTCGCGGTCAATGTCTTCAGCCCAATCGTGAACGACGCCTACGCCCTGCGCTGCCATGTTCTCGTAGGTATGCCCGATGGAAGCGTAGTCACGATAACCTCCCAAATAAAGATTAGAGAAGAAACAGGTGTAGTATGTTTTGGATGGTTCAACGAGTGTCACATCGATGGCACCCTTCGAGTCTTTCGCGATATACCGTGCGGCCGTACCACCACCTGCGCCGCCACCGATGACAACAACTTTTGGATTTGCAGCGCGCGCTACGAACGGCACGCCTATGACCGCTGTGGCAGCGCCACCACCCATAAGTTGACCAAATTTCCGCCTTGAGAGCCTACCCATCGCTACCTCCTCTAGCTTGTGCGATACCCAGGTTCGCGCATTTATTCGTTAACCGACCCAAAATAGGCTGCCAAGGCCGCGATGTCCTCATCGCTGAGCGTAACCGCGATATTTTGCATCGCCTGGTTTTCCCGTTCTTTGTTCCGATATGATTGCATGACAGCCCGAAACGAAGCTTCGTCCCAGCCAATAATCGAGGGAATCCCTGTCACACCACCAGACAATTGATGACACGTCGTGCACTGGCTCGATAGATACTCGCCGAGCGCCGCGTCGTCGGCCCGCACTTGGCTAACCGAAAGCAGCACACCAATCGATACGAGAGCGACCGCGCCTGCACCAAGTTGCGATCCGAGACACCTCACTTCCCTGGGATGTATTTGCATTAACGGTTTCCCTTGTGCCGCAAGTCTAACTTCAAATTGGAAAAGATTAAACCTGGGGGGACAGCCGAGCCCGACTAACCTCAAAAAACGCTTCAGAAGCATCTCAAACGCCGGGAAATGCCACCTATGCATTTTTACTTCGCGCCCCATACGTGTCGCATAGGCAAGGACACGCGCAAGCCGACTCTCGCGTTGTCCTTTATGCGGTTCGCCAGTCTAATAGTTCGCGAAATCGACGCATGTTACGAATGTCATTGTTGTGCACTGGCTCTCCCCTTGTCTGGGTCGTCGGGCGTGACATCAAGCACGCGGGCGCGACCGACGATCTCGACCGTTGCCTTGCAATTTTTCATGCAGGGTTCTCGCTCCGTAATGAGCAAAGTGTCCGGTCTGGCATCACCTATGAAGTTTTTTTCATTTGGCAATCTGACCGTCGCAAAATTCTTATCAGAGAGAACGAAATCCTCATCTTCGACGACTTCATTCATGTAGAGCAAATAGGCCGTCAAAGCATAAACATCGTTCGCAGTTAGCGATTGCGCGTTACCAAATGGCATAGCACGACGAATATAATCAAAGATGGTTGAAACATAAGGCCAGTATGATCCAACGGTCTTGACGGGGTCATCACTTGCCAGTGTATCTTCACCACCCACCAAGACGGGCCAACGATCGACACCTTCTCCGAAATCGCCGTGGCAAACTGCGCACTGTTCGGCGTATATGACTTCGCCGTCTGACGCTTTTCCTCGCCCGCGGGGCACTCCAACGCCATCGGGTCGGACATCGATATCCCACGCCTTTATTTCTTCGGGCAAAGCTTCGCGGCCGAGCCCGTACCTACCACCCTCCGCGTTGGTCGCGTTCGTGAGAACCGTTGAGGCCAGGAAAAATGCGAGGAATTTAAGAGACTTCGACATTTTCCACTGCCCCATCTTCCCGAACATGCCACGTTTGAATTCCATTGTTGTGATAAACTGAGTTCGTCCCGCGTACCGCTCGCAGCTCGTTCTTTGTCGGTTGTACATAGCCAGTCGAGTCAATTGCGCGCGATTGCAGAAGGAGCGGTTGGCCGCTCCAATCGAAATCGAGGTAGAAGCGATGCAGAGATTTGTGCATGCTGGGACCGTCAAGACGCGCAGTACGCCAGTTCTTTCCGCCATCCAGCGAGACATCGACACGCTTAATTGTCCCGCGCCCTGACCAGGCTACCCCCGTAATCACGGTCTGGCCTTCCTTGTGTGCAAACGGCGCTTGTGGCGACGGGTTTGTGATCACCGACTTGCAATCCATCTCCCAGGTAAAGCGGCGCGCCTTTCCGTTTTCCATAAGATCGGTGTATTTCGATGTTTCTTCACGGGCATGCCAGGGTTCGTCGCCAACCTCAATTCGCCGGATCCATTTCACCCACATATTGCCTTCCCAACCGGGAACAACCAGGCGTAATGGATAGCCCTGTTCGGGTCTGAGCGCCTCGCCATTCATGGCGAATGCAACCAAGCAATCGTCAAGCCCCTTGAATAGGGGCACGGATCGATTCATGCCCGACGCGTCGGCACCTTCTGGCATCAACCATTTGGCATTGGTTTTCAGTCCCGCCTCCTCCAGTAGCAGTTTAAGCGGAATACCGGTGTACATGACGTTGTGCACCATTCCGTGCGTGAACTGGCAGCCATTCAACTGTGCACCACGCCATTCCATTCCAGAGTTGGCGGCGCACTCGAGGAAGTAGGTTTTATTGACCCGTGGAAATCGCTTCAGATCGTTCATCGTGAACACTATGGGTTTGTCCACCAAACCGTTGATCATGAGACGATGCATAGACGGGTCGATCTCTGCAATGCCTGCGTGATGCCTCTCGAAGCACAGACCGTTGGGTGTAATAATTCCGTCTAGCTCGTGCAACGGTGTGAAATTCACGGACGATTCCGGAGACGCCGTCAGCCACGCCACATGCCGTCGCTTAACGTGGCTCTCAAAAGGTGATGGCGTACCGTACGGGCGGGCATCGACTCCCTCGCCCAGCACCTGCGCCCAATCCTGGACTTCGGTAATCGCCTTGTCAGGCGTCGCGGCCTTGCTCGTCGCTCCACCAGCAGCAATTGCACCGCCAGCGGCTAATCCTCCCCTCAAAATCGATCTGCGAGACAGTTGTTGTCTGGCGCCTTGCTTGTTAGGATCCTCAGCCACGACATCACTCCCTTTCAGCGCAATCGCGTCCAAAGCAATCACGTCCAATACAATATCAACAATACATTCTGATAAACGAATACATTCTTACAAGCCACTAGAGCTTTCTTGTCGCCGCTCCCGTTTTTAGACACCCTCGACAATAACGGACTGGTTAGGACTTAGCTTCACTTTGTCCATCTTCCTCACGTAATTCATGACAACATCCCAGATAGGCGGCCCCTCGGTACTCTCGTTGACGGATGCCCATCCCGCAACAACATAGGCCTTGCTCGGGTCAATTGCCTCACCACTCTTCAGTAGAGTCATGCCAGAGATCCGGCTGCCCATCGCCGCGCTGACGTCAATACGGTAGCCCATTCCGCCGACACGAACCATGTCGCCACCTTGCTGATAGTAAGGATCAGGATTGAAGAGATTGTCTGCAACATCTTCAAGAATGTCCTTAATCAGCTTTCCAGTCATTTCTGTCCGATATGCATTGGGATAGGTCATGCCTGTTGCATTGAAAATATCTTCAACGGTTATATCACTCCCGGGCAGAACCGTTGTTCCCCAGCGGAAACCGGGTGAAAGCGCAATTTCAGCATCCCGCTCTGATAACAGCGCATCGCAAATGAGATCGTCGAACGTCCCATTAAAATTTCCGCGGCGGAAGAGAAGCGAACCGGTGCTCCCGACAACGTTCCTCAACTCGGCCTCGTAGGGTGCGCGGACCTTCTTCACCAGTTCCGTCATCTCGGCATCGGGGGATATAACGTCCGAGAATATCGGGATCAACCGGTACTTGTAGCCCCTAAGCGAACCGCCACCGACATCAAGATCAAGGCGTGATAGAAATTTACCGTGCGAACCACTAGCTACGACAAGCGTCTTGTCGACAATGACAGGTTCTGGCAATGCGTCGTGTGTATGGCCGGATAGAACCACATCGATGCCCTTGACTCTACCCGCCATTTTACGATCAACATCGAACCCGTTGTGCGAAAGCAAAACGACAAGATCGGCACCGTTCTCGCGCACTTTGTCAACGTTGTTTTGCACCTGCTCTTCGCGAATCCCAAAAGACAACTTTGGAAACATCCATCCCGGATTCGCAATCGGCAGATAGGGGAACGCCTGTCCTATCACCCCAATTTTAGCACCACCTCGCTCGAAAATCTTGAATGCTTCGTAGGCCGGCTCGTCCCACTCATTGTCAAAAATATTACCGCCAAGAAAAGCGAAGGGAAGACTCTCTACGATCTCTTGAACCCTATCCACACCGTAAGTGAATTCCCAATGCGCTGTCATTGCATCTGGTTGAAGAGCATTCATGACGTCGACCATGTCCTGGCCGCGAGTCTGCAGAGCAGTGTAGCTGCCCTGCCATGTATCACCACCATCAAGTAGAAGCATTCGATCCGGTCGTTCTTCGCGGATCGTTTTGACGACGCGGGCAATGCGATCAATGCCTCCCATCCGACCATATGCTTTCGCTAGCGCAACAAAGTCCTCTGACGACAGGGCATAAGCCTCAGGAGTATTGGGCGCAATATTGTACCGTGTGAGGAATTCTTTGCCTGTCAGATGCGGCGGCTTACCTTTGACGCCGCCTACTCCAAGGTTAGTCGAGGGCTCGCGATAGTAGATCGGCTGCAACTGAGCGTGAATGTCGGTGATGTGGACCAGTGTCACGTTTCCGAACGTTGGGAATTGCAGAAGATCGTCCTGTGTAACAAGCTGTTGCTTGGCAGCGCGCGCAGACCAATCGCCGGTGCTGGCACCACCAACAATGGCCCCCGTGGCCAGGGCCGCCTGCAAGAACTCACGCCGCGAAAAAATCATGGTCATTCCTCACACGCCCACCCCGCTGGCAAACCTCATGTTTGGCCAGTGACAAAGATGGCGTTGCACATTAGTCGGCGCTCTTGGCGCCATAGTTGGTCGTCCTCACCGAGACCAGCTTCTGTTCACGCTAGTTGCGGACAGCGGGCGTTTCGACTGACAACCCCTGACCGCGCGACGCGACATAGAGCTCCAGCGCTACGAATTCATCGCTACCAACAGCGTAGGGCTTTGCACGAATGTTGCTCATGCAGCCCTTAAAGCGACGATGAATTGAGCCCATTTTCTGCCATTTAAAACGATAGGTCGGGAAACCGTTAATTTGTCCTTGGCTCAAATGATCAGCACGAATCATGCGACCTGAATTGTCTTCATGACAACCTGAACATGCCATGTCGAGTTGTCCGACGCGCGTGTAGTAAAGCTTTTTTCCGGCATCATAGAAGGGCTTGAATTTGCCATCGGTCTGTACTCGTACCGGCATCCCTCGCGATTGTAGTCCCACGTAGGCGGCCATTCCCAGCATCTCGTTGGATTCCCATTTCCAACCCTTGGCCCCCATGCGCTCAGTCCGGCAATAGTTGACATGCTGCTGCAACGCCTGCGGCTTTCCAATCTCTTGGTGCCATTTCGGCATTTCTGCACGTACACTCTTCATGCTGTCAGCTGCATCCTGATGGCAACTTGCACATGACTTGCCAGCCGAACCATCCACCTTACTCCAAAGCTCCTCCGCCAGATCAACGAGTGGAAAACCGGGATTCTCAAAGTCATCAGACTGGAGCTTCTGCGTGGCTGCACTGCGATAGCGCCAACCAGAATAGACTTCATCAAACGGACCGCCCTCAGGGCCCTTTACCTTTGTGGCCAATGTTTTGCCATCAATGACCAGTTGGTTGTCATTGGGCTCAGCAAGTGCCAAGTGCCCTGCCGAGGCAAGCACCGCGAACGCTGGTGTCAAAATGCGAGCCAAGTGGGACATTTCCAAGCTCTCAAACATGCCGCCTCATCCTCCCTAATCACCCAGCACATCTCTCCCGATCAGCCGCTGACAGTGATCGACTTTTTTGTTGAATAGGTTTCGCCGTCGTCATCGATCCACGTAAATTCGAACTCGCCACTTTCGGGAACGCGCACATTGAACTGGATAAAGGGATTGGCAGACACGGCCGGCAAGATATCAACGGCAAACACTTGTGCGCCATTAAACTTGGCAACGAACTTGTTGATGATTTTTCTTGGTACAATCTTGCCGGTCTTCCTATCTTTGCGCTGACCCGTCTCCATTTTGTGCCGGATGAGCGTCTTGATGGTAATCACTTCGTCTTTGTCCGCTTTCCGCGGTACCTTTACGCGAGGTTTTGCCATAGTCTTGATCCTTAGAGCGAGATTGGGTTTGGATGGAGTACTGATGTGCCACCTACCCGCCACAACCTCCAATCGTCACTTTGACCTGCTTTTTGTCTAAGTAGATATCCCCATTACTCATCTTGGCAATGGCAATGACATTTTGCGTCGTCGCAAGTCTGATACGCGTTGTGGCACTGGCTTCACCGCTCATAGGCGAAAAATAGAATGTCGCCACGCCCGGCAGCGGGTTCCCATCGGCTAGCAACATCACTGACGCGACGTGGTCATCCTTCGTCATCGGACTATCCACATCTATAGAAATCGGAACAGTGTTACCATTTTCGGCAATTTCAGGTGTCGTCAAAGTAATCTTGCCCGTTTTGATTTCTTGCCCAGCCGCAAACTCCTTAATTCTATTTTCTGTCTCGTTCGCAGCAGCCCGCAGTGGTGTCAGTAAACCGGCCGCTACGAGTGCAGCGATTGATCCTGCGCTGAGCCCCAGCAACTGTCGTTTGTTCAGTTCCATCGGATTGTGCTCCTTCGACCTGTGTCACGTCACGGGCTGACACACGCTATTCTCTATTCTTTCAGAGTGCGAAGATATGCGAGCACATCTTCAACCTGTTGCGCTGAGAGTATTGTCTTACCGACGAATTTCTTGCCTACCCTGTTAAGGCCCCTGGTTCGGTAGAAGGCGGGCATAAGTGTGTGATCGCCAAAAACAGCTTTCGAATTTACTATGATTGCGCGCAATTCTGGCTCGCTATATCGGTCTGCCACTCCGTCCATCGGCGGCCCGACCTCCCCGTGGAACTGCTGAGTGGCCGTATCAGAGTTCACGTGACATGCCAGACAATTACCGAGTTTGCGTCCCACGAACCATTTCCTACCGGCAGCGGCGTCACCCGCTCGACCCGACAACGATTGGTTCAACTTACCGTCTACGATATTGACATCGTTTGGCGTTGTAACGCTCGCGGCCTTTGTGTCAGCATTGGCTCCCGCCGTGCACAACGCCAGCCCGACTGCTACCCCGACTGGGATTACCAAGCTCAATGTCCCACAACGCATTGCACCTCCCCTTACACAACTTTCATTGCAAACGCTCTGCAGTTTTACTCTTGATGGCAAGATTATTCTTATTTGCAGCATTGCTCTGCAATTGATGCGAGCCTACACCAGACCACCTCCTCTATTCAATAACAAATTCTATTTTTTGAATGTGGAGCAAAGTCATCCTGCGCTTTATCCTTGAAATTTAGAGCTATTTCGATCATTCGAGCATGCATGTGAGGAACTTTTGGAATGGTTCATCGCCCTCATAGCGCTCCTCTCTGACCCACTGGAACATATGAAGAGGCGAATGTGCGGCTAGCCGATCTCTCCCAAGAAGGGAAAAGTTTCCAGCAACCAGTAAGCAAACGTGGACATTTGGCCGGTCATAAACACAACCCCGGTTACCACCAACAGGCCACCAATGACTCGCCTCCAATGAGCGAAGCGACGGCTGTCGCCCGACACGCGAGGCACTATTGCCGACGCAAAGAGGGCGGCGGCGAGGAACGGCAATCCCATGCCAAGTCCATAGACAAAAAGGAGGCTAGCGCCTTGCGCGACCGTATCTTTGCTCGCGGCCAGAAATAGAATTATCGCGAGCACAGGGCCGACACAAGGCGTCCAACCGAACGCGAAGGCAAACCCTATCACATAGCCACCAACAAAACCGGGTGGCGCAGTTCTGCCTCCGACTTGCTCGGTTGTAATGCGCAGCGGAACGCGCAAAATTCCCAGAAAGTTCAATCCCATAAGCAAAACTAATGCGCCGGCAACAATAACCATAGCATCGAGGTGTTTCGTCAATGCTTGGCCGATGACACTCGCTGTGGCACCGAGAAGGACAAATGCCGTCGTAAAGCCGAGGACAAAGGCGAGCGCTGTGCAGACAACACCCAACTGCGCATTGCCATCTTTTCTTGCGTGCTCATCGATCGTCACACCAGCCAGAAAACAAAGATAGGGAGGAACCAGCGGTAAGATGCACGGTGACACAAATGAAAAAAGTCCGGCCAAAAGGGCGCCACCTATCGTAACGTTGAAATCCATCGTGTGGCTAAAGGACCGACCATGCTCGTAACGTATTCAAACATCTACATATGATAGCTGTTGCGCGCAAGCACTGAACGATATTTATAGGGGCGAAAC
>JBPCWA010000295.1:0-8043 GCA_051009975.1 Hyphomicrobiaceae bacterium
TATCAGATCTGCCTAATCGAAAAGCAAATTAACCTGATGCCGTGTACACTTTTCCAATTCGCCAAGATTAGATGTTCATCATGATCATGCCCATAGGCATCAACTCGCGCGCCTCATCTTTTATGCCAGCGCCCAGTAGGTTGCTGACGACACCAATCGGATCAGTCGCCGGTTTATCTTTATCATTCTGCAAAGCTCCGACCGATATTATTGATGAATGGCTGGAATTTGAGAAAAGCGCCTGCGCAACGCTGTTCCAGTCTTACAAATGGCTTTCGGCTTGGTGTCGAACAGCGGCATTGGCGCATGGCGAACACCCGCTGATCTTAACCGGATTTGATGCTGATGGGCGGCTCGCTCTCATCTGGCCAATGGCTATTGTGAAGAAGTTGGGTACATTTGTGCTGACTTGGCTTGGGCAAGCCCGCTCGAACTATAACTTTGGCCTCTATCGACGAGATATTATTGATCAGATCGGAGAGGCAGAGATCCGCGCAATCCTCGGCAAAATATCACGCCAGCGACCTGAAATCGGTGCCATACATTTCCTCAAACAACCTTTCGAGTGGAATGGTGTCAAGAATCCGCTAGCTCAACTTCCCACGTATCCGGCAGCCTTGCGCGCCTATGCACTCAATCTCTACCCGGACTTCGATTCGCTTTATGCTTCGACATTCAGTGCACGTAGCCGCAGTACGCTAAGGCGGAAGGAACGCAATCTAGCGAAGAGCGGCAAATTGAATATCTCTCTGGCCGCAACTGAGACAGAGCGGCTCGAGTTGCTCGAAACCTTCTTGCGCCAAAAGGCAATCCAATTTCAAAGCCAAGGCGAACTGAACGTATTTGAAGATCCAAGCATGCAGACTTTCTACCGCGAACTTGCACGGGATACGGGAAACGGCACGTCATTTGAGTGCGCTTATCTCAGTCTCGATAACACGGTCGCAGCCACATTTAACGGCATGCGGTTCCAGGACATATTCTATTTCCTAACCGCCTCAATGGACCTTGGCGAACTGAAACGGTGGTCACCTGGGTTCATTCTGATGCGGGAACATGTTGCACATCATTGCAGACAAAAGACGGCCGTATTCGATCTTGGTCCTGGGGATGGCGATCACAAAGCTTCTTGGCAGGGGCAGGAGGTGCGTTGCTTTGAGACTCATCTGTCTCTCAGTCCGCGAGGATGGGCAACGACCGCTCTCTCGCAAACCAAGGCTAAGAGCAAATTTGCAATCAAGCGCAATCCTATTCTTTGGAAAACAGCGCGCTCTGTACGCGGTCTCACCCGCGCGCTGCGGCGACACATAATTTCTGAGCCGAATAATTCATGATACTGCACGTGAGTTTATTCTATAGAATTGATTGCATCTCTGCGACCTGCCCAATGGCATTCGACTGTGTTAATAGTCTAGCGAATCCTCTTATCTACTCAGAAATTTTCCCCATGGGATACTCTGTTTGCTTTTGTTAGCGTCGTGCAAATCTGTCCTTAGGTGACGTAGCAACGCCACCCGCTGGGGTCCGGTGCCGTTATCTAATTCAGAAACTCCGCACGCTGGTGGGACTTGTGGCTTCTTGCAATTGTAAGGGATCCCCCCCCACAGCGCCGGCAAGTGGCTCCCGCTGCATGCTTCCGCCGACAGGCAAGAACGAGCCCTGGACCCGCAGAATGTCTCCAGGCAAGACGCTAGCGAATTCATCCACCTTTAGCGTAGTGGCTTTTGAACCCTCTTTGCGAACAATAGAGTATGTGACGTTTGTTTCGAATGCAGAGGCGCCACCGCCTGCCGAAGATCCCATTCGGGCGAGGATAGAATTTGATGTCGCGATCGTTTTATTATACGCGGAGATTTGGAGGTCGAGCCTGTTTAAGTCGCCGTCAATCTCAATCCGCCGCTCGATTAAAAAGGTCTTGAGGCCATGCTCAGCATCGCTCAGGCGCTGCTTAGCTATCGCAATTTCTTTGACGATATCTCTACCCCCGGCGACGAACTCAGCTAGCGAAATCTCGACTTCCATAAAGCGCGTGTTCTGAACGATGCCCTTCGGGGCCTTCCGAAGCCGCACAGCTAGTTTAGTTTGCAAGTCGATTTGCTTCTCGATCGCGACTTGCTTTTCTTTGAGCGACGAAATCTCCTCTCTTGCATGCGTTATCGCCTGCTCAAAATTCTTGCGTTTTGATTTCATGAGTTCGAGACGCTCAGCGAGATTGCGCTGTTCTAAACTCACGAGCGCGTCCAACTCGACATCGTTCACCAAGTTATGCAGTCGCGCAGGCACAATGATCTTGGTTTTGTTATCCCGCTCGGCACTCAGTCGGGCTCGTCGGATCAGAGCTCGCTTCAGTAAGTTAAGCTTTTCACCAAGTTCTCCGATCTCGCGATCCCCAAGGACCGGAGAAGCGGCGTCAATTCTTGGAAATCCACCTGAAAGCGTCAATGCGTGGAGGACGCTGAGGCCCGGCTGCCAGGCATACGCCCCAGGCTTGTCGACAAAACCGACCACATAGAATGGGCGATACCGGCTAACCACGACGCTTACATATGATTGGCCGTGACTGATTTTCGAAAAGCGCTCTGAGAGCAGACGCTCAACATCACTGATTTCGAGTCCGGCGACTTGGAGAGAACCAAGCACCGGCACCGAAATGGACCCGTCATAACGCACGAGATACTCGCCAGACAGATCCTTATAATTGAAGACTTTAATGGCCAGTGTGTCGCCGCTTGCCAGTTTATAGTTTTGAGCTCGGACAGAAGGGGCGATGGTAGCAGCCGATGCCTGATTGGAGTTCGGAAGTGAGGATGCCGGTGTAGAATTTGAAGAAGGCAGTGTCGCAGTAGACTTTGTAATTGATACAGAGCCCGGAGACAGAGTAGACTTTGTAATTGACACAGAGCCCGGAGACACCGTGTTGGCGCTCGGCGTCACCGCCTGCGACTCGCCCTGCCACTCATATGGCCGCCGAATTTCGGATTGATAGGCGTCTACAGGATCGCGCTTGACTAATTTCTCATTCCCCTGCTGGCCAGTGGCTTCTTCGGCCCCAAAACCGGTAGAAGCTAACGGGCCGAACATGAGGACGCAAATGCACAGCCAACGGAGGACTGTTCGCTTACGAAGTGACCAAGGAGAGTGAGAAAGGCAAAACGGGGTTGCTGCCATAATTGAATCGACTTTGGAAGACGCTTACAAAAGTTCGGGCTGCTAACAAGTTTACTGCTTGTTTATCGCTTGTATATTGCTTGACGAGCGAAAGAAGTCTCTGCATTGCACACCTCAAGGTTAAGAAACGGTGAGATCTTGCAGACGGCGAGGCGAAGGGGCGCGCGCTTCACAAGCTGGCAAAACGCGAGGCGCCGGCAACCTTCGCGGCAAAGCGCGGTAGCGTGTCTTTTTGTGTGATGCACACACGTCGCACGGCAAATGGACGACGTCGCACCTCGCGGGCAAATGTGATGCCTCCATCTAAGCGGAACCCTAATGCGAAGCCCTCCTGCTCAAGGATCCTTTCGTGACGCTCGTTGAAGTCATCTTTGCCTCCATAAGGATAGGCAAAAGAATCCACTGAAATACCGAGGCGTTGCTCGATAATAGCCCGCGACGTTGCGATTTCCTTTCTCGCACGCTCTTCCGATATACGATTGACGTTGGGATGTCTTACGGTGTGGGCCCCCACCATGAAGCCCTGCTCCGTCATAACCTTCAGTTCATCCCATGTAAGCCTCGCCTGTGAAGGCCCTCTCTCGGGGATTTCCTCTCCAATTGTCGCTGCCAGCTCGCGCAGGCAATATCTAAGTGTCATTTGGGGAAGCCGCTTGGCTACGTTCACCCATAACGCGGCGAGCCGGGATCGCTCTTCTGCGTTTTCCCAAGCCCAGTTACCCAGGAGCGGTAGAACAGCTTGCCGAAGCTTAGTTCTCGCAAAAACATCGGCGACCCAGTCCCACCAAAAATAAACGGTACCGTCAACATAACCTGTGCATACAAACAAGACGGCTGGAAGTCGGCGTGCAGCTAGTTCGGGAAGCGCATCAGTGAAATTATCGCGATAGCCATCGTCGAAGGTTATTAGAACTGGATTTCGAGGCAAATCGATCAGACCACGCCGCCATGCGACAACGTCATCGATGCCAACCACCGTGTATTGCTCGGCAAGTAGATCGAGCTGCTCCGAAAATGCTTGTCGGGTTGCACTTACGTTGCCAGAAAATCCGTAAAAGCCCGGTCGCCGAGGATCATCGATACGATGATAGGCTAGTACGACAAGGTTCTTAGGAAGCAAGCCTCGGGTGCACGGACCAGCGCGCAGGCGCAACGCTGCCTCCATAACGGGGCCGGCCAAACGACGACGCAGTGTGCGCCAGCTACTATTCAATCTGATCACGACCGTAGTGCCCTGCTATCATCAATTCTTCAGCGGCGTCATTCATGGAGCTGAGGTCCCTAGAACCTTCCTCCATTGCAGTTAGCGCCTCGCTTTTTCCCAAAGAACGGCTTGTCCACCAGTTAAAGCTCTCCACAGACCTGAGAGAGTTGCAGCGTAGCCCGATACCAAATAGGCAGCGACTCTCGACGGTAAGAACGCTTTTCCAACGGATCCTCCAAAGAATCCAAGAATGGCGAGAGCTAAAAACGCCAGCTGCACGGCAAAGGTAAACCACATGCCAAGGGGTACGTCCGGTCGCATTACCAACCAAAGGTTGGCGACGAGACCAACGACCGCAAATATCGGCAAAAACAGCCTCAGCACTTTGTGCGAAAGGAACATGAAAAGGACCAAAGGCTGTCGTGGCCAAATATTGAATCGAGTAAGAAGCTGGAATCTCCCGGCAGACATGCGTTGGCGACGCACCAAATCGTCCTTCAAGGTACTTGACGGTGCTTCCCAGCAGACTGCGCCCTCTTCAAATACAACGCGGTGACCCTGCGCTAATACGTTTAGTGCCTGGTAGGCGTCGTCATTCACGATATCTTCCGGAATCGGCGAAAAAAGTTCTCGCTTGATCGCAAGCATTTCTCCGTGGACCGCGACGGTTGAGCCCAGCCGGGTCTCGAGCGACTTCAGGATATTTTCGTATCGCCAATAGAAGCTTTCGCTTTCAGCCGTATCCTCGGACCCAAGGGCTCCAACGCGAACTGTTTTTCTTCCGGTCACGAGACCGACATTAGCATCCGCGAAGCGACTTACTAGTTTTCTAATTGCTTGCTTCTCATAGAATGCATTCGCATCCGAAAGAACGAGGACGTCACCCGATGAGTGACGAACCGCATCATTAAGGGCCTGACCTTTTCCTCTTCGCTCGGCAGAATGCAGCGTGACGACGCCATCCGACGCATACAGTCTCGAAAGCTCGAATGTGCTGTCCGAAGAGCCCTCGGTATTGATAATAATTTCCAAGTTGGGATAATCTAGTGCAAGACTGTTTTCGATCTTCCTTCTAATTACGCCAGCCTCGTTAAAAGCGCAGATCACCAGACTGACGGTTGGGAGAAGTTCTTGTTCTTCGGCCTGCCGTTCGCAAAATCGACCAACAAAGAACAGAAGGACTGGATACGCAATATAGTGATACCCTTGAACAAGAAGGGCAAAGCAAACAACAAAGACTAGCATCTGTTCCATGATCGCCAACCATAAAAAATCGACATGAGAAAGCTACTTTACGGCAACCGGAGCGACTTTCTTTGGCATTGGTCTCGCGGAAATTTCACCTGAGCCATAGATGAGAAGCGTTTCATCAATCATTCTTCTTAAAGAGAACCTCTCCCTCACCATTCGTTGTGCTCGGCCCCCCATAGCTCTACTCTCTTCTTTGCAAGTACTGCACCAAAGTAGCGCTTCCGCGAGTTCCTCGATTGATCCCACGCTGACAAGCCTTGCGGTCTCTCCAGAGCGAAAGCAAAGCTTGAGTCCACCCACATTCGATGCAATCACGGGTAGCCCAACCGCTGCCGCCTCGAGAGCTGCAAAGGGCAAGGCCTCCGTAAAGGAGGGCATTATCAATGCATCGCAGGTGACAAGCAGAGCCTGAGCATCGGTGAGAAATCCAAGGAATCTTACCTGAGAGGATATGCCACGCGCTTCGACTTCGGCTTCCAGCTTAGTCCGGCCTGGTCCATCTCCAATCACAAGACAATCAATGATGTGCCCACGCTTCGACAAACGTTGAAGCGCTCTAAACAAGATCGAGTGCCCCTTCACCGGCACGAGTCGGCCGACGATTGCCACCGTGGAGCGAATGCTCTGACGGTTCCACCGAACTCGTTCTTGAGCGACCACACCGTTCTCTATTACAACAACCTTGGACGGCTCTATAGCAGTGGCCAATAGGTGAGCCTGCACATAATCAGAAACGACGATGACGCGAGTTGCTAGGTGTTGAACAAGGCCATAAAGAGCTCCAAACAAAAACTTTCCCAGTCGCCGTTTCTCAGACTCTTCATAGACGCTGTGGATGGTGGCAACACGGGCGGGCACGCGAGCGAGCCTGGCGGCAAGAAGGCCCCAGAGTATGGACTGCGGATTGTGAGCATCGATCGCTTGAGGCCTGCGCGCTCTAATGAATCTAATCAGGTCAAGGATAATCCTGGGGTCGGCCTTATTTCGCGCAATTGGCCACAGTTCCACGCCAGTTCGGCGCAGTCTTTCTTCCACACCTGAGCCTGCCAGAACGGCCACGGCGACGTCGATTCTCTGACTTACGCCCCGACAAAACTCGACCACTCTTACGTCCGAGCCGCCATAGGAAGCAGACAGATCTACAATCAGTACACTTGGCCTCGCCGCGACCACACCGAGCCTCAATCTACTAGGACACAAAAATCTGCTGGCATCTGCCGAAGTTTCATTAGTGCCACAGCAGATTCGAACTTATCGACCTCTTCCTCTATGCGCAGCTCGATACAGCCTTCGACAGTCTGAAAAACATCGCTCAACACTTTTGAATAGAACAGCAATCGAAAACCTCGCCTATCTGACCAACTAAGATCGCACAACGCAGTTTCTTAGAATGAGTTACTTTTTGGTTTCCAGGCTCTACTTTCATCACAATCGATGCAGTTCTGGTCGGCCCGCCGAATAAGTTTTGAGATTCCTTCGCATAATATCCGATAATTTTCGCGTGCTGATAAAAAGGCCTCGCCTCCAAACACTACGACATAACGATCTTCGTCTTGACACGACGAAAGCCACTTCCATTTAGGCCGATTAGAAAACTAGTTGGAGACCATTAACGTCTCAACATCCTGTAATACATAGGCGCATTTAGCATTCGGCCGAAGCCCGCAATTATCGCCGCACCTTTTTGCGGGACTCGGCAATCAGTTACTTGCCGCCTCCCTGCGTGTTAACTTTCTGCCTAATTACTTTAACTCGCTACGTAACAACTGCCGCGCGACTTCCTGATCTATTGCGGCATGATTATTGCTGCTCACAATCCAGTTTTCATGGCACGTCCAACAAGAAACGACTCTAAGGTCCCCAATTCATTATGAATATATCCGCCGATCACGAAAAATTTGCGCAAGTTCAGCAAACGAAGTCCGGGCGGACTGCCTTCAGCAGCACGTCTTGGCACGGCTCGCTGTTCCCAGCCATCGAGCTCTTAATCGGAGCGCTGCTTGCTGTATCCGTCGTTCTTACTGCGGAAGGAATGCACTCATGGGCACTCGTGAGCACACTACTCTTGGCCTTAATCTTGATTCGAGCATTCAAGAGATCTGAACAGACGTTGATTTTCAGGTCGTCTTGCTTCAGCGTGTTCGTGGCTGCATTAATATCGCTATTCTTTCTAGGTCTATCTCCTCCGTTCCAGGCGTTGACCATCTTTCTGGCTATAGGTGCTGGGGCCGAGTTCTTACGCCTCTCTATAAAGGATGCTCAGCACCGTGCTGAATTAAAGAAACTTACAGCGCTTCTTTTGTTTGAGGGCAGATTGGGTAGTAAGAGCTACTATGATGAAAGGATTAATTTTTGCCGCGCACTACTCGCCCTAAGCCACCGGACCAACTGTCCTTTGAGCGTACTTGCGCTGAGTTGGG
>JBPCWA010000296.1:0-25024 GCA_051009975.1 Hyphomicrobiaceae bacterium
CAGCAGGACCAGACGCGATCTTAATTCCGAAAGTCGAACAGGCGGCACACATTCAGTCTGTCGCACAACATTTGCAATCGGCAGGCAGTCAGGCCCAGATTTGGGCAATGATTGAGACGCCACTCGCAATTGTGAATATCGCCGAGATCGCCAGAAGTGCAACGCAGCTGCCGCTCGGATGCTTGGTTGTCGGGACAAACGACCTTGTCAAAGAAACCAGGGCAACGCTGGATTCTGGTCGAGCGGCGGCGCTTTATTGGTTGAGTGCGATTGTAACAGCGGGCCGTGCCTATGAGATCGACGTATTGGATGGCGTCTATAATAATTTCTCGGATCTGAGCGGATTTGAGCGCGAATGCCAACAGGGGCGGATGTTTGGTATGGATGGAAAGACCCTGATTCATCCCAGTCAGATCCATGGAGCCAATGCTGTCTTTACGCCTTCTAAGGACGATGTCGCCTGGGCGCGTAAAATTATAGAGGCGTTTGAGGAGCCGGAAAACAAGGTCAAAGGCGTAATCACACTCGAAGGCAAGATGGTCGAGTTGCTGCACGCCGAGTCGGCACGCCGCACCGTGGCCATTGCCCAAGCTATAGGATTGTAGGATCTCAAAATGAGTGTGTTGAAGATCAGTCGGGGCAATTTCTTCGAGGATTTTCGGGTGGGGCAGGTGCTGGAGCACGCCACTCCCAAGACTATTACGGTCGGTGATGTCGCCCTTTACAACGGTCTGTATGGATCAAGGTTTGCGCTTCAGTCGTCGGATGCGTTCGCGCGATCTCTTGGATTTCCGCGCGCTCCGGTCGATGATCTACTCGTTTTCCACACCGTTTTCGGTAAAACGGTGCCAGATATTTCACTCAATGCCGTCGCCAATCTTGGATATGCTGATTGCAGATTTCTCGTGCCGGTCTATCCCGGTGATACGTTACGAGCGACATCTGAGGTTATTGGATTGCGCGAGAATTCAAGTGGGAAGACGGGGGTTGTTTACGTCCGATCTCGGGGGATGAATCAAGACGGTGAGTTGGTGATCGACTACATCCGATGGGTGATGGTCAAGAAACATGATCTATCACGATCGGCTCCGGTAGCGGTGATGCCGGAATTGTCAGATCGGATACCTCCGGACCATTTGGCAAATCAGCTGCCTCCCGTCGATGTGTCCCGCTACTGTACGATTCTTTCCGGTTCGCCGTATCGCTTTGGCGACTACGCCGTGGGGGAGCAATTCGATCATATGGATGCAATGACGCTGGAAGAAGCGGAGCACCAGATCGCCACTCGAGTCTATCAAAATACGGCCCGGGTGCATTTTAATCAGTACGAACAGGCAGAAAGTCGTTTCGGAGCGCGTTTGATCTATGGCGGTGTTATTATTTCGCTAGCTCGCGCTTTGTCGTTCAACGGCCTTGGGAATGCGTTCAAGATTGCCGGTCTTAATGGAGGCCGGCACGTAGCTCCGACGTTTGCCGGTGACACTATTTTTGCGTGGACTGAAGTGTTGGAAACTTCGGTTCTGCAGCACCGCCATGATTTAGGAGCGCTTCGATTGCGCACGATTGCGACGAGAAACCGGCCGTGTGACGACTTTCCGGACCGAACCGATGGGAGTTCGTACGACGAAGGTGTGGTTCTCGATCTCGACTACTGGGTATTGGTGCCTCGTTAACGCGCCGGTGCGGCGTGTCGGCCGGTGCGGCGTGTCGTATGATGTATGTCTCTGCCGATAGCTGCGATACCCTTTTGGTAAGTAACAGAACCCGACCGTCAGGACAGGTCGTCAAGCCTGTCCACGCGCGAAATCCCTGCGACAAGATCGTACGGTGGATGTGTGCGGCAGATCTGTGCGGAAGATTTGTGCGGCATATCCGTGCAGCAGATCTCTGCGGCAGATCTCTGCGGCAGATCTGTGCAGTACGGTCGTATAAAGGCGGGCGACGGAATAGCCACCCGGATTGCGGTGGCGATTCCGTCACGCTACAAGATGAGACGCAGGATCTTCCCCCTGGATTAGCGGAGACAATGGATAATGGCGAACGCCAGTAGCAACCGCGGAGCCGCGTCGCGTCCGCTCTCACCGCACCTTCAGGTCTACACGCCAAAGATCAACATGATCATGTCGATTGTGCATCGCTTGACAGGAGCGGCGCTCTATTTCGGCACTTTGTTGCTTGCATTTTGGTTGATCGCCGTAGCGCACGGCCCTGACTCGTTTGCAACAGCAGATGCGCTTTTTGGTTCGATTTTGGGTCGCCTGATTCTCATAGGTTATACTTGGGCGCTGCTACATCACATGTTTGGCGGCATTCGCCATCTGGTGTGGGACACTGGCCGCGGGTACGACCTCGAAACGGTCGACAGAATATGCTGGGCCTCGTTGATCGCTTCGCTCGTCCTAACTGTATTAATTTGGCTGCTTGCGGCCGTGTAAGAGGTTAATTGCTCATGAGTATGAGGACGCCGCTTAAAAACGTTCGCAGGTTGGGTTCGGCGCGAGAGGGTTCTGATCATTTCTGGCAACAGCGTGTGACGGCTGTCGCCAACATCGTATTGGGCGTTGCGTTCGTGTGGTTGATCGCTGACCTTGCTGGCGAAGATTTGCCCGTCATAGAGAACGCTCTCGCCAATCCACTGATCGCCATTGTGCTACTTTTGTTTGTCCTGTCCGGCATTTATCACATGCGGTTGGGTATGCAGGTTATTATCGAGGACTATGTCAAAGGCGAGGGCAGCAAAGTAGTGCTGCTCATGTTCAACACCTTTTTCGCCGCGGCGATTGGCCTGGCCTGCGTGTTTGCCATTCTGAAAATTAACTTTGGGGCCTGAGAAGCGATGGACGGAAGCTCAAATGGAACAGCAAACGGTACGGCGGCCCCACACATCAACGGCCGTGCGTATACGATGGTTGACCACACCTACGACGTGGTCGTAGTCGGTGCCGGCGGGTCCGGACTGCGGGCGACGTTGGGTGCAGCCGAGGCCGGGCTATCGACAGCATGTGTGACCAAGGTCTTTCCAACCCGTTCTCATACCGTGGCGGCCCAAGGAGGGATCGCGGCGTCCCTTGGCAATATGGGAAACGATGATTGGCGTTGGCATATGTACGACACCGTCAAAGGTGCAGATTGGTTGGGTGATCAAGACTCAATCGAATACCTCTGTCGCAATGCCCCGGAGGCTGTTTACGAGCTAGAACACTATGGCGTTCCGTTTTCGCGGACGGAAGACGGGCGGATTTATCAGCGCCCATTTGGTGGAATGACCACGGAGTTCGGTGAAGGGCCGCCTGCACAGCGGACATGCGCTGCTGCGGACCGAACGGGTCACGCCATGTTACACACCCTCTACGGTCAGTCGCTGCGGCACTCCGCTGAGTTTTTTGTTGAGTATTTTGCGATCGACCTAATGATGGACCAAGATGGCGCTTGCCGAGGCGTTGTCGCGATGAACATGGACGATGGGACGATACACCGTTTTCGCGCAAAGAAAACTGTGCTTGCCACAGGCGGCTATGGGCGAGCATATTTTTCTTGCACATCGGCGCATACTTGCACAGGTGATGGAAGCGCGATGGTGCTGCGTGCCGGCTTGCCACTCCAGGACATGGAATTCGTGCAGTTTCATCCCACCGGAATTTACGGGGCAGGTGTGTTGATTACGGAGGGATCTCGCGGCGAAGGCGGTTATTTGACGAACAGCGAAGGTGAACGTTTCATGGAGCGTTACGCTCCGCACGTCAAGGATTTGGCCTCTCGAGACGTTGTCTCCCGTTCCATGACGATCGAGATCCGTGAAGGTCGCGGTGTCGGAAAAAAGGGCGATCACATTCATCTTCATCTCGACCATCTCGATCCCAAGGTCCTTGCGGAGCGACTACCCGGGATAACGGAGAGTGCGAAAATTTTTGCCGGTGTTGACCTACGTCGTGAGCCAATTCCGGTTCTGCCAACGGTTCACTACAATATGGGTGGCATTCCTACAAACTATCATGGCGAAGTCGTAACCTTGAAGAATGGCGATCCGGATTACATAGTGCCAGGCTTGATGGCTATCGGGGAAGCTGCGTGCGTTTCGGTTCATGGCGCCAACAGGCTGGGATCAAACTCGTTAATCGACCTCGTAGTTTTTGGGCGCGCGGCTGGTCTGCGCTGCGGCGAAACAGTGGAGGCGGGCTCTGCCCATGCAGACCTGCCAGCGGACGCACACGAGCTCGCTTTGTCTCGGTTGGATCGTGTTCGACATGCAGAAGGAGGGGCGCCGACGGCGAAGCTGCGTCACGAAATGCAACAGGTAATGCAGAACAATTGTGCGGTTTTCCGAGATGGCCCGGTGCTTGAAGAGGGTGTCGAAAAAATAAATGAGGTATGGAAACGTGGTGCCGATCTAGAAATCGCAGATCGGTCATTGATTTGGAATTCGGATCTGATTGAGGCTCTGGAATACGAAAATCTGATCTCGCAAGCTGCAGTCACGATGTTCAGTGCTGAAAATCGCAAGGAAAGCCGTGGGGCCCACGCTAGGGAAGATTTTGTAGATCGTGATGATGGCAACTGGATGAAGCATACCCTCGCCTGGGCCGACGACAATTCGCAGACCATCACTATCGAATATCGACCGGTGCACGAGTACACTATGACTAACGAGATCGCCTACATCGAGCCAAAAGCACGCGTTTATTGAGGTGTGTCAGTATTAGGCAAGTGCGCTAGGAGGGCTGCGGCGAGTAGGTTGAGTCAACCTGGCGATCAGGTTTGGAGCTAGATCCTTGAGCGGTCCACGCACTAAAAGCAAGGTGGATGCCGAAACGGAAACGCGCATTGCACCAGACCCGTTTACGGTTGTGTTGCCCGCGTTGGCTGCCCTTGGAACTATAGCGTCCATTGCGACTGTGAATTGGGTCGCACAAGACAGAGAACCTGATACGACACGTTCGAAACGTAAGGTCACGTCCGCCCTGCGAGATCTCGAACGGTGTTGTCTTGGTCTTGAGGATGTATTCCGACGTTTTCACAGGGCCAAATCGTTGTTTGCAGTGGAGGGGGGCGCTGCCGCCGCGCCATTAAAGTTTGGTGTTCATGGTCCACGCGTTGGCCCGAATGCCGTCCGCATTTATCATCAATCGATGAATGACATTGCGTCGATGCTCGTTCTTGCGGCCCAGAGTGCGTTCGCGGTGATGGTAGCCATTGAAGACGGAGAGATCGACCCGCCGGACGACTTGTTTTACGGATTTGGTGAAGCACAGGATCTATTGAACCAATTGGTTCAAGGGCGCGCGACACTCCGAGTTTCCGTGGAAACGGGATTGGAGGTGGCCGTACGACTGAAGAGCTTAGTCGAAAGACTGAAAGAGTACCGTATCAGCTAATGCGAATTGAAATTGCGCGCGCTTTCGTCGCCGAGGCAACGCGTGAAATCGGACGCAGAAGTCGACTAGAGTAATCAACGGATAGCGACTGCACAAAGGGTGAACTGGCCATGGTGCAACTGACACTGCCGAAAAACTCGGCGATCAATACTGGCAAGACATGGAATGAGAAAGGGTCCGGCGATCGCTGGAAGGAATTTCGTATCTATCGGTGGAACCCCGATGATGGCAAAAACCCGAGAATGGATTCCTATTGGGTCGACCTCGACGATTGTGGGCCGATGGTTTTGGACGCGCTCATAAAAATCAAGGGCGAGATAGATTCAAGCCTGACTTTCAGGCGGTCATGCCGTGAAGGGATCTGTGGGTCCTGCTCAATGAACATCGGCGGCACAAACGGCCTGGCCTGTCTAAGTGCGATCGATGACTTCCAGGATTTGATCAACATTTATCCTCTGCCACACATGAAGGTCGTGAAAGATCTTGTGCCGGATATGACAAATTTCTATGCACAGCATCAGTCGATTGAACCGTGGCTGCAGACATCCAGTCCGATGCCACCGACCGAGTGGCGCCAGAGCCATGAAGATCGCGAGGGCTTGGACGGACTTTACGAGTGTATTCTTTGCGCCTGCTGCTCAACGTCGTGTCCAAGCTACTGGTGGAATTCTGATCGTTACCTCGGGCCCGCGAGTTTGCTGCAGGCCTATCGCTGGATCAACGACTCACGAGATGAGGCAACAGGCGAGCGCTTGGACGATCTGGAGGACCCATTTCGGCTTTATCGCTGTCATACGATTATGAATTGCGCAAAGGCGTGTCCGAAAGGACTGAATCCGGCCAAGGCAATCGCAGAAATCAAGAAATTGATGATCGAGCGGCGCGTCTAACTCATGTCTTTCACGCCGGACCATTCAGTTTAACCATCGAACAACAAGTGCTATTGCTGTGGTTACTGCGATCTCCGCGATAACCGTAGTCGGTGCGGTCACGACTGTGAAGATTTCGCTGATCCCAAAAAAATACTGGAGGCGCTTTGTGTGCAACCTCCAGTAGCTATTGTACGAAACAGTCCGAGATTGTGAGGTATCCGCCGTCCCTGCCTCGTTCGCCCAAGAACGAGGCAGGACGATGTTGGCTTAGGCAGCCTTTTTGCGGCGTGCCGGTGCCTTCTTCTTTGCGGCCGGCTTGGCGGCTGCTTTCTTAGCAGGTGCCTTGCGTGCTGGCGTCTTTTTGACCACTGCCTTGCGGGCAACTGTCTTCTTCTTAGCAGCCGCCTTAGCAGCTGGCTTAGCAGCAGCCTTCTTTGCCGGTGCTTTTTTCGCAGCAACCTTTGCCGTCGTCTTGCGAGCAACCTTCTTTGCCGGTGCTTTCTTAGTAGCAGCCTTCGCGGTTGTCTTGCGCGCAGTTGACTTACGAGCAGGTGCTTTCTTAACTCTCGACTTTGTAGCAGCGGCTTTCGCCGGTGCTTTCTTTGTAGCGGTTCTAGCCATAGTTCTCTCCCGATTTAGGTTCGATTGATTCGAACAAAAAAATCATGTGCAAAATCTTCTGATTTGTTGACATGAAAAATGAAACTTGAATGCAAAAAAATGGAAAAACAGTCCAAAGTGTTGCGTAAAGTCCTCAAAATATAATCATTTCATGTTGTTCTTTCGACTTACGAATTCAGTTTCTAAAGTT
Source organism: Hyphomicrobiaceae bacterium (assembly GCA_051009975.1). Lineage (GTDB taxonomy): Bacteria > Pseudomonadota > Alphaproteobacteria > Rhizobiales > Hyphomicrobiaceae > Tectiglobus. The sequence goes on from JBPCWA010000296.1 coordinate 7,056, forward strand.
TGCATTGCGTTCTTGGCGACATGCACGCTGTTCAAAATCATTGATTAGTGTCGCTGCCAAGTAATCATTTTGACTATCGACGTAATTCATTTTCTCCAACTTTGAAGAGTCAAACTTTGGTGGCCGCGATGCGTCGGCGCATGCGCGTAGACCATTGGACAACATCACCTACATAGGTAGGCAACATTGAAAGAAGTTTGTTTGATGGAGCTTGGTAGAGATCGTATCTTACTGCGTTGATCGCGAGCGACACCAACTCATGTTCCGTTCGATCAAAGCGTGTCTGGCGCACGCGAATTTGTTCTGAGTGAGAGAGGTAGTTAAGGACAGGACAAGACCTAGGTATGACCGAGGTGCGAGTTGGGCAATAGCTACGTGAATACCAAGTGAGAATGGAGAAGTTCGATGCTAGTAGAAGACTCAACAATGATGCTTACCATTTTTCTCAAGCATCAGCAGGATCAGAACCTTGGCGAGATCAATGCCAAATTGGACGCTTCGGAGTTCTGGCATAACTTCCCGCCGGAAGATTGTGAAATCGTATCATGGTATGTGATGATGGGGATTGGCCAAGTTGTGACCCTCAAGTTTCCACCCGCGAGGTTGCGCGAAGTCAATCTCGCGATTGAGCGCCGCGCATGGGGCGCGTTCGAGACGGAGTTCTTTGCGACCTATGACTTTCGACCACGGTTTGATGCTATACGTTCGGAACTGGGTTTGGCCTCATCGTGAAGCCAAACGTCGCGATGTCTACCGCAGAGATTTTTCGCGGTAGCTTCGACGACTTGGAGCAGGACGTGCCATGCCAGGTCGGCCTCCTATGCGGCACGATCCGATCTAGCGCTGAGGTCCAGCTCCGCCAACAGAAAGCCAATGCGGTCGTCGACGATCTCGCCAGCGATGGAAAGCTGGTCAGGGTGTGATGGCATAATCTCACCCATGAGGTCGCCGTCCGTAAATCGAATTTGGGCATCATACTTTAGCGCAATGGCCCGCATCTTTTGGTTCTCCGGGAGACAGCTCATGTAGACGCGTCGAACGCCCCGGTTGCGTGCAGCGCGCATGATGTACTTCATCAATCTGGAACCAATGCCGATGTTTTGGTACGCACCTTCAACGGAAAACGCGACTTCGGCGTCTTGGTCCCAATTGCTGTTGATTTTGCGCAGTTCCGCCGACGCATGTATTCCACCATTCTCCACGTAGATATAGGGAACGCACTCAGACACTTCTAACAGGGCAGCGTAATCGATCAGGAATTTATCGGACACGATATGTCCGAACCGCATGCGCCGGCTCTCGCGATCGAGCCGCAATAGGTGGTCGCGAAAGTCTGCTAGTTCTACTGGCAAGAGTTTTCTGATGGATCCATTCCGATGGACGCTAGCGCTCATGATCATTGCTCCACGTTAATTTGAGTTTGGCCTTATCGTGGGTTCGTGCGTCCGCACGCTGGCGAATTTGGCGTTCTTTTGTGACGGCTTTACTTGATCGCCTGCCGTGCTAGCGAGTGACGGTGAAAAATGTGGCAGACCTGCAGTTTGGACACTTGCGTCTTGCGCGGCTTCAGCTTGGACTGCGGCCGCGAGTGAGGCAATCCGCATGTTGCGGCATACTGTGGCTGATGGATAAACGTTGCGCGTCGAGGCAGAAGATTTTTTGACCGGCGCTGTGTTCTAGGAGAAGAGCGGCTTCGCGATGAATTCAGAGCTTATAAAAATGTATGAGCGGCGGGTTCAAACCGAGGACTTGCACCCGGACACCGCACAAAAAATGGCAGTGCATCGATTTGCCACGCTGGCGGACGACGTGGCTGCGTGGCGCCGATCTAGCAACGGTTTTTGGAAGAATTTTTTCCCAAATCGCATCCCACCTCCAAAAGGCATCTATCTCTACGGTGGTGTAGGGCGTGGCAAAACGATGCTGATGGACATGTTCTACGCGTCGGTGATGGGGGGGCGGAAGCGTCGTGTTCATTTCCACGAATTTATGGCTGACGTTCACGAGCGGATTGGAGTGGCGCGCAAAACGGTAGCCGGTGATCCCATTCCGTCCGTGGCCAAAGATCTGGCGGGAGAGTCTGACCTTCTGTGCTTTGACGAGTTTCATGTAACGGATATTGCTGATGCCATGATTCTCGGTCGTCTTTTCAAGGTGCTTTTCGAAGAACGGGTCGTGGTCGTCGCGACGTCTAATTCTCACCCGTCGAAGCTTTATCTAAATGGCCTCAATCGACAGCTTTTTGAGCCATTTATAGAGCTCCTAATTGATCGATTGGATGTTTTGGAGTTAAACGCCGATCGCGATTTTCGATTGGAGAAGTTAGCTGGCCGACAGCTCTATTTTACACCGGCTGATGAGCGCGCGGCCGCGGAGTTGGATCAAATCTGGCAGGATCTGACCGGCGAGATATTGGCTGAACCACTGGATTTGCATGTGAAAGGGCGGCTTGTAACCGTGCCATCGGCTGCGATGGGCGTCGCGCGATTCACCTTCGCTGATCTTTGTGAGCAACCTCTTGGATCGCTGGATTATCTCGCAATAGCCCGTGCATTTCATACGGTAATGATAGAGAGAATCCCAATCTTGGTGCCTGCCAGAAGGAACGAGGCGCGCAGGTTTATTAATCTTATTGATACTCTGTACGATAGTCGAATATGTCTCGTTGCTTCGGCCGATGCGGAACCTGACGAGATCTATCCGAGAGGGGATGGTTCTGGACTATTTGCCCGTACGGCGTCGCGATTGATTGAAATGCGGAGCGAACAGTATCTTGAAGCACGTGCCGAACGGTTAACGCCTTCAGGCGCAGGCGCAGGCGCAGGCGAAAAGGATAGGTCCGAACCGCTATCTTCTACTTGAGATCTTTGTCCTCAAGTGTGCGTGCGGCGTCTTCGGTCATAAGAGGGATGCCGTCGACGATTGGGAAGGCGAGACCTGCTTTGCGGCTGATCAGCTCGTTTCGGTCCGCATCGTAGTCGAGATTTGACTTTGTTACCGGACAGACGAGTAATTCCAGAAGACGATGGTCGAGACGCTTTGGAGTGACGTCTTGTTCTGCGCTCTTTCGGTCAGGGTCGCCTTTTGGATTTTCGCCGGTCACTGGACGCTGCCTCCTGAACGATCATCTGCTGCCATTTCCATCAGTGCCAAAGTTGCAAGCGCTTCGGCTCGGCTCTTCAGATCTTTTGCTTCCAGGAGGGCTTGCTTTTCTTCTGGTCCAAATGGACTAATTGTTGACAACGAATTGACGAGTAGTTCCGTTGGGGCATTGTCAATGGCTTGCCAGTCGGCTTGCAAGTTTCGCGCAGATAGATATCCCCGCAGAACTTCGAGCAGTTTCTCGCGGTCGACTTCATTCTCGCCGACTCCCGACTGAAGGTCGTTTGCGAACTCCTCGTAAGTGACCGAGAACAATCGAAACAGCTGATCGGTGACATGCTCCTCGACCGTGCGAAATCGCGATACACCGGTCAATGATATGACCATTCGACCATCGTCCTGCTCTTGGAACGCTGTTATCCGGCCGACGCTTCCAACATCTTTTAATGGCGCTCTGGTGTCGATGGGACTTTCTTCGTCACTGTCGTCGCTAGACTTCGGCTGAACCATTCCGATCAGTCGATGACCGGTGATAGCGTAATCCACCATGGTAAGATACCGCGGCTCGAATATATTGAGCGGCAACGTTGCGCGCGGTAACAAGATTGCGCCCTGGAGTGGGAAGATTGGGAGATCCGTTGGCAGGTCGTCCGTGCTTCGATAGCGTGTAAATGATTTCACGGTACGGTCCTCCTTTGCAGTGATTAGTACCGCCTTCCGGCTCCTGCTGTCGACTTTATGTCAGGCAGATGGGCTAGTTCGTCAGGCGAACATGAGCGACGACAGCCGGCGCCGGCCATCTTTGGTGTGCTCGTCTTTAGGTCCCCATGCTTCAAAGAGCTGGACCAATTGGCGTCGTGCCGCTTGGTCATTCCAATTCTTGTCACGACTAAATGCTTCGATCAGTTCATCAACCGCTCGTTGTTTGTCGCCAGCGGCTGCTGCTGCGATGGCGAGTTCGATTCTTGCTTCGTGGTCAGCTGGATTGGCCGCTATGCGTTCTTCAAGATGTGACGTCTCTGTCGCCGCCGGCGCTTTTTCGGCTAACTCCAGAGTAGCTTTGATGCTCGCAACAGATGGCGTATCGGCTACATCCGGCGGCACCAGTGCAATGGTCTGCCGCGCGCGATCGGTATCTCCGCTCTTCAAGTAACATTTTGCAAGTCCAGCGAGTGCGTCCGGATGTTGAGCATCTTCCTGCAGCAATGTTGCATAAATTTCCGCGGCCGTCTGGAGATCGCCTGCATCAAATGCTGCGTCTGCTTCTTCTAGTATCTGATCTGTCTCGGCCTGCGCATCGGGACCAAGTAGGCGGTCTATGAATTCACGGATGCCGCTTTCCTGCTGTGCGCCCATAAAGCCGTCGAGAGGTTGACCGTTTCGAAACGCATAGACCGTTGGCAAAGACTGAATTCGCAGCTGGCCGGCTATCGCCGGATTTTCGTCAACGTTCATTTTGACCAGCCGAACCTTACCCCCGTAACTGGTTACGACTTTCTCTAGGAGTGGGGTCAACTGTTTGCACGGGCCACACCATGCGGCCCAAAAATCAACCAGGACGAGCGCATCTCGAGATGCCTCCATCACGTCTTTGCCGAAATCGGCCGTTGATGTGTCCTTAATAATGTCAGCCGAATTGACCGAGCCGCCGGTTGCTGCGTCCGTGCCGACTCCGAAACCAAGTTTCATACTTCTAACTCCAACCCCGTGGACAAGCGTTTCGGTTGCACGGGTCATTTTGTCTGAACGAAGCCTGCTAACGAGGCTTAATTATCCTGCGTGTTGAATGACATGATACGTGGCTCATGACCACAGCTTCGCAGGAATCTTAGGAGGTCGTCTCTTTGAATGGCCGTTGTTGCCGTGTTTTCGAGAGGATGGCAATGGATGACATCATAAGCCAAAAGCGCGTCGTCGATAATCACCTGCGCAATACGGCGGTGGCAGTCGTTGATCAAACTCAGAGCAGTGACGGAACCAGGTTCCACACCCAAGACGTCGAATAGTAATTCGGGCTTGCCGAAACTCAATCGTGCACATCCGATGGATTTGTGAACTGTTTTCAGGGCTATCTGCGTGTGGCTTTCTGCGACGATGAGGAACAGGCGCCCTTTGGCGTCTTTCAGAAAGAGGTTTTTGGTATGCCCGCCTTGGAGGGTCTGGTGAAGTCTTTCTGACTCGGACACGGTAAACACTGCTTCATGATCGACGGTCTTCGTCACAATGCCCAGTTCGTTTAGTCGATCAAAAAGTTCGCTGCGAGTGAAGCGCATCCAAGGATCCAGCTCTGCTCAATACTATCGGTTGAGGTGCGTCAATTGGCAATTTTCGGCGTTCTGGGGGTGGTTCAGCGCCAGGTTTGGCTTTGGATTAAGGGGTGGCGGCGCGCAGCGATACCACTACTTGCTTTCCCCGTGACTTTGGTACATAAGACACAGCCTCGCCGGTCGCAAGGCTAGGAATGTGCGCATTGGGAGCGCGGGCGTAGCTCAGGGGTAGAGCATCACGTTGCCAACGTGAGGGTCGTGAGTTCGAATCTCATCGCCCGCTCCATTGTCACACGCAATTTGCATCGGCCTGAATTGTTTCGCGAACCCTGATGGCGTTTGTTGCGTCTGATCGGCGGTAGTGTTCTGCGGACGTCATATAAAGCAGTCAAAACAATTGTTTTTTCGAGCTGATCCCGACCTGCATCCCGGACATTCGATTATTGACCACCTGCACTCAGTGTTGAGCCTGCACTCAGTGTTGAGACGGTGTTGACGGGAGGCGGACTGCGACCACTGTGATTCCACTGTCTCGGCAGCCAACTATGTTCAGTCAGCAACGGGAAAACTGCAATGAGAAATCGACAATGAGAAATCCAAAATGAGAAAACCGCACGGCTCTTCGCTAGCGCGCGTTGGCGCCTCCGAACGATCCCGTCTCTTGTAGACCAGGTTTTTGGATTGGGTGGGATCGCAAGTCTTTGGAGTCGCGCAACTCAGTGTGCATTAGGCTAGTTTAGGCCTCGTTCACGTGCGCCAGGTAGGAGATTGGGCATTAGCCTGCAGATGGTACCACTGCGGGTCTTTGGGCTTCACTGATTTCGTTGTTCTCGTCGTGCGGTAGTCTCAGCAAGATTTCCTTGGCCAGGCCGCGCAAGGCTTTGCCGGCTACGCCGGGATATTTGGCCGCATAGGAGCGTGTATCGTCCCTGAAACGTGACGCATCCTGCATCGCCGTCATTCGGGGAATAATGTTGTCAAAACACATGTTCTCTCGGTCCTGCAGCAACCAACGATGATATTCTTCGTCGGCCGGCGAAGTGACGTCCTTCATATTAATGACAACACCGAGGTTTTCCGCAAATCCCATCTCCGGGTGGAGTTGCTTGAACCGGCGAAAGACTTCCAGCCCACATGTTGAAATGTAGTCAGCTTTCGTCGGCGTGATATGGAAATGCGCCTCGCGCAGCCAACTTTCCGTCAGTACTGACAAGCCCGGGGGGCAATCCACCAGGATAAGGTCAAAAGAGGCATGCATTTGGCGGATGAGATTACCGATGACCGTTCGCAAACGGGCATGTTGTGCCTCTCGTGAGACTTCCCGTTCGAACAGTGTCAATTGCACGTCACTAGGTAGAACGAGGACGGTTTCAGCATCATCCACATCGGAAATTTGTGGCACTACGTAGTTGCGCCACTCTTCGTGATGGTTATTGAGGACAGAGGATACCAAATATTCGACAATGGTCTTGCCGCCCGACTGGATCTGATAAAGATCGGCCGTGTTCATGAGCATCGAGCTGACACTCGCTTGCGAGTCGGAGTCGATCACAAGCACACTCTTATCTTCATAGGCTGAAAAGGTCTCGGCAAGTGCCATCACGAGCGTAGATTTTCCGACCCCGCCCTTTGTGTTCATTACTGCGATTGTATTTTTCATGATCAACGTCCCTGGCGGGCTCGCATGGGTGGCTTGGTCCGGTGCTATCCCGGAGGAATCGATGAGCGCCCGACACTGGCAGACGCTGACGGTACGAGATTAGGCGATTCGGTGAGGATTTGTGGCTACTGACTTTCTAAGCAAAACGGTGGGTCCAGAACCTTGTCAAAGAAGAGCGCCCAAATTGTGCACTCCGGACGTTGATCTCAGACCGGCGGCCAAACTTGGTCGCAAGACTTAAGTCCCAGGCTTAGTACCATGACTTAGCCACAGGATTTGGGCCCAGGATTTGGGCCCAAGAGTTGAACTCAACTGTTGAACTCAACTGTTGAACCCAGGAGTTGCCCAGACGACCCAGACCCACGAGATTTTTCCAAGACTTGGCTACAAGACGCGGACCTATAGTGTGGTGTTGGCCAGTCTAGCGTGTTCGCAGTGCGCTTTCGATCGCAAATGTCACACAATTGTGCAATCTGGAAGGGGCATGATGGGACGTGTCATGTGGAATGGTGGATCGCTCCTCTCAAGTGCCTATCTCACGCCTCTGATGGCCAGCCACTCACTTTGAAGGTTTCTGAGGTCAACGCGCAGCAAGCAGCGTTATGGGTGTCAAATGTTTCGTTATCGGCGTTCAACCAAGGAAGAAGGTGCGCAACCGGCTGCCAAGTCTTTCAAAGCAAATGTGAAAGAAACGGCTGGTACGGTGCCACCAGACAATGTGCGCATTGGTGAGCTGACTGCTGAACTGGGGCAGGCGGCGGCGGCACAGGTATTTGCAACCGAACTCTACGCTGATCTGGATGCCTCTGCCGTCGAGAGCTTTGGTAACGAAGCTTTGGCTCGGCTGGCGCATGCCATCTATAAGCACCACGCTGATCGGATTGTGGGTGAACATAAGATAGCTGTCGATCGTGTGCCGTCGCCTCGCGGGAAGGCGTTCGATCGTTCCGCGATCTCAATCTTGAACGACGATATGCCATTCCTCGTTGACAGTGTCCTTGGCGAACTCCGCAGTCTTGGCTACGGAGCAGACTTTGTTTTTCACCCGACTTTTCGAGTGGAGCGTGGCGCAAATGGCCAACGCTTGAGTTTAGATAGTGGCGCCGGCTTGCATTGGTCAGAACGACAACAGGAAAGCGTCATAGTGGTGTTTGTAGACACTCTGACTGAGGACCAGGCCGGCCATATCGCTGCGTGCCTCAACCGGGTTTTGCATGACGTCCGGGTTGCCGTCGACGATTGGAAAAAAATCGTGGATCGATTCGAGCAGTCAATCGCGGCAATCGAAATGGTGCCACCGCCGGTTCCCGCGGAACTGCTTTTGGAGTCCGTCGCCTTCTGCCGCTGGCTTGTCGGCAATCAATTCACGTTTCTCGGTTTGCGCGAGTTCCGTCTAGACGGCGACCAGGAAACTGGCCAGCTGGTTCCGATTGATGGGTCCGGTCTCGGCGTCCTAAGAGATCCGGACCTACATGTGATCGCGAAGGGTGGAAAGGGTCTCGAACTAACACCCCAAAGCCGTCGGCACGTGTTCAAGGCCGAACCTTTGATTATAACCAAGTCCGATATTCTCTCTCGCATTCATCGGCGCGCTTACATGGACTACATCGGTCTCAAGACCTACGCCGCCGATGGACGCCAGATCGGCGAAGTGCGAGTCGTAGGATTGCTAACTTCTCAGGCGTACACAGAGCGACCAAGCCATATCCCATTCCTTCGCAAAAAGGTTGCGACGGTTCTGGCAAAATCCGGATTCGCCAAAGGCGGTCACAGTAGCAAAGCGCTAGTCAATGTACTTGAGCACTTTCCGCGCGACGAACTGTTTCGCATCAGTGATGAGATGTTAGTCAGGTGGAGTAGTGGGATGCTCGATCTCGAGATGCGGCCGCGGGTTCGTGTCTTTGCGCGGCGAGATCGATTCGATCGATTTGTGTCAACACTTGTCTACGTCCCCCGGGAACGGTACAGCAGTCACCTACGGGAACGGATAGGTGACGTTCTAGCGGAGGCCTTCAACGGCCGAATTTCCGGTTTTGAACCTTATTTTCCAGAAGGTTCGCTGGTCCGGGTTCATTTTATCGTCGGGCGCAATGAACACGGCGAGCGCAGGGAAATCAATGAGCCGCGTCTCGAAGCGCACATAACCGAGTTGTCGCAGAATTGGCATGATCAGCTAGCCGTAGCGATAGCATCCAAGGGCCCAGAAAGTGACCGATTGAGACGGAAGTATGCGTCGGCTTTTTCGAACGCTTACGCTGAAGTGTTCGAAGTGGAGTATGCCCTGCTAGACGTTCAACGCATCGAGCGCCTGTCTCGCGATAGACCTGCTTCCATCGATTTTAGGGGTGACAACAACACGCTTTCCTCCGCGCTCAATGTTGTAGTTTATCGATTTGACGAGCCCATACCCCTCTCCGAACGGGTTCCGGTCTTAGAAAATTTTGGATTTCGATCGATCGACGAGCGCAGCTACCGCGTACTGCCGCAATTTGACGATGGCGCCAGACAGGTGGCCCTGCACAACATGCAGCTGGAAGTTGCCGATGGAACTGATATCGACCTCGAACAGGTCGGTCGCAAACTCGAGGAAGCCTACCTAGCCGTAAGCAGTGATCTTGCGGACAACGATCCCTTCAATCGACTCGTCGTTAGCGCCCAACTGGAGTGGCGCGAGGTGGCGATGTTGCGTTCCTACGCGGCATACTTGCGTCAAATTGGGGTGCCGTATGGAATGCGGTATGTCGCCGAGACACTTGTTCACTATCCCAATTTGGTCGCCGATCTTGTCCGGCTATTCAATGTGAGATTTGATCCGCTATTGCCCGGATGCCGAGATGACCGTGAGTCCGAAGAGAAGGCGATACACGATAGCATCGTTGCGGCGTTGGTCGACGTGCCAAGTCTCGATCAGGACCGAATTATGCGGCTTTATCTCAACCTGATCTGTGCTACGCAACGGACAAATTTCTACATGCGCAATGATCAAGGCGCCCCCCCTTCGACCCTCTCTTTTAAATTCGCGTCGCGCGACATCGATGCAGCACCAGAGCCGCGACCATACCGTGAGATTTGGGTCTATAGTCCCAGGCTCGAAGGTGTGCATTTGCGTTTTGGCCCAATTGCTAGGGGAGGGCTGCGTTGGTCGGATCGCGCGCAAGACTTTCGAACAGAAGTCCTGGACTTATGCAAAGCTCAGCAGGTTAAGAACACGGTGATCGTTCCGGACGGGGCAAAGGGGGGATTTCTGCCGAAAAGACTGCCGCGCGGCGATCGAGGGGAGGTGATGGCAGAAGGCATTGCGAGTTACGAAGGTTTTGTGTCTTCGTTGCTCGAGATTACTGATAACCTGGAGGAAGGTAACGTTGCCCCCCCACCGTCTGTCGTTCGCAGAGACGGTGATGATCCCTATTTGGTGGTCGCTGCAGACAAAGGCACAGCTACATTTTCAGACTACGCCAACGATATCTCAGTGAGCAAGAAGTTCTGGCTTGGAGATGCATTCGCATCTGGCGGATCGACTGGATATGATCACAAGAAGATGGGGATTACCGCGCGAGGTGCATGGGAAAGCGTCAAGCGTCATTTCCGCGAGATGAATCACGATATTCAATCTACGCCGTTTACTGCAATCGGGGTCGGAGATATGTCGGGCGATGTGTTTGGAAACGGCATGTTACTGTCACGAGCGACGCGTCTCGTGGCAGCTTTCGATCACCGGGATATTTTCATCGATCCGGATCCCGATTTGCCGACCGCCTACGCAGAACGCAAGCGTTTGTTTGATATGGGGCGTTCAAGCTGGCAAGACTACGACACAACCAAAATATCCTCTGGTGGAGGGGTCTTTTCTAGGGCAGCGAAATCGATTGTCTTGAGCGAGCAAAGTTGCGAGCTTCTCGGCCTTCCCGACCGCGAGACCACTCCGCATCGATTGCTTCGCGCAATATTGGCGGCCGAAACGGACTTGCTTTGGTTTGGCGGGATAGGGACCTATATTCGAGCAGAAGAAGAAGGCAACGAAGACGTGGGTGATCGAACCAACGATTCCATACGTCTCAAGGCCTGCGAAGTTCGGGCAAAGGTAATCGGAGAAGGGGCAAATCTTGGCGTGACCCAGCGTGGGCGGATCGAATTTGCGCAAAAGGGAGGGCGGATCAACACGGATTTCATTGACAACTCGGCCGGTGTCAATTCTTCGGACAAAGAAGTCAATATAAAGATTGCGCTGGAGTCCGCGGTGCGTGATGAGCGGCTGGACCGGACGCAGCGCAACGCACTGCTCGCCAGTATGACTGATGAAGTTGCCGACGCCTGCCTAATAAACAACTATCAGCAGTCGCTTGCGATCAGCATGGCCGCGCGCCGAAGCGTCGGCGAAATTGGCTTTCTCAAGCGGCTCATGCGCGAACTTGAATCTCGTGGGACCTTCACTCGTGAATTAGAATTTCTGCCGAGCGATGAAGCGCTCGGTTCGCGTGAGTCGATGGGCGATGGTATGACACGGCCAGAAATCTCCGTTTTGTTAAGTTGGTCCAAAATCGCATTGGTGCACGATCTCATGCGCAGCGATGCCCCAGATCGACCTGAGAATGAGCGCTTTCTAACTGCGTACTTCCCTGAAGCGCTGCAGAAACAGTTTGCGAACGATATCTGCAACCATCGCTTGCGGCGGGAGATCGTTGCGACTCAGATTGCTAACGCAATGATAAATCGCGGCGGGCCTGCAATGCCAGTTCGCCTCAAAGATGCTACAGGACGGGGCGCGGGCGACATTGCGGCAGCGTTTATCATGGTTTGCGAAGTCTTTGCATTGTCCGACATATGGGCGGATATCGAAGAGCTAGACAATGAGATTGATGGTGAAACCCAACTAGACCTGTTCGCGCGCACGCAAGATGTATTGTTCGAGCAGACTTTGGATGTATTGCATCATGAGATCGTCGACGATTGCCAGTTGCTAGCCGTGCGGTACCGCTCCGCGGTCGAGGAGTTGGACGGTGTGCTGGATGATGTCGCGACAGCGGCTCAATTGGAGCGGAAGGGCGCAATTCAGAGGACGTTGGAAGGTCATGGAGTTCCAAATCGGCTTTCGGCCAAGTTGGCGCGCCTCAATTTGCTGGCGCCGGCACCGGCCATTGCGCGCATCTGCAAACAGACCAAAACATCGGTGCATCTCGCAGCGCGAGTCTTTTTTGAGGCGCAAGAGTTCTTCAGAATTGGTGATTTCCGAGTGAGGACGCAAGCGTTGCAATTGACAGACTACTACGATCGACTGGCCTTGGCAGCCGCAATTGACGCGCTGGATCAAGCAAGTCGGGAATTAACCTGCGCCTACTTAGAGACCGAAGAAGAATACGGACTAGATCTTGAAACCTGGTCCGAGAAGCACAGCGCGCGCCTGCGTCGCGCAAAATCGCAAATAGAAGAGATCGTTGGCATCAGTGAGGTAACGGTCTCGCGTCTCACTGTTGCTGCCGCGCAAGTTCGTGGTTCAATCTCGCGGTAGAGGCAACTAAGATGTCGGATAACGAATGGCAACGCGACTTCGACCGGGCGCAAGAATCGAAAGAAGTCAATATCATTTGCATGAAATGGGGTGACCGATATGGCCCTGAGTGGGTGAATCGACTCTACGCGATGATGTACCGCAATACGACCTGGTCCTTTCGCTTCGTGTGCTTCACGGACGATGAGACGGGTATCCGCAAAGACGTGGAGTGCCGTCCCCTACCCGAAGATGCCACCGGTCGAAAGAATTTGCGAAAGCTAAGCATTCTTGGATCGGAATTGGCAGATCTGACTGGAATGACGCTTTTTTTAGATTTAGACGTCGTAGTCATGAGCAATGTCGACGAACTTTTCACATACGAGGGCCGATTTTGCATGATGCAAGAGTGGTGGTTGGATCCGAGCTCTGGCTATGGAAACAGTTCTGTTGTCCGCTACTTCATTGGTCAAGAAAGTTATGTTTTGCAAAGGTTCCTTGATACGCCGGCTGATGAGATTCAGGCGCAGTATAACTCAAAGGACCAGAACGTGATGTCGCGAATGGTTGAAAATGTCACATTCTGGCCGAGGTCGTGGTGCGCGCCGTTTAACATCGTCTGTCTTCCGAAGAGCCGTATATTGAGGTTCTTTTCAAGTCCGACGCCGCCGTCAGACTGCAAGATACTTGTATTTTATGGTGCGATCACCCCAGCGACTGCCCTGCGGGGCGAGCACGAGCAGCGAAAGCAGTCCAAGCCAGGACTGCTCAGACGTTTGGTTCGGCGACGTTTCGGCCCTGCTCATTGGTTAGCGGATTATTGGAAGGAGTGAACTTCGGTGATTGCGTCGTGTTTTTGACTGCGGGCTTGAGTTCCGCGTGGTGTTGTGACACAACCCGCTGTCGTCCAGTGGCTTCAGGACTATGATGGCAAGTTGAAAGTGCGGACGTGGTGGAATAGGTAGACACAAGGGACTTAAAATCCCTCGGCAGAAATGCTGTGCGGGTTCGAGTCCCGCCGTCCGCACCATAGCCCGTCGGAGCGATAATTCAGATCATGAAAAATGGTTACGTCCAGCGACGAAATGATCGGATCTAGCCTTCTTCCGTCGCATTGGATCTGCAAATCGCTAAGTTTCATGGCGCGCTAGATCATACCAAGCTTAGATTGCCAGTTCCCTCGTAGGCCGGCCCCTCAACTCACCCATTTCTCAGCAATGAGCGTTATCTCGCGGGTTTGTCATAGCAATCATTCCTGCGGTATGTGCGATACCAATACCAATACCGATGCCGATGCCGATGCCGATGCCGATGCCGATGCTGATCTGATATCGGTACCGATTGCGTTCCCGGTCGCTTGTGTTCTCGCTGCGTGCTAGTTTCGTGGTCAGACTGGTAGGCAGCTTGAGCGAGATTGCCGTCCCAATCGCCTATCTGCTCAAAAAATTGCGAAAAGAAAAGAGGAGTAGGCATGAGTGGTTGCGATGGAGTATGACGCGTGATAGCTGGCGTGCTCTCTGGGTATCGGTCTCACTTGCGGTTCCCCATTCGCTATCCGGCTCAAACTTGTCCTCCTTAATTCCCACCGGTTAGCAAGGGAAAGCGATGTCCGGATTGGATATATTTGCGATCGTCGTTTTGATCATTCTATTCGCCGCGGCGTTGGCAATATGGATTGGTCTGGCCATGCTGCCCGGCAAGATCGCTCACGATCGCGACCATCCGCAGGCTGCAGCAATCAACGTTGGTGGCTGGGTCGGCGCACTGTTCGGCGGTATCTTGTGGCCCATTTTCTTGATTTGGGCGTTCACGAAACCGATCCATATCAACATGGACACTGGTTCAGATACCAATGTCGGCGACATGCAAAAACGACTCGAGGCCATTGAAGCTTTGCAAAAAAGACAAGCCCAACGGGACGCGTCATGATAGCTTTTCTGACGCTTTGCTATACCGGTGTACTTGCACTCCTCGTTTGGCTCAAAATCCTGCCCAATACACTGTGGACATGGCTAACAACAGTCGTATGGTTTCTGTTGCTCTTCGTCGTCTTGTTCATTCCAATGCAATGGGGGGCACCCTCCGGCTCCGCGCGAATATTGACCTACTCGGTGCAGATCATTCCAAACGTCGCTGGTCCCGTGGTCGAAGTGCCCGTACAGCCGAACACAATTTTGAAGAAAGGTGACGTTCTTTTTCAGATCGATCCGGCGCCCTATCGGGCCGCTGTCGATGGCGTGCGGGCGCAATTGAACTACCAGAAATTGCGTCTCGATCAATATCGAAAGCTGGCCAGCCGGCAGGCAGGAACGCGGTTCCAAGTCGAGGAAACCGAGGCGCGCATCGCGCAATTGGAGGCGCAACTTGATACCGCAGAATGGAACTTGAGGGAGACGACAGTGCGGGCACCGACAGATGGCTACGTAACTTACCTCGCCTTGCGTCCTGGACAGCGCGTTGTGACATTGCCCCTGCAACCAGCCATGACATTTATCGATACATCGCGAAAAATTGTCGGCGTTCAGATCGAACAGATCTATCAGAGACATCTGGCAGTCGATCAGCCGGTAGAAATAGCGTTCAAGACGCGCCCGGGTAGAATTTACACTGGTACGGTGTCGGCGGTGATACAAGTAACCCACGACGGCCAAACCGTGATCAGCGGTACTGTCCCGCCTGCGGAGCGCGTTGAAGCGGATCCCTTTTTTGTGCGCGTGGAATTGGACGAGAATCAGGAAGGCGATGCGCTTCCGGCAGGAACCGTAGGCACCGCTGCGATTTATACTGATAGCGCGAGCATGACCCACATAATTCGAAAAGTCATGCTGCGGATGGAAAGTTTTGTGAACTACGTCGTGCCGAGATTGTAAGTGGCTATGTCTCGCCGGAGCCGCGTCTTCGACTATGGTTCAGGCAGGTCTCGGCTCATCTAGTTGGTCGGGAGGCCATCCGCATTTGGGCCCTCAAAATATTTCATGAGGACGGCGTTGTCAGCGTCACCGAATCCGGCAGACATCATTAATCGATGAATTTCGGTGCAGGTGGCAGTCAGCGGCATCGCTGTCCCCGTCTCACGTGCCAACGCCTGTACGCCGTTAAGATCTTTCACCATGTTGTCTATCCGACCCGTCGGAGTATAGTCCCGCGCCGCGAATTTCGCCATGAACTCCTGCAGAATGGCGCTATCAGCGCGACCTCCGCGGATGGCGTCAGGAATCTTGGCCGCATCTACACCAGCATCCAATGCCAACTGAGTCGCTTCTGCTATCGCCATAAAGTGCAATGCGCATAGGACCTGGTTAATCAATTTTGTCGTCTGACCGGCGCCGCTGGGCCCCATGTGTGTGTAGTTGATGCACAAGTGATTCATTACCGCTTGGGACTCCGTGAAA
Source organism: Hyphomicrobiaceae bacterium (assembly GCA_051009975.1). Classification (GTDB taxonomy): domain Bacteria; phylum Pseudomonadota; class Alphaproteobacteria; order Rhizobiales; family Hyphomicrobiaceae; genus Tectiglobus. Next base: position 22,962 of record JBPCWA010000296.1, read on the forward strand.
TCGTCGATGGAGCCCCCAGCCATCACCGTCAATTCGCCGGTAAGGGCTTTGGGCGCGCCGCCGGAAAGCGGGCAGTCGAGCCACCGCAACCGTTGCGCCTGCGCATCCTTTGAGAACGTCCGGGTTGAGGGCGGGTCAATTGATGACATATCGATGATCATTGTCCCAGGTCTAGCCGTTTTGGCTACGCCAGCCTCGCCAAACACTGCGTCGCGTACGATAGGGGCCGAGTTGAGCGAGAGGATGACAAAATCTGACGCGCGAGACGCATCCGCCGCCGACTCTGCAGCTTTGGCTCCCTTTGAGACCAGAGCCTGGATTTTGGCGTCATCCAAATCAAATACGGTCAAGTGTTCGCCGACGTCACACAAACGCGTGCCAATCGCATGACCCATGACTCCACAGCCAATCAAGGCAATCGTGTTCGGCAAACTCATTTCCTCCTTTGACTACCTAATCTTGGCGATGACGGGCGCCATCCTCAAGAGTGTCGCAGCTGTTCTCAAGCGGCCCGTCCTTCAAAACAAAGGTTGGACACTTTTTCTGGAATCAACACCTTACCTTGAAGTTCTCCTGCAGGATTGATGCAACGGACGTCGTCCGCTTCACGCGTCGTTTGCCGTGGTCACGGACAATCAGACGGCCTTCACGATCCCGCGTGTTGCCGTTGGCAAAATGCGAGGGTTGATGGAAAGTGCTGGTGCCCAAGTCGGGCGTCCAACGCCTCATGCAGTCGCTGGGAATGTCGGTGAACAATAGACAGTCGGCATCGCCAGACCAGACCGGTCCCCCTACCCAATCAATTCCGGTAGCGAGTTGTTTGACAGGAGCGTTGCCGAGCGCATACGTCGCGGGTTCAGGTTGATAACTCCGGCAAAACGACATCTTGCTACTTATCCTTCTCGCAGCGACTGATACCCAATCCTATCGGCGTCGCTCTGTTTCCGGGTAACTCCTGGTCTGGCCCCCAGATCGCCTGATACGTATCGAATGCACCCCGTTGGGTCTGCAATACAATGAATATGAAAGAGATTGCCACCCACCAAAGGACAATCAAACACCACATCCATACTGCAGCATTAGCGCTCCAAAGTCCGGAGACAGTTGCGCCAAAAGCGATAACAATAACAATATAGCCAAGTATCTTGTGTACATACTCAAATAATCGCCGACGCACAGTCATGTCGAAATGATCACCGCTTAGTGAACCATCTGGCGCCGGGGCCGTGGGGCCACCCTTCGTCCCCCGCAACCAAGCGGATATGAACTGAACCACGCAAATTACAATAACGGTCCATCCAAGTTGTGTGTGTGTGGGAGTGACCTCTGCTCCTTTTGGCGCTATCGCCAAAAGGAGCATGGCTGCGAGAACTGCGACGCCACCGAGATACTGGGTCGCGCGGTGAGTATGCCACCAAAGCGGGTTGTCAAGTTGTGTGGGCCAATCCTGACGCGGTAGAACCTTGAAAAATCGCGCCGCCAGGACACCGACAGGAAAAAGAATAGCCCAGGCAAGGACCATCAAGCGACCATGCCACGCTTGATAGAAATTGACGTCATGGGCGCGGGTCGCGTCGATTGGAACCGAGAGCCATTCGACCATCAATCGGCAACTCCGGATTGCGTTCGTTTTGCTGCGGCGATCGCGGACCAACTGCACTTCCATTCGCTGTCGGCTGGGCTTGAGCGGCTTGTGATGCGGCACGCGGTGCCGCATGCTCTAAATCGCAGCTGATCTGGCAAATGGTTCACGCAAGGTCTTGCTCCAAACGCAGCGTCCAGTGTTGTGTGCACCCAACACGACCAACAAAATTGCCATTTCATCACTCGCATTGCGAAACCCACGCAGAACTCCTGGCGGTACGACAATACCATCAAACGGTTTCAAGGCGGTGGCTTATTCGCCGGTCAATGCGACAAACGTCTCCTCGAATCCATGTGATCGAAGCGCTGCACCGTTCTTGGTTTCGGCCCTGACACAAGGATTTTGATCGTCTGCAGCGCCAGATTGATGTTCCGGTCATCGAGGCAATGGAACTGGTGGCCGATCCAATCGACATGTG
>JBPCWA010000297.1:0-2983 GCA_051009975.1 Hyphomicrobiaceae bacterium
TCCTCACCGATATCGTCATGCCCTTCATGGACGGCATCGAGCTGGCCCGCCGCGCCGGTGAGATCGACCCCGAGCTGAAGATCATGTTCATCACCGGTTTCGCCGCGGTCACCTTGAACACCGACGTCGCTGCCCCGGCCGATGCCCGCGTGCTCTCCAAGCCGTTCCACCTGCGCGACCTCGTCGCCGAGGTCGACGAGCTGCTCGCCGAGTAGCCGGCCCCTCGCTGCCCGACGAGACGCGCACCAGACCCACACCTGGCGCCCTCCTGACCACCCCGCCACCGGCCCCGCCGGGACCGGTCTGCGCCACGAAAGTGGCTTGCCAGTCGACCACGATGTCAGTATAGCAAGCGGTCCTCGCAGCAAAGCTGCGCCCGGGGCGGTTAGCTCAGCGGTAGAGCACTACGTTGACATCGTAGGGGTCACTGGTTCAATCCCAGTACCGCCCACCATTTTTCATACATTTTTAACTTCCGAGCAGCTCCGTTTTGCACACTCTTGCAGTGTAAAAGTGACTTCGGCAGTGACACGGTGGCCAAGCAAAGCATAACTGGCGGTTGGATGGATCGACCGCAGCGCCCTGGCAAATATTGGGATGGTCGCTATGCGGCCTTGGCGGAATGTTCTCCGCTCCAAGATCGCGCGGCCATTCAATTTACGTCTATTGGGCAAAACTGGGTATTCAGAAGCTAATATTGCAAGCACTTCCGGCGTGAATTTATGCGTTGCACGTAGATTAAGGTGCGTACCGTCGTGATCTAAGTATTACCAATCGTTCATACAATGGAAACCTTCCCGTAGGCGGAAATCCTTTAAGTCGATGTTGAACACAAGACCGCCTTGACGGAGACGCCCGTGATTGAATCAAAAAAGAGCTCGTCAACCACGGCCACTACCACGACGACCGGAACACGCTTCATTGCACTTGATGTCGCTCAGGACGACAAGGTCTTGGGGACCGACCAAGGCTGGCTGGGGGGCTTCACGCACGGCATAAAGGTCTTTGGACCTTGGAGGCATTCATCGCTCAAGTCGAATGGCTGTGGCGGTCTGGTGTATCTGCTCAAGAAAAAGGCAGGACATCACGAAATGGAAATTGACGGTCGAAAGACCGGCGATGTCATCAAGCTAAAATCCTTTGGTTACAACCTCCACACGTTCCTGGGTGATACTATCGACTTCCATTTGGCTTGGGTGTCGAACTTGTCCACCCGACGAGGTCATGGCGTGCGCTGCGACATCCTCTTCGACGACCTGCACTATCCACCTCACAACGTCCATGCGCTCAAGGTCGAGTTTCCGATCGAAGCGGGTAAGGTCGAGCCGATCACACGAACGGTGGCGATCAACTGCCGACTTCGGAAGGCGATTGAGAATGGCGCCTATCGCTTGAAGCTCCGCCACCACGGCATCACCGCGTATGGATAGGGTTGGCCTGCTATGGCTGTCCTGAGGCTATGCCCGCGCCAATGGCCCAAGTTGGAAGTTCTTCGGCCCGGTTGCTTTCGATGTCCTCGATATGCCTTGGGACCAAGCCGAAGAGGGCTGTTTCAAGTCGCTAGAGATGCTGGCGGTCCGACAATCTGCTGCCAAGTGTAGCCCATGCGATGAACGATCATGTATTGGCATGCCCCCGGGCGAAGCCGATGTCGCAGTAGGGCCAACAAAGAACCAACGAGGCAGATTCAATTTGCTTGTAACTATTCGGATAGGAGTCCTGTGCGATGCCATCGACCGAACTTTCCTAGGTAGACCGGATCATCAGTGTATTTGATGAGTTAGGGCTTCAGCAGACACATGTATTGGCATGCGCTTCTGCTGATTGGGGAGATTTGATCTCCCATCATGCCAATAGGCTCCATTCCCTGGCCATTGTATCCCCCCACCTCAATCAAGGAATTCCGGCCGCTGCAAGTGGTGCGGACTTTCCAAGTCTTGTGATAGCGGGTGCCGAGGGAGCGTCGGCGGAACGCGCGAAAGCTTTGGCGGGGCAGCTCAATCGCTCATCCTTCGAACTGCTCTCAGGCTACGAGAGCCCAATATGGGCGGACACCGTCGCCGATCGCATTGACGAAATCGAACGTAACCTGTTGGCCTTCTGGGACGGTGTTGGCGAGACGAGCGTGACGCCAAGTAAGCCAATTCCTGAGGGCGCCGGTGAAGTTTCAGGCATTCATTATCGCATCGTTGGGCATGGGCCGCCTATCGTTCTCCTTCTACTTTCGCTCGCGCCATCACAGTGGGGGGCTCTTGATTGATCGCATCAAGGACAAGTACACCGCAATCAGTCTCGGCGGGGCTTATTTGGGCGCTGTAGCGCTACTCAAAGGTCGCGCCAAGTCTGGTTACGGAGACCTCATTAGCGAATTGCTGGAACAGACCCGAATTGCAGAGGGTGAACACCTTCTCGAAGTTGGGTGTGGTTCAGGTGCACTCGTTCGCGATCTTGCTCGAAGAACAAACAATCGCAACATGATCACGGCCGGTGATCTCAGCCCATATCTGTTATCGGAGGCGAGAAAGCTTGCTGCAGACGAGGGCTTGGAAGGCGTGATCAAATTTGACCTGGCCGATTCTGAACACCTTCCCTACGAAGATCGCACCTTTGACGTTTGCTTCTCCAGCACGGTCATGGAGGAAGGGAATGCCGATCAGATGATCGCTGAGCTGGCTCGGGTGACCAAGCCAGGCGGCAGAATTCTAACGGTTGTCCGCGCTACCGACGTTGATTGGTGGGCTAATCTTCCACTGTCCCCAGAACATCTCGGTCAGATAAATGTACTGGGGCCGAAGACGGGCGCTGGAGTTGGACAAGTTGGTTGTGCCGATGCGAGCCTCTATGACCGCTTGATCGAAGCAAAATTATATCCTCTGATGTTGGGTCCGCGCTTCGCATTCTATCGATCGGGCGAACGGTTGCGCGATGTTCTCGGGCGTCTAGGTGCTGCCCTGCAGCCGGATATCAAGGAAGAGTTCGATAG
>JBPCWA010000298.1:0-3293 GCA_051009975.1 Hyphomicrobiaceae bacterium
GTTGCTGACCGATGCTTCTTCGAAGCCCGAGCCGTCCGGCGCCGCCGCGGGCGCTTCGCCGCTGTTGATCAGTGGCCGGCCCTCGCTGTAGTTCTGGTAGGACTTGTACGCGAGACCGCCGATCAGCGCCAGGGCACCGATCTTGGCCGCGTTGACGGCGATCGAGCGGCCGGCCAGCTGCCCGATGATATCTTCCAGCCCGGTCGCCTGCCCGATCTTGCCGGCACCTTCCCGAACACCTTCCGTCGCCTGGCCGAAGACATCGCCGGCCGTCTTGCCGACGCCGCCGGCCCGGTGCTGCAGTTCCGACACTAGGTCGTCGATCCCGCCCGGGCCACACCGGAATTCTGTCCACGACCGCCCTGCGTAAACTGGCGCAGCAGATCGCCGATCTCATTGCCGCTGCTTGCCGGCGCTGCCCCTGCCTGCCCGGCTTGCGGATTGTTTGGGCGGACGAGCATTTCGAGAATCTGTTTCGGGTCAAAAATAATGGGTCTCCGATCCGGAAATAATCACCGTAGACCCTAGGCCGCCAAAGCAGAGCACGCAAAAGATATTGATTAAAAACATCTATTCTGCTCGCAACTACGGCGGGTTGGTGGTAAAATTTGGGTCCTAAGTAATTGGCAATACGCGTTAAATCGACGATTGTTGGTCCTGTTTATTCCACACCGTTCCGAGAACATCCACGCAACTATGTTGTGTCTGGTGTTGTGTTTTGAATCGGGTGGAAATTGAGCAATGGGAGAAACACAACAATGGGCAATGCCAAGCTGACCGCAAGATCGGTGGCCGCCGCAGTAAATCCTGGCCACTATTCGGACGGTGGCGGTTTGTACTTTGCAATCAGGGAGACAAAAGCTGGAAACCTGTCTCGCCGCTGGGTGTACCGCTATCGGGACGGCGCAAGAGTTCGTGACATGGGATTGGGCAGCTTTCCCGACGTTACGTTGGCAGAGGCCCGCAGGAGGCGAGATGCAGCTCGTGCAGTTCTAGTCGGTGGAGGAAATCCCATCGAAGATCGTCGGGCAGATGTCGAGCCAACAGAATCGAGCCCTACTTTCGGCCAAGTCGCCTCTGAGCACTACAAGAATAAACGCGATGGCTGGTCTGAAATCTATGCCAGGCAGTGGCTCCGAGAGCTATCCGCAAACGCAGACAGTATTTGGTGCTTACCGATTGATCAGGTTGATACCGAAGCCGTACTCAGGGTTTTGCAGCCAATTTGGACGGCTAAACCAGTTGTTGCTCAGCGAGTGCGCATGAAGATTGAAGGAGTCGTCATGGCAGCAATATCTGGGGTGTCCTGCCCCATGGCCATATGAACCCTGCCGTTTGGAGGGGCCATCTAGATCGTCTGCTGTCAAACATCTCCAAGCGCAGGCCACGACATCGTCCATCGCTGCCCTGGCGCGAACTGCCACAGTTCATGATGCTCCTAGCCGAGCGCAATGCATCGGCGGCGCGCGCTCTGGAATTCACAATACTCACGGGATGTCGGACTCGCGAGGTTCTAGGTGCTCGTTGGCACGAAATGGACATAAACGCCCGTCAGTTCACAGTTCCACCTGAGCGCATGAAGGCGGGGAAGCAGCATGTTGTGCCCTTATCCGATGCGGCCTTGGGAGTGGTGGCTGTGATGGCTGACTGTCGGCGGAATGAGTTCGTGTTTCCGGGTGAGACCTCAGCTGGCTCTCTGTCATCTCATAGTATGACAGCGTTGCTGCAGCGCTTGGGTCGCACCGACATCACCGTCCACGGCATGCGTTCAACTTTGGCAGACTGGGCAGTAGACAATGGATTCGATATCGAACTTGCAAATCTATGTCTTGCACACACCATCGGTAATGCCGTTAGCCGCGCCTACGTCCGGACAACCCGCCTTGACGACAGATGCCAATTGCTCGCGGCCTATGCTGCCTTTGCCACGGGCAGGGCGGAAGAGGAGAAGGTCGTTGCCTTCCGCAAGAGTTGAAACTTCAGCGCTATCCTAGCCGACCTGCATTTTCCGTGGGGAAGTGCCATCTGTCAATTATCCGCTGCTGTTAAACGGCTGTGGGGTCTCAAGTTGAATCGAGAAGCGCCAAGAATTGATGGAGTCTCATAGCCCAATCGGAGCGCGCAACTGATGGAACCCGATGCTCCCCAAGAGCTAACACTTGCTGAGGTGCAGGAGCTTTGGCCGGACCTCCTGAAGCAGTTGTATGATACACGGAGACTCTACGTCGAGCTGTCTGACAAAGGGCCTCGACATCGGAACAAAGCAATCGAAGCACTTCGGGAATGGTGGTCTTTGGTCAACAAAGCGCTCTGGTGCTACGCGTGGACCCATGCACATCACGGGCAGGCACTAGAACCATTTCCAATAAACCTGATCGGCAACCTCATCTACACAGCTGAAGAACTGAGCACTGGGATTATTCCGTCATGGGTAGCCAATGCCAAAAAAGGCGGTCGTCCCCTCTACTCCGGCGAACGAAAGGCTATTGCTTACGGGGTCCTTTACATCGAAGCCGTAAGGCGTGGCGAAATCAAAGACCGGTCCCCTAACAAGACCGTAAGGCAAGGTTTCAATGTTACTGCGAAGTCGGTGCAGAATTGGATGAGGCGCAGCGCCGAACTTCGCATAGGTATCCCTCTGCTCAATCTATCGCCCGACGAACTCCGCCAGAAAATGCTGGAGCACGGTGCGCTCTACGCGCGCCACGGGCGCGGCGCACCGGCAGACAATTAGAGCGAACCCATAATCCATTCTGGGTTCGCTCCCGGATGTGTAACCGCTCCGCCAACCTCCCTGCAGTCCTTAAAAATGCAGGAGAGAGCCGAATATGGCGGACAAGATTCTACGACGCCCAGAGGTCGAAGAACGCACTGGACTTTCACGCTCGACGATCTACGAGCGCATGGCCGCAGGCGAGTTCCCAAAACCACTGAGAATTAGCAAGCGTGCCGTTGGTTGGCCGGAGAGCCGCATCCAAGCTTGGCTGGAAAGCCGAGTCGAGGCCGGCTCATGATCAGTGCAACGAGGATAACTGGTGCTCTGCGACGGGTTTTGGAGCACAACCGCGAAGATCTGCAGTGCAAGAAGGACGACCTCACAGTCCTGTCTGCCCAAGTTGACCCGTATCGTCTCGATACGCCCTCCAATCACCGCAATGGCGAGTGGCTCGCTGAACAACTTGAACGCGCGGTCAGTGCCGAGCGGCGCATTCATTGGCGCGGACTGCATTACGCAATCGCTGCCGCTGGGGATATCCGAAAGCCGAACGGCGAGATCTACAGGAACAACGATC
>JBPCWA010000299.1:0-2604 GCA_051009975.1 Hyphomicrobiaceae bacterium
CCACCATACAGTTTGAAACATAATCACCATGCGTATAAATGGTTCAACGATCAAGATCGTTGCGCCTACCTATGCCGTGAACTCTCAACCGATCTCAGCGAATCCGTCGATCGTCGTGGCGCGTTGAGAAAGCAACAACTCGTCCAGCATCTCACCGCTATATCTGGATTCGACGAAATTAATGACCTCGCTGGCGCCGATGGAATCCACGCAACCATAGTCGAAGAGATGCACCTGCCGACGAAATTCTTCGTCATCCTCGCCGACCTGAAACTGATCGCGAATGAAAGACTCTAGAGCATCTCTGCAAGGTGGACGGGATTGACCTCACCCCTGAGTTCATCGACGTTGCATCCGACGTCACAAAGCGAATAGGTCTCTCCGGCAAATACCAATTTCATGTCGGCAGAATCGTGGATTTGCCGTTCAGTGACGAAACCTATGATGGCGTTGTCAGCTTCCATGCTGAAATGAATTTCGAAGACCGCTCGGCGCTTTATAGCGAGTTGGCGCGTGTAACCAAGCCCGATGGTTTCATTTATCTATACGACGTGATGAAAGGCCCGATGACTGGGATTGTGTCGACGTTTAACTTTAGCTCAGGAGCGCGGTTGACGGGAGGGCTACCGCGCGAGCTCGGAATAGCTAGCGCGATGCAAATGAAACGATAGTCGACGCAACTGATCTGGGCCCGGTTTCCAGCGCTGCTTCAACCTGAAACCGGTTTGCGCGAATTAAAGGGTTTTGGTTTCACGCTTGCTTTCGAAACCGATACCAATAAAGGTTTTGTCGTCGGAAACCGGGAATTGAGCGAAATGCCTAACGATAAGTCTTATGATTACGTAATTGCAGGGGCTGGATCAGCTGGTTGCGTACTTGCTTCACGCCTGACCGAGGATGAAGGATGTCGCGTTCTCTTGCTTGAGGCTGGCGGGACCCCGCGACGTCCCCTCGTGCAAGCTCCCGGCGCTGCAGTCGAACTCTGGGATACAGAACTTGATTGGGCCTTTCGATCCGAACCGCAGCCGCGTCTCGACGGTAGGCGGATACTTCTTAATCGCGGCAAGGCGCTCGGTGGTTCGAGTGTGATCAATTTTTGCCTCTATGTCCGAGGCAACCGCGGAGATTACGACCATTGGGCTCAGTTGGGGAATACAGGCTGGGGTTATGATGATGTGCTGCCCTACTTTCGTCGTGCTGAAATCAATGCCGATCACAATGATGAGTGGCATGGAGCGGATGGACCACTGCGCGTTGAAAATTTCCGTGAGCACAATCCACTACAAGACATGTATCTAGAAGCATTGGAAGACCTCGGTGTTCCGCGCAATCCCGACTTCAACGGAGCAAAGCAGGAGGGCTGTGGCTTCTACCAAGGCACAATTAGTGATGGACGCAGGTTCAGTGTCGCAGACGGGTACTTGGCACGAGCCGAAAATCGACCGAACCTCACTATTGAAACTGGCGCACACATCGCAAGGGTTGCGATGGACGGCACCACTGCCATTGGTATCGACTACGTTGTGGGTAGCGAGGCGCATCGCGCGTTGGCGATGCAAGAGACTATCTTGGCAGCAGGTGCAATTGGATCTCCGCATATATTGCTGCTCTCAGGGATCGGCCCAGCTAAGGAGATTTCAGAACGTGGCATCCAGTCCATCCTAGACCTCAAAGGTGTGGGGCGAAATCTGCTCGATCATATTGCGAAGCCGAGCATCACTCTTGTCGTCAAAGATCCCGAAAAATTTAAATTCGAAGCGACAACTCGTGAGGAGGCCATTGCTCGTTTTGAGTTAGACCGGACCGGACCTTTTGCTTCACTGCAAATCGAAACTGGAGCATTTGTGCGTTTGCGCCAAACTGATGCTGACCCAAGCGTTCAGCTATTCGCCGGTCTGACTTCTGCTGAACGCATGCGGCACACGCAACCGCCTGGACTTTCGCTGTCTGGCTATGTCTGCCGCCCTCAAAGCACTGGGACAGTGCGTCTCGCTACTGCGAGCCCTTTCGATCGACCATTAATTGATCCTGAATACTTCGCATTCGCGGACGATTTAGATCGTCACATAGAGCTCGTCGAATTCAACACGTCCATCGCGAATCACAAGGTATTCGATAGTGCTCGCGAGGGGGTCATAGCGCCATCGTCAACACGAGAAGATATCGTTGCCAAAATTCGTAGGCAGGCGAGTACGACCTGGCACCAAAGTAGTACTTGTAGAATGGGCATTGACGAGAACGCCGTTGTCACGCCAGACCTGCGGGTCAAAGGGGTTGAAAGATTGCGAGTGTGCGATGCTTCCATATTGCCAACAATGGTCAGTGGAAACTTGAACGCGCCAACCATCATGGTTGCAGAAAAAGGCGCTGATCTAATCCGAGAGCAAATGTAGGCCTTCAAAAGGTACTGCGGCTGCCGTTTTGATCTCAAAGACCAGACATTGTACGAACGCGGTGCGTTGTCCGGAAGCCCCCCCCCCTTAAAACGCAGCCAGCTGTCGTTGATGAATCGTCGGCGCACCTAAATCGCCACCTCTCGGTTTGCCGTTCTCCGTTTTATTGGCGAACGGCCACGCATCCAACCTCTCAACGATGTCGCTCATT
>JBPCWA010000300.1:0-3989 GCA_051009975.1 Hyphomicrobiaceae bacterium
ACTCGAAGGGTAAGCCCAATCGAACACTTGGCAGGTCAATAGAGTCAAACGGGTTCTCGCAGTCACAGTCAAAATCAAGCGTGTGGGGAGATTGTTTCACCACAATCAATGATGTTTCATGATAATAGTTGAATTGACTGCAGCGAAGACCGGACAGCCCGCTGGCATTTATGCGGAGGCGATCCGTCACATAACAAAACAGGACGACTGACCAGCGGCAATTCACTTCGGAACCAACGATATACTCATCGTAAAAGAGGACTATTCTGCAGTCATCGCGAAGCTAACTGTCGAGGAAACTACGCAGAGCATAGTTGGACAACTTCAAGCCAAAATAAGGAGATTGGCGATCGCCTGATACCAGGCGATGTGCACAGAGTGAGACAATTCCGTATTTCTCGCGAACGCAGCATTTTCGCCCGCTGGGAGTTGCGCAGGTTTACAAAGGCTTCACCGAGAAGCATGGTGCAGATCTATTGACGCAGGTTCAGAATATCAGATAGCAGACCCGGCGATGTGTTGGGCGGAGCAACCGTGTTCCGCCTGAGCACCGTGCCGATCGGTAGTCAGGGCCTGTGCGCCCTTCTGCCTCTGCTGAAACTTAGGAGAGCTTGATGCTCGAGAAATTACTGATCACGGGTGCGAACGGAATGCTAGGCTCGGTATGCCGCCAACGGCTCGGCCACCTGGCAAAAACGATACGGCTGGGTGCGCGTCGCGGTTTGGGCGAGGCCGGATCGAACGAAGAGATTTTCTATTGCGATCTTGGAGACAAGGCCGCTGTAGCAGCGCTTGTTGAAGGGTGCGATGGTATCGTCCACCTAGGCGGCCAGGCGGTTGAGGCGCCCTGGAAGACCATCAAGAACGCGAACATCGACGGCATGTTCAACCTCTATGAGGGCGCACGAAAATCCTCGGTGACACCACGCATTATCTTCGCAAGTTCCAACCATGCAATCGGTTTTCACGAACAAACCACCAGGTTGGATGCAAAGTCCCCGACACGACCAGATGGGCTTTACGGCGTATCAAAGGTTTTCGGCGAAGCACTCGCGAGCATGTACCACGATAAATTCGGAATTGAGACTGCCTGTGTGCGCATCGGCTCGTGCTTTCCTGAACCAAAAGATCACCGGATGTTATCGACTTGGATGAGCGACGACGATTTTGTTCTCCTGATCGAACGCATTTTCACCGTATCAAGACTGGGTTGCCCCATCATCTATGGCGCCTCGAATAACTCTTCGTCATGGTGGGACAATCGCGAGGTTGCTTATCTGGGGTGGCGGCCGCAGGACACCTCCGAGAAATTCCGCGCCAAGCTCGATGCGGAACAGGAGAAACCGGCGCGTGATGATCCACGTGCCACGTTTCAAGGCGGCATGTTTTGCAGTGACGGTATCCACGAAGAATAGGCATATTGCCAGCTTCAGGATGCCGAAGTTGGTGTCCTGAAGCTTCCGTGTCCGGGTTGCAGGTTCCCGGGCCAAACGATTGCGTCTTCACCGGAAATTCCCGCCTTGGCGTCGAACGTCCGACAGAAGCTTCAGTCTCAACCCAAGAGCGGCGCTCGTCTTTTACACCGCGCGGACGTGATCAAAACCTCCTGTCCTTGGCTTCATGGTCGTCGACCGTTCATCATGTCTGCGACTATTCCTTCATACCCGACAACATTCAATTGATGTCGCAACTTGCTGCGAAGCATCTTGCTGCGAAGCATCCCCATTTCGATCAAGGGCGGCATCAAGAGCCACGAAGCGCATGTGCGATCTGTTGTGCTCGATTTGAAAAGGACAGGACCCTCAGGGCATGACGCCGCCCGAACAATCATGAAACATCTTTAACTAGGACGCCCCGCGTGCCGGTGCGATACTGCATCGTCGCCTAGTTCTTAACCGTTGCCGTTCCGGGAAGAACCAGGGGCAGAGTGGAGCGCGCGTGCCTGCTCAGGTCGCCTCTGCTAGTCCACAGGGAGGGGACCAGCGAGGCGACCGCCAAACGACGGCGCCATGCTACGTCATAGAATGGTGGCGATGATCACGCTTGCGGTTCGCCTTCCAGACGGCTGGCCGATCGAAGGCCTTGGTCCGGCCGCTATTCCAAGGTGCCGGAAACTCCCGGCACCCAACGTCGGACAGCCCATCAAGCCGTCGCGGTCTTAGGACCAAAGACATTCTTGATTTCGACAACCAGATCGGCAGGAAACCCACCGGTCTTGGCGTGTTTGTAGATTGCCTCGGCGCTGTCCGCCTCGTGGATACAGTAAAGTTTGTCACCGGCGGCATATGTGCGGTGCCAGATATAAGGGATGCCGAGACCGTCGACGACACTATTTGATTTGGCAGAAATATCCCTTAGCTCTTCTTGCGTAAGGGTGTCTGCTCCCGGAATATTCCTCTCTACCAAAAACTTGGGCATTGCAGTTCCTTTCCATTGCCTGACTGAACGACCTTCAGGCTGACACTCCCTCGTTAGAGGCATCGTTTGCCATCCGGAGAAAAATGAAAAAAAATCTCTCACGGTTGCCCACACGGCAATTGTGTTAGAATTCTCATGCAGCAGTCGAGGAGAAGCGCTCAGATGCAAATTCATCTGATAGGAAAGCCGAAGATCCTGGCAGGCAACGGAGCCGAACGTCCGGTGCCGGGGCATCAGCCCTGGGCCGTGCTTGCGCGATTGTTGTGCGCCAAGAATGTTATTGACCGTCGAGAACTTGCAGCACAGGTATTTGCAGACGTTGAAGATCCGCTCGGAGCATTGCGCTGGTGCCTCGCTTCGCTCCGCAAAGCGACTGGGCCTGAGACACTCCAAGGCGACCCCATAGCTCTCAATCTTCCACCCCGAACATACGTCGACGTATGGAATATTGAATCGGGAGATATCGCAGAATCTGGTTCAACCAAATTTCTCGAAGGCGTGGAGCCTACCACCAGCGTCGAATTCGGGACATGGTTGATGATCGAACGAGAGCATATCGCCAGTGAAATCTTCGCGCGTTTGCGACGGGAAGCCATGCGTGCTTTGTCTGCTGGCGCCCATGATCGCGCCAAGGCTTTCGCCAAACGCGCTGTGACCTGCCGCCCACTTGATGAAAGCGGGCATATCGTTCTGGTCAAATGCATGACGACGTCAGGCGACATCGCCGCGGCGGTCGCTCACGTTGATGCGACAGAAGAGCAATTTCTGAGGGAGACCGGGGAAAAACCTTCCCCCGCACTCCGCGGAGCGGCTCGAAAGTCAATTGCAGACGCTCCCCACGGCGTCTCCAGGGCCGCAACAATTGACGCGCTGATAAAATCAGGCAAGGCCGCTGTATCGGCTGGCGCGGTGGATGCCGGACTGGATTGCCTTCGGCGTGCAGCCGAAGAAGCCGAAATGTCCGGCGAGAGGCATCTCCTGGCATCGGCACTGCTGGAGCTTGGCACCTCCTTAATCCATGCGGTTCGCGGTTTCGACGATGAAGGTGCACTTGCCTTGCAAAACGCTGCCGACATCGCGAATGACATCGGTTCTTCCGAGACAGGAGCGAAGGCGTTTTGCGAGCTAGGATACAGCGAGGCCCTCGCCGGACGGCGGCCATTGGCCGCCAACTATCTCAATAAGGCGATGACTTTCGCCCGGGGCAACGACGATTGCTTGGCGAGCATCAATGCGTTCACAGGCTTCAATCTTGTCGATTGGGGCCAGATTGAAAATGGCGTTTCGCACTATTACCAGGCACTGGAGCATGCGCGCATTGCAGACAATCGTCGGCGAGAAATCTGGACGCTCGGGATAGGATCCTGGGGAGTACTTCGCGCCGGACGACCTCACGAGGCCCGAGATTGGCTTATCAAATGTCTCGACATGTGTGACGATGTCCGCTGGCTGGCCTTCAGACCATGGGCCGTGGCAATGCTTGCAGAAGTCAAGCTGACCATGCACGAGATCGGGAACTCTGCACAGAGCGACTTAGAAGAAGCGCTGGCCCTCAGCAACCAGCTTGGAGA
>JBPCWA010000301.1:0-5178 GCA_051009975.1 Hyphomicrobiaceae bacterium
TTGGTGCGTGACGAAGATCGCGCGCGCGATCTCGTTCAGGACACGGTGGTCAAGGCGCTGTCCGCGCGCGATGTACCCGAGGACGGCACGGCGTTTCGCGTCTGGTTGTTCAGGATATTGAAAAACACGCTTATCGATCAAACCCGTCGTGATCGATTGACGTTTGTGGACTCGGTCGAATTGGAAAGCGTCGCGGGTGACGACGGATGGAAGGAGGAGCGACAAATCTCCGTGATTGCAGTGCGGAGTGCCTATGCGGGACTGTCCGAAGCACATAGAAACGTACTAGCCTTGGTCGACGTCGCCGGAATGTCTTATGCTGAGGCCGCGGAAGTACTCGATGTGCCGACAGGCACAATCATGAGCCGGGTTGCGCGAGCTAGAGGCAGCCTCTTGAACAAAATCGAAAAAGATAACGTGACCCCAATATCGGTCAGAACAAAACGAGCGATTAAGTGAACTACTACAATCCGAGCGACAACGAACTGAACGCCTACGTCGACGGTGAACTCGACGCAGTGACCCGTGCACAGATTGCGCATGCTATCGCAGCGGACCCGCAAATCGCGCAAAAAGTGGCTCGGTTGACGGCGCTGAAGGCCACGTTGCCAGACGCCATGCCGGCACTGCCTGAGATAAGTTTGAATGCGCGCCTCGCCCCCGCGAACCACAACGGTCCGTTCGGCAGAAGCATGGCACTTATAGCCTCGATTCTCGTCGCCATAGCTATAGGGAGTTGGACAGTTTATCAGTCGTGGCGGACGCCTGCTCCTGTCGTGTCTTGGAGGATGGCAGCGGATGAACAGCACCGCATCTGGACACAGAAATCAAAGTCCCACACGATGGGAACCTTGCAGCCGGCGGCAGTTAGCGCAGATGGTGCACCAATCCCTGATCTGTCATCAGCGCAACTTACACTGAACGCGTTCGATCGTATCAAGCTGGGATCATTCGAAGCATTTCGTCTCGGCTATTCGGGAACGCGGGGCTGTCGTCTCAGCCTCTTTCTTCTCAATGACGATGCGCCCTCGCCGCAATCTGGATTTGCGTGGTCGCGTGGAACCGAATCTGCTGAATGGCATGCGGGCGAGCGTCGCTACGTGCTGCTCTCCATTGGAATGGACGTCGCGCGGTTCAAGCATCTCGCTGAGAAACTTGAAGCGTTTACAAGAAAGCCAAACCGGTTTGACGCCGAAACGCGTCAACAGTTTGCGCGGGCAAAGAAAGCCGCCCGACCTTGCATCGGCTGATTTTTAGAGTTGGAAGACATTGGGCAGGTTCGTTGATCGAGCTGGTCCTAATTGTAGCTTCTCGAAAATAATCTCTCTATTGATGGAATAAATGCGATGCGTCATGCGTCTATAAGGGGTCAGATGCCGACCAAATCAGACACAGATCCTAGGGAGAAACGCCATGGACGGCCAGCATCGTTCGGTCGACAACGATCAAGTGGACTTAGAACGCACGCATTCTCATGAAGTCGAATCTACTCATCCCGCCCATGAGCCAGGCGGCGTTGCCAACCTCAGTCGCCGGCGTCTGCTCGGAAGCGTCGGCCTGGCAAGCGCGGCAGCTGCGGTCGGCATGACGATACCCTTCGGCCGCAATCTGCGCGACGGCTGGGTGCCCGTTGCACTTGCCGAAGATGTGCCCGGCATGGACGGCAAGGAGGGTCTCAAGGTCCTCAATGACCGCCCACTGAACGCAGAGACGATCGCACATATGCTGGATGATGCGATTACCCCGACGGCACGGCACTTCATTCGCAATAATGGCATCCCGCCTGAAGACGTAAATGCTGATAGCTGGATGTTGACGATAGATGGACTTGTTGACAAGCCCATGAAGCTCACCATCGCCGACCTCAAAAAGCAGTTCGAGGTCGTCGAGTATGCCTTACAGCTTGAATGCGGTGGCAACGGCCGTTCGGCCTTCGACCCTCCGGCTCGCGGCAATCAGTGGTCTACGGGAGCGATTGCATGCGCAAAATGGACGGGCGTTCGGCTTGCTGACGTGCTGAAGGCAGCAGGTGTCAAGGCAAACGCGGTTTACACAGCGCATGTCGGTGCTGACACACATCTATCTGGCAAAGAGGGTAAACTCCCAATTTCACGCGGTGTTCCCATCGATAAGGCGACGAATCCATACAACCTCATTGCTTTCGAGCAAAACGGTGGTCCACTGCATCCAATGAACGGGGCTCCCCTCAGACTTGTCGTACCCGGTTGGCCGGGATCGTGCTCACAGAAATGGCTGACCCGGATCCACTTGCGCGACAAGGTCCACGACGGACCAAAGATGACTGGCACATCTTATCGGGTGCCGGCATATCCCGTGGCGCCGGGGCAAAAGGTGCCGAAATCCGATTTCGAGATCATCGAGTCAATGCCGGTGAAGTCTTTGATCACAAGGCCGAAGACACAGATAGAGACCAAGGACAAAACTATCGAGATTGGTGGTCACGCCTGGGCCGGTGACCGCAAAGTACAGTCGATGCATGTGTCGATCGATTTTGGGAGAACATGGCAGCAAGCCGCGCTGGATGGTCCTGTAAACCCTTATGCATGGCAAAACTGGAAGGCTGCAGTGACTTTCCCAATGGCTGGCTACTATGAAGTTTGGGCCCGTGCAACAGATGAGAAGGGCGATATGCAGCCGTTCGCCATAGCATGGAACCCCAAGGGCTATCTCAACAACTCGATGCACCGGATCGCAGTGCGCGTATCAGCATAGTGGTTGGCGCCTCTGGCTCGGGTCTACCACCCGGGCCGACGCCTGCCCAGTCAACCGGCAGCGCGAAGCGCTTAGTCTCACGATTGTCTTGGAGAACGTGCGATGCATTCTGCACGGACGCTGTTCGGCATTAGTTGCTTCGTAGGTGGCGTAGCGGCGACCGTCACAGCGAACTTCTTGCCAAAGGAATACGGGCTGACAATAGGCCCCGACCGAGCGCTTGCCGCTGACGTTCAATCTGGAAAGAAGCAATTCAAGAAGTGTGCTGCCTGTCACACTGTGATTGAGGGCGGCCTCAACAAGATCGGCCCCAACCTCTGGGGGGTCGTCGGCCGTGATGTGGCTGCGCTTGATGGGTTCAAATATTCGAAGGCTCTCCGCAAAGTGGAGGGTGTCTGGACCCGTGAATTTCTTGACCGCTATTTGAAGTCACCGCGGAAGGCTGTCAAAGGCACGCGCATGGCATTCGCCGGCATCAAAAATGATTCGAAGCGCGCCGGTCTTATTGCGTTCCTGGAGGCGCAATCATCTGGTGCCGTAGTACCTAAATCTGCGAAAACGGCGAGCGCGGCTAAGACCGGAGGGCAGGAGACAGGGAAGTTACCAGCTGCAGCTCCAGCCTCTTCCGACGCCAAAAGCGTACGGCTGGCCAAACTCCGCGAGCGGGGCCGAAAGTTCGTTCTCGAGGACCTCACTTTGCCGGAAGGTGCCGGCAAAGACGAAACAGAAGCGTATTGCGGGGCCTGCCATTCTATGCGCCTTGTGGTTCAACAAGGTCAAACCCGCGATGGATGGGACGAGTTGCTCGAATACATGGTCGAAGAGCATGCCATGGAACCACTTCCGGTCGATGATCGGAAATTGGTTCTTGATTATCTCGCGAAGAACTACGGGGTAAAACGCAGGCGGGCCCACAAGCCGTAACTGCACCGTTGCGCGCTATTGCTGGGCGCAAATTGACCGCTGCACTGGCAGTCGACCGACGTCGGAATTGTTACGCGCCCAGCATTTCGGTCGTGTCAATAAATAGCGCTTTTCTTGTTCGGTTCTGAGCCAATCGTTCTGCCACACGCGATTATGCTCTGGTGGCCCGTCCGGACGGTTCCAGCAGAATGTCCGCTAAGTGGACGTTTCAACATTAGCGCTGCGCTGAGGTTCGATAGGCTGGTGGCACCAACGCAACGCGGTGCGCCTGCCCCCTGACAGGTCGGCTCAGATCAAATCACCTGATGCCTGTGTTAGAGAATTTTGGGCCCGTTTGCTGCCCGCTTTGCATCAACAAGCTGACATTGGCTGCAGTACACAATTTGCTGAATCGAAACCCGCTCAACCCATCGAAGCTTGTGTCCAAAACAACTACGACAAACGGCGATCAAATGTGAATCGACCACCGGCGCAATTTACGCTGGCTAGCTACGAGTGAAGAACAAGCCTGATGCCAGCTTAGTATTATTGAGGCCGCTCGGTCGCGATATTGGATAATTTTGTTTTCCATCTGTCATAGCGACGCGCGAAGCGTCGACGGAACCTTCTAAGTTTTCTATAAACTTTGCCCTCTGGAATAATCTTGATCTTTCGCAATGCTGCGTCGGCGCTAGAAGCGGCGAGCGCCGTCGTTCGACCAGTCGCCAAAATTGTTGCAATATGATCAAGCGAGCTGGACGCGGGCCCCGCGCGCCCAAATCTACTCTCAAAGACGATGACTTCCTCAACGTTCTCAGTCGTTTTGGCCCCTTCTATCCCGACGACTCTTCGTATGCTTTGTCCGTCCCGGATAAGGTGGCGCAGCGCAGCAGCCTGAGGCTGGGATGATGCAATTTCGTTCTCGATCGAGTAAGGAAGACCGCAAGCAAATTTCAAGCAAAGCTCGCAAAGATCAATTCCAGTTGCCCCCGAGACAGTCTGAGGAGAGTTTAGGCCCGGGCGTGGATTTATCTCCACAAGATGGTAGTGATCATTGGCGCCACGGAGCTCGACCAAGACTGCCCCATTTGTGCATCCAGCGCTACGCGCGATGTTTCGCGCATAGTCGAAGATCGCGTTTCGCTCGTTCGCGCTGACATCCGCAGGCGTGTCGATACCAGTAATGAGGGGTATCGGTCCGTCAGCTATATGAATTCGAGCCGCATTGAGAGGCACGCCGTCGAACAGACTGACCGAGAATTGTGGACCGTCCACACACGATTCAAGTATCAGACCGTCGATTCCTTCCGCGTTCAACAGACCTGCCCATTCTGCAGCTTCTTGCGGTGTTCGACAAATTTTAACTCCTAGAGACCCTGTCGCGGAGCGCGGTTTTATGACGACTTGGCCTCCAAGAGCTTCCGCTGCGGCCGCAACCTCGGTCGGGGATGACACGCGTCTGTAATTGACGCTTTTGTATCCTTGTTCTGCCAGAAACTCCCTGCAACTCAATTTGTCGTTGCAGCGCGCAATGGCCTCGGC
>JBPCWA010000302.1:0-10783 GCA_051009975.1 Hyphomicrobiaceae bacterium
GCACGTCGTTTGATCGTGGCACTGGAAAAGGGTCCGCCAGATAAGATGCCGCCCTGAGATTTGGTGCGCCGTTACGTCCCGGACGATTGCCGTGCGGCGCACTGTTGGCGGTCACTTGCATAGCAACGATGCGATAGTCATTTCCGACGACGGCGCGTACCTCAGTAACCATGCCGGGACCTAGTGGTGCGGCGCGAAACTCATCCTGACGGCTCCATTGCACCCGCACTGGACGCCCCGGAACGGCACGCGCAAGCAAGGCCGCATCGAGCGCCACGTCGTCTGCCCCATTGTGGCCATAGCAGCCGGCACCATAGACGTGAATGACGTCGATCTCAGTTGCAGGTATGGCAAACACCTGCGCCAACGCTGCGCGAAGCGGAAACACACCTTGGGTGTGCGACCACACTGTGAGGCGAGCATTGTCCCAGCGTGCCAGCGCACAAGAGGGGCCAATGGAGCCGTGTGAGAGATAGGGTCTCGAAACGACTGTATCGAACATTCGCCCTTGTATTGAAGCAGAATCGCCTGTTTCCAAAATGGCTTCGCTTGCTTCCTGCGATTGTCCCATACTGGAAACGGGATCGGCGGGTGCGCCAGCAACATCGGACCAACTGGCATTGGACAGGGCCCATTTGGCGGCTGCATCAGCATCCTCTTCCCGTTCGGCGATAATGCCGCAAAACGATCCGTCTCGGACAATTTCAAAAATGCCAGGTCGGTCGCTAAGCGCATCCAGGTCCAGATCAATTAGGGCGGCACGCATCGACGGTGGATGGATCGGGCGCCCATGCAGCATGTTCGGCAATTCCAGATCTTGCACAAACGGCGCGGCATTGATGCGCTCACCAAGTTCCAGGCGCAACAATGACCGCCCAACGACCTGTCTTTCATTGGCCGGTTTTGGGTTGGCATACTCACTAGCTTGAACATCCAAAGATGCCGTCTCAGAAATTTTCCAATAATCGAGGACCGTCGCCTCATCATCTCTCATGATCTGGCCATCCTTGACACTCAAGGAAGAAGCGTCGGCCTGCAATAGCTTAGCGGCCTCACCAAGCAGTAGATGACGGGCGGCTGATGCTGCGCAACGCACTGACATCCCACCAATAGCGATCGATTGACTACCGGAGGTGAAGCCCTCGTTGGGGGTTTCCCTGGTATCGCCGCCAACAAAATCTATGCAGTCAGGGTCTACATCGAGTTCTTCAGCCGCGATCTGGCAAAGAGCCGTGTAATTGCCTTGGCCAAGTTCGACGCGGCCTGTACGCAAGCGAACGGATCCTTTGATGTCGAAGCTCAGCCACTGAGAGACCAGCGGAAAGCTCTCAATCGGGCCTGGGAGTTTTGGAGAACTCATGACGTGGCTCCCACTGCAGTGTCACCGACAGCCCCAATGGCATCCAGGATGCGGTTGTGAGCGCCGCAACGACAAAGATGACCATCCAGCGCATTTGCGATTTCTTGCCGGGAAGGTTGCGGATTGGCTCTAAGCAGTGCGGCAGCGCCAACCAGAATGCCGGCGAGACAGTACCCACATTGACCCGCCTGCTTTTCGATAAACGCATTGACCAACTGGCGGCCGAGCGCCGTCTCTCGGATATATTCGATGGTCTCAATGCGACCTTCTTTGGCCGACCAAATTGGATTATCGCAAGAGTGTGCCGGTTGACCGTCGATCAAAACCGTACAGGAGCCGCATAGCCCGTCACCGCAGCCGAATCGCGCGCCTTTCAATCCAAGATCATTGCGCAGAATGTAAAGTAGAGGCGCGTTCTCATCGCAGTTTACCTCCGCGTTCTTGCCATTGACTTGAAGCTGTATGGTTTTGGTCGCGCTCATGTGGCCCTCAACGAGCTGAAGCTCCTACCAGAGCCTGACGATGGCAGGGGCATATGAAACAGTGTTAACATAGGTGAAACAGCTCGCTGCGGCCAATTTTCGGATTGTGCCAACCTAGTTTAGGGAGCCTGAAGATGAAGCTCAGACCAAATCTCTTCAAAGCCGCGATCAAGGACGGCCAACAACAAGTCGGGCTGTGGAGCATGATGTGTTCCAACGTTGCCGCGGAGATTACAGCGTACTCGGGGTACGACTGGGTTGTGCTGGACATGGAGCATTCACCGAACGATTATAAATCGATCTTGTCCCAGTTGCAGGCCTATGGACCGAGCCGCACAGAGCCCGTTGTGCGTCCGCCCTGGAACGACGCTGTCATGGTCAAGAAGGTTCTCGATCTCGGTGTGTTCACGCTGCTGTTCCCCATGGTCGAAACTGCCGACGACGCGCGAAGAGCCGTGGCCGCTACACGCTACCCACCGAGCGGCGTACGCGGCGTAGCGCTTGGAAACTTTGGCAATAAGTTTGGCCGAGTGACTGACTATTTTGAGCGCATCGCGGATGAAATCTGCGTTCTCGTTCAGCTTGAGAGCGAGCAGGCAATGTCCAACATTGCCGAAATTGCTGCCGTCGATGGCGTTGATGGATTGTTCATTGGTCCATCGGATCTGTCGGCAAGCATGGGCCATCTCTCAAAGCCAGCGAATCCTGCAACGCAGATTCTAATCGCCAATGGCCTGGCCGAGATCAAATCCGCCAACAAACCCGCCGGCATTCTGTCAGGTGCTGAAGCGGACGGCATTCAGAAGCTCAAGGACGGGTTTACCTTTGTCGCTGTTGGTTCCGATAATGCAATCCTTGCTCGAAGTATTGACGGCCAGTTGGCGCGTGTGCGCGAAGCGGTTGGATTGGAAGCGAGCCCAGTACGCATCGACGACGACACCTATTGAACAGGCTTGCGGCGTTTCATGTCAGGGATCATCACCCAGCTTCACGCCGGCACGGTGTTCCCAGAAACGGACCAATTCGGTTTGGTCGGCATCGTGACCGAGTTCCCTACTAGCGCGAGCCCAAAGGTCGCTGACGGCATCCGCAAGCGGTGTTTCGAGATCAACGCTTTTACCCAGGTTGGCACTGATACGTAGGTCCTTGGCAATCAGACCGAGAGCCATCTGGCTGTTAAATGCACGGGGAAAGACTTGTGTCCGGATCTTTTTTGCATACGGGTGGTTGCGATCCAACGTGGCTGCTTCCAACGCTTCACGCATCACTTCTTCATCCAATCCGAAGCGCTTACCGGCGACCATCGCCTCCATGTAGACGCTCATAACTGCGGCGTTGACGTAGTTGTTGAGCACCTTCATTGCGTGAGCTGAGCCGATACCACCACAGTAGAATGTTTGACGCCCAATGGCCTTGAAGAGCGGTTCAAGCTGATCAACAGTTTCGCGCCGACCGCCTGTCAGAATGTCGAGCGTGCCATCTTCTGCGAAGACGACACCGCCAGCGACCGGGGCGTCGACGAGTTCAATATCATGCTCTGCTAGCGCAGCGGATAAGTGCTGTGTATCGATTGGGTCTGACGTGCTCATATCGACAACGACCGTGCCCGGGAACAGGTGCGGTGCAACACCACCATTACCGACCAGTACGTCGCTCACGATCTTGCTGGTTGGCAGCATGGTTATGATTACTGTTGAACTACCAGCCATCTCCGAAAGTGCTATCTTAGAACTCGTTCCGACCGTTGTAGCGAACCGCGCTTGAGTAGCAGCATCGCTATCGTAACCACGGATCAGGAAGCCTGCTTTGGCAAGATGTCGGGCCATGGGAAAGCCCATACGTCCGAGCCCTATAAATCCGATTGATCCGTCGAACGAGCTCCCACCACTATCGCCTACTTGCTCGGTGCTCATGAATTTCTCCCGGTTCTTGTGGCCAACGAAGTCAAGTCTATCCGCCTGACAGAGAACGCAATTTCATGTCACTTTCAATTGGTGAACGTCCTCTGCTTCCAACTTGCGAACCATCGGTTCACAGGGTAACATTTTTCCCGAGGAACGTTCTCACCGTCATTTGTCCAGTCTCTGGCTCGACACAATCGACCCGAAATCTGTACTGATGCGTGTTGGTGCAAATGCTATCGGAAATGGCAATTTTGGATGAGCGAGCAGACGGAGAATGTGCTGATATAGAATAGCTCTCAAAACACACAATCTGCATTTTGCAAGCATTGTCTCGGCCAAGAACAGAAGTTCCGCAAACGAACCGGGCCGGGGCCTAACAGGCATTCCTCGACAGCATGTTGCGGAGTGCCGACTGTAAGGAGGAAACGAGGAATGGCTGTTAAGCGACGTGAATTTATCAAGATGGCAGCAGCTACGTCGGTTGCCACAGTACTCTCTCCAGCAGTGCTGCGGGCAGCTGGAAAGTTCCCAAACGGCCCAGTGCAGCTGGTCGTACCGTTTAAGCCAGGCGGTGGATCAGACCGCACATTCCGATTGTTTGCCCCTTATCTCGCAAAGACGCTCGGCACGTCGGTGAACGTGGTCAATATTTCAGGTGGCGGCGGCTGGGTTGCGTGGCAACAAATGGCCCGCTGGTCGCCAGCCAAGGACGACCACAAGCTTGGCACGCTAAACTTTCCGCATGTATTTTCCTATCTCGACCCGCGCATGAAGCGCAAAGAAACCGTAGACAGCTTTAACTTTCTCGCCTGGCAATCCCTCGATCCTTGCGTCTGGGCGATCCGCCACGACGAAAACCGTTTCAACGATCTGCCGAGCTTCCTGGACTATGTGAAGAAGAATCCAAACAAGATTACCATGAGCACGACGGCCGTGGGCTCTGATGATCACATGGGGATCGCGTTCGCAGAAAAGTTCATCGACGGCTTCAAGGTCAAGAAAATCTACGCCAACGGCGACAGCAAGAAGATCCAGGAAACGATCTCCGGTGTGTCTGACGCAGTCGCCGGGAACGTAGGCTATTACGCACCCTATGTGGCCGACAAGAAGCTCAAGTTCATCTGCACGTTAAATCCGGATCGCTACAGTCTGATCCCGGACGTACCGACGTTCAAGGAAGTTACGGGCAAAGGCAACGTTTCGTTCGCCGGGCGCACAATCGTCTGCGCGCCTGGACTTGAGGCAGAGAAAAAGGCGATCTACCTGGCGGCAATCGAAAAAGCTCTGGCCGATCCTGAGTACCTTGCCAAGGAGGCCAGAAACAAAAACAACATCTTATTCATGAAGGGCGACGACATAACCAAAAAGATCGAAGCGACCAAGGAGTACGTCGAGTCGGTTCGCTTTTGGGAGCAGAAGACCTAGCCACCTTCGTTTTGGTTGCTTGCAAGGCAAAGCACTGCGAGCGGTCGAAGCACAAGTGGCATCAAACTTGATGCCACTTGTGTTCTTAGCGCTGTCGAAAAGATTCGATCATGCTTACTGTCTGGGGCGAACGCATCGCTGCCGTACTATGCTCGCTTGGCGCGGCTTATATGATGTACCTGGCCTGGGAGTTTCCTGCTAACGGCGACCAATTCCCGCTTTTTGCAGGCGCGGCGATCATCTTCACGTCCTTGCTTATGATCATTCGTTCGATCCTTTCACCTGGTGTTTTTAAGGGTGTTTTTCAGTCTTCGATCGCATTTAAGGACATCCAACCATTGCTGCTTACAGCAGCAACCGTTGGATACGTCTTGCTCATTTTTGAGATCGGCTACTACACCAGTTCATTGCTCTTCCTCGTGGTCATTTCCCTGGTTGTAGGTGTTCGCAATATCAAAGCCATCGCCCTGACGGCTGTGATCGCCTTCCCTTTGATGTATGCGTTCTTCGAGCTCTTTCTTCAGGCTCAGATGCCGCGAGGCATATTGTTCTAATGCGTAAGCGCAGACCGCCGACCCAAAGCGTTCTTGACCGAAAGCTCTGCGAGGCACAGCGCCGATGAGTCCTGAAATACTAGGATATGCCCTCAATGTGCTCAGCGTCGCGAACCTAGGAGCGATGCTGGTTGGCGTTGCGGTTGGTCTGGTGATCGGCGCGATCCCGGGGCTGAGCCCGCCAATGGCGATCGCTTTGCTTATCCCGGTATCTTTCCAATTGGCTCCAGACACCGCGATAATATTGCTGGTCGCCTGTTACGCCGCCGGCATTTATGGCGGCTCATTTTCAGCCATACTCCTGCGGGCTCCTGGTACGTCTGCCTCTGCCGCGTCGGCCATCGAAGGTTACGAATTGACCAAACGGGGCAAAGCGGTGGAGGCGATACGGATCTCGACGTTTGCCTCCGTTGTGGGCGGTCTGATCTCCGGCGTTGCGCTCTTGCTGCTTGCGCCACCACTCGCGGAGTTTTCGCTATTATTTGGACCTTCCGAGTTCTTTCTGGTCGCGCTCCTTGGCCTGACGTCAATTGCAGCTGTCACATTTGGCGCTCTCTATCGTGGCTTGATCGCAGGCTTTCTCGGCTTGTTACTATCGACGTTTGGGATCGACAACTACTCGGGTTTTCCCCGTTACACGTTCGATTACATCGGTTTTGAAGGTGGTCTTGAAATTCTGCCGGCCATCGTCGGATTGTTTGCCTTTGCGCAGGGATTAGAGCTGTGCCAGGGGCAAACCACCGGCACGATCTCTGGTAGAGCGCAGCTGTCGTGGAATGTGTGGCCGAGTTTTCGTGAGATCTGGCATGTGCGCTGGTCTTTGGTCCGGGGCTGGGTCACCGGGCTGGTTATGGGGATCGTACCAGCAGCCGGGGCCAGCGTTGGTCAGTGGATCGCTTACGCCTGGGAGGTCGGCAACGCCAAGCCAGGCGACCAGTTCGGCAAAGGCGAGATCAAGGGTCTTGCTGCCACCGAAGGTTCCAACAATGGCGTCACCGGAACATCCTTAATTCCGATGTTTGTACTCGGAATTCCTGGAGGCATTTCCGCCGCTGTGATCTTTGGTGCGCTGATGATCCACGGATTGCAGCCAGGAATGCAGCTTTTCAAGAACCGGCCCGATGTCATCTACACGATCATGTGGGGTTTTCTCATTGCCAATCTCCTTATGGGCTTTGTCGCGGCCGTACTCGCACGTGTAATGGCCTATTTGACGCTGTTCCCGCGTGGCCTGATCGGCCCACTCATCCTGATCTTCAGTGTAATTGGCACTTATGCCGGCACCAACAACATCCACAATGTTTGGATCATGATGGGCTTCGGTGTGCTCGGCTATTATGCGCAGCGTTATAATTTCTCACCGGCCGGAATTCTGCTGGGCCTTATTCTCGGACCGATCGCAGAAAACGGCTTCCGCGATATGCTGACCGTCTCCGCTGGTGATCCTTTCACTTATATCCTAGGTCGTCCAATATCGATTGTGATCGTTCTTATGATTGTCTTTGCGCTTTATTTTGCGTTCAAACCGAAGGCCTGGGAAGTGAGTAGTGGCCGGGACAAAGCCGAAGGCGATTCGACTGCTTAGGCGTTGCAACTGGATTAATGAGCAGCGATTGGTTGGCGTTCCCTCGCTTGAAAATGCGAGAGCGATGCTCTCAGCGCCACCTCTGGAATGTCACGTGCAATGAGCACGATCCGGCTGCGCTCATCTTCATCCGGCCAGGCGGCCAGTTCCCTTGGTGTGTGGAAGACGTGCTGAACGCCATGGACCAGGATCGGACCACTGAAACCCTCGATACGGATAAGGCCCTTGATGCGCAGAACGTCCGGTCCCCGCATCGCGGTTAGCCATTCGAGCCAGTTCTTAAGCGTCTGCCACTGCAGAGTGCCGTCAATGACAATCGACGCGGATTGAATGTTCCAGTTATGGCCGTGGTGATGACCATGACTATGGTCATGAGCCTGCAGTCGTTCGCAGTCAATCGCGTGTTTGTCGTGTTCATCTTCAACTGCGTCTTGGTGATGGCCGTTAGCGTGCAGTTCCATCGCTTCGACAGCCAGGAGCCGCTCTGGAGCAACGCGACCGTTGGCAATCACCTCAACCGGAGTTAATGGATTGAGCGCGCGCAAAGCGCGGGTGACGCCAGCTGGATCTGCACCTGCCATATCCGTCTTCGTAATCAAAAGGAGATCTGCCATCGCGGCCTGACAACGCGCCTCGTCGAAAGTTTCAAGCGTATCGACTCCATTGTTTCCATCCACTGTCGCAATGATGCCTTTCAGGAAGAATCGAGCAGCGGTGTCCTCATCGCTTACCAGGGTCTGCGCGATCGGAGCCGGGTCAGCGAGACCGGTCGTTTCGATAATGACACGCTGGAACGGCGGCACGCTGCCATCCTCGACCCGACGCAACAGATCGGAAAGCGTATCGACAAGATCACCGCGTACCGAGCAGCACAAACAACCGTTGTCCATCAGCACCATCTGATCGCTCGCGCTTTCGACCAGCAGATGATCGAGACCAATTTCGCCGAACTCGTTGACGATCACGACAGTGTCCTGGAGATCGGGATCACAGAGGAGGTGATTTAGGATTGTCGTTTTACCACTGCCCAAGAAACCGGTAATGATCGTGACAGGTAAACGTGCCTTTTCCATTGGATTGGTGCCTCTGCTTGGACCCTGGCGATTTTATAACTGCAATGAGGATCATTGATGTCACTTCCTGAAGCACACAATATGCGACTGCTCGCTCACGACAACCTCTTGGGCAATGGCAATGTTGGCGAAGGCATTTCGGTTCAGCTTGCGAACGACGGTCGCCGTATTCTGTGGCTGGCACATGAGTCGGCACCGAAGAATTTCACCGGTGTTGATGTCACTGATCCACGCAAGCCCAAGGTGATTGCTCAAACCGATCTTCCCCACAATACAGTGCGCTCAAATTCTTTGGACGTCGTTGGTAACACCATGGCGATCGCCTACCAGGTACAAACATGGGGACAGGAACCAGCTGGTGTTGAGTTGTTCGACATTTCGAAACCGGAAGAGCCGAAGTCGATCGGCTTTTACGATGCATCGAGCCCACATTCGCGCGGCTGCCACCAGGTCTGGTTTGTAGAAGAGGGCTGGCTCAGTTGTGCGGCGCCGACTAAGGACTTCCAGCCACGGGAGAAATGGGACGATCAGCCATTCTTAATGCTCGATATCAATGATCCTTCGAAGCCGCGCGAGTCTTGCTTCTGGTGGTATCCGGGGGTACGCGAAGGCGATCATGAGCCCGTGCCGCCACGACACCCGCGCTTCAACCAAGGTTGGCGTTGCCACAATACCAACGTTTATCCAGAACGCCCCGACCGTGCCTATCTCGGCTACATCGATGGCGGATCGATCATTCTAGACATTTCCGATAAATCGGCACCGAAGATGGTGACCCATTGGAACCCTAATCCGCCGCAGAACGGGTTCACACACACTTTGATGCCCTTGTTTGATCGCGATCTGCTGATCGTCACGGACGAGTGCGTCTACGACAACGGCGAAGACTGGCCGAAGCGGCACTGGATCCTCGATGCCCGCATCGAAGATAAACCGATACCAATCAGTACTTTGCCAATGCCGCCGGTCGAGGAATACGCGCCGCGCGGTGGCCGCTATGTTGGACACAACGTGCATGAAAATCGCCCGGGGCCGGCGTTCCGCTCCAGCGAGATTATCGTCTCGACTTTCTTCAATGGCGGCGTACGCGTTCACAACATTGCCGACCCTTATCAACCTAGAGAGATCGCGTACTACGTGCCCGAAGGCCCGGAGGGTTCAAAGTTCCCCTCGATCCAGATAAACGATGTCTATGTTGACGAGAACGCCATCGTCTACGCAGTCGATCGCTGGGCAGGCGGGCTCTATGTGCTCGAAATGGATATCTAGTTTCTCGATTTGGCGGTCGTACGAATTGGTAATCTAACCTGCGACGCGGTTGGGGGCTTCCAGGCCTCGTCCGTGAAACGGGCTCTCCGCGAGTTCAACCCGGTCGAGGAAGTTAGCCGCCTCTACGCCGATAGCGTCAAGTATTGACCAGTCCGGATTGAGGAATTCGCTAGCAGGCATATGACACACATGGGCTCCTGCCGCACTTAGCGCTTCCACGGCACGTTTGCGGACGCCAATCAAGGTGTGGTCTGTGGAAACGAAACACGCCGTGAGTCGGTTGCCAGACCACAGTGCGAAATCCGCTGTCACGTAGTCTTCTTCGCGCTGCTGGCCCAGAACAATATGCGCGCGCGGCATGATCATATGGGCCGCGAAACACCAATGACCCATTTCGACCAGTCCGGCCAGATCACCCATCCGAACTCTGAGGTCCGGCGCCAACTCGTCGACAACAGAGCGCACATCCAGGAAATACTTTGCCACGAACATGCTTTGTGGCTTATTCCACATGCCGCACAACCCTGAGATGTGGGCTTTCAAAAAGGCCACTTGGGTATCCGCATGGGCTAGATCCTGTGCAACTGGTGGCAAAGTGAACGGATGAACCAGACAAGACATCCGCAATGGCCGGCCCTCGCCACAATCAATGATGGCAACCGGCGCACCCGGCAAATCCAGGTCATCGCAATATCCATCGGAAATGGCAGAAAGCGCCGCTGCACGCGGCGTAGCGGAGCCATAAGGAATGGCCAGCTTTCCATTGGTTGTAATGATCACAATTGTGAAACTCCAGCCGGGTTCCTGTCTCAATTGCAGCTTGTTCAAAAATGAACTGGTGGTTTACAGTACAAACCAACTTGCCGCGTTTGGCCGAGCCGCGCCTGTGGCGCGAACTTGTCTGTGCGACGATAACGGGGAAACACAATCATGTCAGCTGAAGCGACAAAAACCAAAGGCGCGATAAAAGGCGGCAATGGTACCTACCGCTTTGCCATGGAAGGCTTGGACATCGTTCCAGCGGGCACCGGGTATTCAACATCGCATGGCGGCGTCGTCGAAGGCGAGCGCATGCTGGTTGGTTATATCCGAAAACCACGCGGCACAGGATCGCGACCGCACTCGCACCCT
>JBPCWA010000303.1:0-3079 GCA_051009975.1 Hyphomicrobiaceae bacterium
GATCGATTAGCGTGGCAAGGCCACCTGGCACGTAATGACCCGTACCGCCTTCCTCCGCGTTCAAAGATGAGATGATCGCAAGTGACCAAAGCCCGATCATCACAAGAAGCATAAACGTACTGCGCAAGTAGGCGAACACGGCAGGTGCTCCAAGGCGTCGTGGATTTGTTCAGGCGCGTATAGATCGGTGGGGAGACTACCACCCGTCGTAGGCTGATCCTGTAGCAACACAGCCACATACCTGCCTCTTGTGGGCAGTCGTTCCGCCTTTGGGGTTGGATCGAAAGGTTGTTCCACGGATAAATGACAATGTCCGCTTTGGGTCATAAGCGGACATTTTGAGAGGCGTCTGCGATGTCCGCTAAGTGCCAAAAGCGGACACCGGAAAGGCTGCCATCTGTATGGGTAATACGCCCAATATACGCCTTCTCCTGATCTGCATAATTTGGCGCTGCGCGCAAATCCGAGTGCCGGATTCCGACATAACACCCGCTACATCGATACCCTGTTAGGCAAAGGCGATTGGGCTGGTCTGATTTACGACAGAGAGGGCACCCGACATGACCAACCCTACCGCAGCAAGTGGCTGGCGCTATACGCTGGGCTTCTGGATGTTCACCATCCCGTTTGCCATGATTATAGGCGCGCCGGTTGTGGTGCCGTTCTTTGTCTCTTCGCCCGCGGAGGCGGCCGCCATCATCGGTGGCATCATCGTCGTCGGCGAAGTCGTTTGGTTTGCGAGTATCCCGCTGCTGGGAAAGGAGGGCTTCAAGGAACTCAAGAACAAGGCCTTTGGCCTATTCGCGTTGCCAAAGGGCCCGATCGGCCAGCACAGGCATCGCTGGGGCCTGCGCTTTCTGGGCCTCGGCCTGTTGTTGGAAACGCTGGTGGTCCTCGGCCTGCTGGTCGGCTATTTCGTCCTCGGAGAGAGCCACCTGACCGAAGGGTGGCTTGGCATCAGCTTCGAGCAGGAAGCAACGCTGTTCATCACCGCGATCATTGCAAGCGGTATCTGCTTTGTCGCCGGTATCTACACACTTGGAGCACCGTTCGTTGAGCGCCTAACGGCTGCTCTGGTCTGGGAGGGCGGCGCGACCGAATAACCGTTCTTGGAAAAAACTGAAACTGCATAACGAAGGCATCAACCGTCCAGATTTCAAACATCTGGAGTGAAGGAGGAGCACCTTGGAGTACTTGATTCCTGAAGAAAAAATCCGAGCGATCTACAAATACCGTAGCCAGCGTGTTCTTGACCTCATCAAAGAGCACGACTTGGATTTTCTTTACGTCTGGGACTACGGTAATACCCGCTATGCCTTCGACGTGATGCCGCGGTTTCATTACGAGTCCGATAACTGCTTCGGCTATATGATCTCGAAGGATGCTCTCGTCTCCACTTTTGCCAACGACGCCTTTGAGGAGAGTCATCCGCACTCGCCAGGTGGCATCTATGATCCCGCTAAACCGGGCTCGATCTGGAAGGCTGACATCTGGCGTTCTGCTGGTAGTGAATCATACCTTCGCTCGGTACCACGCCGATGGGCCCGTCAAGTAGCAGAGGCCATAGCGACGAACGGTGGTGCCAAGCGAATTGGTGTGGATGGTATTCCTGATTTCTTCGCCTTTCAGGAACTGAAAAAGCTGACGCCGGATATTGAGTACGTCGGCATGGGAATTCATCTGGCAAAAAAACGGATGATCAAGTGCGCCGAGGAAATCGAACTGATGGAGGAGGCGTGCAAGGTTCACAACCGAATTCTCTGGGACACAATGAGTAATGCCGAGGTCGGCTGGCAGGACTTCACGATGGCGTCGAAGATCGCGGAGCGCTTTGCACTTGAGCCATCGTCGATGCAGCACTGCCTCAATCTCACCTACCGGTACGAGCCAGGTTCCGGAATCATGGGACTGACATGGACGCCAGTGGGACGCGTCTACAAGGAAGGTGATGTGATCAGTTCGGACGTGGGTTACATGCCGTTCGGCGGTGTCACCACCGACTACGGTCGCTGCCGTATCCTCGGCGAGACGTCGGCGAAAGTGCGCGATGCCTACGAATGGAACATCTTCAACTATCACGAGATCATGACGACGATTAAGCCCGGCCAGATGATCTCATCCATGGTCGAGAAGTTCATTCACGCCCATGACAAAAAGGGATACCCGCTCGTCATGCTAGGACACGGAATCGGCACCCAGATGGACGAGATGCCGCAGATGAATCCCGCAGACAAGCAGGACTTCGATGTGCCGCTTGAGGAAGGAATGGTGCTTTGCCTCGAGCCGACACTTATCGTCGACGACGAAAAGCACGGCTACCAGCAGATTTGGATCGAAGATCAGTGGGTTGTCGAAAACGACGGGCTTCGCCGGATGGCGCCACTCAGCTATTTCGATATTGACGATAAGGATCTGGCGACAATGTCGTAAAAACCTGCTCCTGGGCGCTGTCGGCCGCGTGTCCGCTCGTGAGAAGGCAGGGCTGCCTCATGTACGTGTTCACGTCCTCAAGCACACGTTTGGCCGTCGTTTGAGGGCAGCGGGTGTGACCTTTGAGGATCGCCAGGACCTGCTCGTACATCGGTCGGGTCGAATCACCACACACTACTCTGCTGCCGAACTCTCAAGACTCTTTGAGGCTGCAAACAGCGTGTGTGATCCTGATCGGAGGCGGCCCGAGCTTGTGGTACTGCGGGGTGCGCTGCACGGCGCCTCCCGCAAAACTCCCGCAAAAGCGGCGGTCGAACTTAGGCGGCTCAGTTAACTCGCGGAAGCGATTGGCTGGGGCGGGAGGGTTCGAACCTCCGCATGGCGGAATCAAAGGACGAAGTTGAGAGTTTGAGCGACGTAAAATCAACCAGTTTGTAGGGCGCCCGTTGCACACACTGCCCCTCAGTTCAGCACAGTGCGGAACCCAATCCCGCAAAAGTCCCGCACAATCGGTCTGCATGTCCATGGAAGATCAACACGACCGCGCACAAGAAAAGAATGGCCAACCTTGGAACAAAGGCAAACTGATGGGGCCTTAGCCACCCCTTCGTCCCAAGCACGTGTGGTCGATCCGAACCAAGCTCCAAGC
>JBPCWA010000304.1:0-3628 GCA_051009975.1 Hyphomicrobiaceae bacterium
CCCCATGCCGGCGCCCGGACCACGACTAAACATCTTGGCCAAGCATCGTGGCATCTTGAGTATTGGCGGTTTCGTGTGCCGACTTGGGTCCACCATAGTTGGGCGCTTCACGGGCATTTCGGTCCTGATTTACGCCGAAAGTGGTTGCATGGGCGGCCACGCAGGCACTGAGATTGGAGATAATGTTGGTCGCGCAAGAGCCAGCACGGCTTGGAACTTGGACGTGTGAGCCAAGCCTAGAGAGCACAAAGCTCTATTGGCTCTTGGCGTCAGCAATCTGCTGCGGTTAGAGGCGGATGCTGTTGATACCTCTGCCTTTTTTCCACTTTGGAAAGGAATCTTTAACCAAATCACGCCGATATCTTCATCCTGGGGCGAACATAATTCTAATTGTGCCTTGCATGCTCTCGGATTGGGGTAAAATGACTTCGATTTCCAGCCGTGAAGGCGACAATGCCGAGGAAGCGGCAACTGATGAGCCGCAGGACGAACACCTAGTCGCGACGGTGTCAGATTGGTTGGATCATATTTGCCTTGAACTTGGCTACGCTGGGAACACACGTGTGGCCTATGAACGCGACGCGCACCAATTCATCTCACATCTGAGACGCCGATTGGGTCGACCAGCGCAGCTCAAAGACCTCGCGCATGTCGACCCTCGTACTTTCCGAAGCTTTATGGCAAGCCGTCGCCGAGATGGCGCGTCCAGCCGGTCACTGGCGCGAACACTATCGGCGTTGCGCTCATTCTTTCGCTGGCTGGAGGCGACCCAAACACTGCGAAACCGTGCAATTACTCATGTCAACATGCCGAAGGTGCCGCGATCGTTGCCCAAGCCGCTGACCGTTTCCAAGGCCAAGGAATTGGTCGAGGCGCGAACCGAAACGGATCTAGATTGGGTGGCAGCAAGGGACTCGGCCGTGTTGCTACTGCTCTATGGCGCCGGTTTGAGGATCTCCGAAGCGCTTGGCCTGTATGTGCGAGACGCACCAGTTGAGAAGCGGGACACGATTCGCATCGTCGGTAAGGGTGGCAAAGAGCGTGTCGTTCCAGTTCTTCCGGTAACAATGGAGGCAATTGCAGCCTATCGTCGACAATGCCCTTATGAGTTGGAACCGGATTCGCCCCTATTTGTCGGCGTGCGCGGTGGGGTGCTCTCCCCTCGAATGATTCAGCTGGCAATCGCACGCTTGCGTGAATCGCTTGGCTTACCGCACACGGCTTCACCGCACAGTTTACGCCACTCGTTCGCGACGCATTTGCTCAGCGCAGGCGCGGATCTCCGCCAGATTCAGGAGCTGCTAGGGCACGCCTCTCTATCAACGACCCAATCCTACACCGAGGTCGAGCGCGATCGCCTGCTAGCGATTTATGACGCGGCTCACCCCCGCGCCTAAACCACCTCACCGATCCCCGTGACGCGACGGACACACAAGCAGATGAACCCGGACAACTATTACCGGTCAAGATGACTACTGCCGGCCAAAATGTGTCTGAATGCTGCAGATTATCTGATAGCAGGGCGGACAACCTCATCAGACTTTAGAATTTTATCTGCTAGAGGGGCTTTCTCGCAATAAGAAATACGGCTTTGCGTGGTCCCGGTTGCCAAACTTCCTCTACGATGAATCCGGTGCTCTGAAGCGAACCGATAAGTTGATGGGTGGTAAAGACCTTAACCGTGGGCAAGAATCCCATAGCCCGTCCAATCGGCCCAACAAGCTTGAAGATCTGCAACCAATCACCGAGGCACGCCGTACTTGACACGATCACACCCCCGGGTTGCAACCACCGATAGATCTTTGCGAAGGCAACTTCTCGGTCTTCGAGCAGGTGCAGAACGCTTAGAGCCAGCACCACTTCGAATCGCTCGCCTGAAGAGAGAAAAGACTCAATGCTTGCACGCTCAAACGTGACATTTGAAACCTCGGCGTTTTCCGCCTTCTCTTGAGCAATTTCCACCATCTTTGAGGACACATCAATTGCATGAATGTGCTTCACATAGGCCGCGTGATGAAGAGCCGTTGAACCTGTTCCACAACCGACTTCCAGCACTTTCATCTCTGGTCGAAAATAGCTTTTTGTGATCGAAAGCTTGTGGCGATACGAGGCCTCATCCGCAATTGGCGAGCGCGCATAGCGGTGTGCAACGCGGTCCCAGAAAGCGGAATTGCGATACTGCTTATCGATCCGATGCTTCTGCAAGTTTGGGTGCCCTACCGTCTCTCCAGTGGCTTCGATTGCCTCATGATCGTTCAATAACATGGTTCTGGTTCCCCCGCTGTCCCTGTCAGCCCACTACGTACGAGCTTTGATCTACTAATAATGCTTCGTTTTTCGAATGTGAATTGACGGAAGTCGCATTATCTATATGCATTTTTGTATGGATTGGAGATCAATAAAATTCGATTGGAATCGTGCGCGAGCGTTTCTTGTGACCGTAGAGGAGGGCTCACTCTCAGCGGCTGCACGCGCCTTGGATTTGACGCAGCCGACGCTTGGGCGTCAGGTCAGTGCGCTCGAAGAGGAGTTGGACACTGTTTTATTCGAGCGTGTTGGCAAAAAGCTTCAACTAACGCCCAGTGGCCTCGAACTCGTGGAACACGTGCGGGCGATGGGAGAAGCAGCTACACACGTGTCATTGACTGCCTCAGGCCAAGCGCAATCGGTCGAAGGCAGCATACGTCTAACAGCGAGCGAGGCGTTTTCAGCATTTGTTTTGCCACCTATAATTGACGAATTGCGCGCGGCTGAGCCCGGAATATGCGTTGAAATCGTCGCTTCTAACGACCTGCGCGATCTACGTCGTCGCGAGGCCGATATTGCGATCCGCAATGCTCGCCCGACCGATCCGGATCTTGTTGCCAAGAAAATTCGCGATGATACCGCCGCGCTGTACGCCACCAATCGTTACCTCGAAAGCTGCGGCGACTTACACCTTCGGGAGAACATTGAGCGCGCACATCTTATCGGCTTCGAAGACAATCAGCCTTTTTTGGAGGGGCTCCTCGCGAGGGACCTTGACTTAACGCGGGCGAACTTTCCGGTGATCGCGAACAGCCACCTTGTCCATTGGGAGCTTGTCAAGGCGGGACTGGGCGTCGGCGTGATGGCGACCAGGATCGGAGATCCGGATCAAGTCGTCCGTCGCGCATTGCCCTGGCTAAAGCCTTTTACGTTTCCGATTTGGCTTGTTGCCCATCGGGAGGTCGCCACCAGCCGCCGCATCCGCATAGTTTACGATCTATTGGCGGATGCGCTGCACCGAATGTAGTTGAGACACTGCACTCGTCTCGATTGCACTCGTCTCGATTGCGCTCGCAGCTGCCACAGTTGTCACAACTGCAACCGTCTAAACGGTTCCAGTCACCTGCGCTATGCTCCAACAGCGCGGTTCACATTGCTCCCGGACCGGGCGTGGCGGCTGGAGGACATTTCCCAAGTATTATCATGCCAAGAACTTCATCCTCAGTGACGTCGCCAACCCGGGCTGAACCGACCACCTTCCCGTTCTTCATAACTGTTACACGATCGGCCAGCGCGAACACATCGTGAATATCGTGACAAATCAGAAATACCCCTATTCCGTCTTTCTTGAGTTGGATCGTGAGATCATTGACTTGGGCTG
>JBPCWA010000305.1:0-14895 GCA_051009975.1 Hyphomicrobiaceae bacterium
GCCAACACGGAAGCACAACTGGACGGCTATCATCATTTTGTTTCGATGGCCAAAGGCATGGGCGTCAACTTCGAGGTCATTGATGCTGAAGAGTGCGCGCGCCGTCATCCACTCATTTCAACCGATAATTTGCTTGGCGGCCTGTGGGATCCCTTAGACGGCGACATCGACCCGGCACAGCAGTGTCAGGCATTGACACGACGCGCACGAAACTCTGGAGCAGAAATCTATCGACACACACCTGTTACGGGCCTGACGCAACATCAGGACCACTCTTGGACAGTGCATACCAATAAGGGTGATGTTCGTGCCGAAATCGTCGTTAATGCTGGTGGTTATCGCTGCAATGAAATTGGCGCGATGATGGGCGTGCACCATCCTGTCGCCTCGATGGAACATCAATACTTCGTAACAGAAACAATACCGGCAATTGCCGATGCTGGTCATCGCATGCCGCTGCTTCGTTGCCCGATTTCGGATTACTACTGCCGTCAGGAACGAGATGGTTTGCTGCTGGGTTTCTATGAGCAGGACTGCAAGACCTGGGGCGTGGACGGTGTCGATCCGAATTTCACAAATGCATTGTGCCCCGACGATCTTGATCGTATCACCGACGTTCTCGAAGGCGCGTTGATGCGAATGCCTGCTCTGCGCGATGCCGGTATCAAGACTGTTATCAATGGCCCGATCACGTACACGATCGATGGCACGCCGCTTGTCGGCCCCATTCCAGGCAAACGCAATGCCTATTGCATAATCGGGTTGCGCGCAGGTGTTGGGGAGGGAGGCGGCCATGGCTGGTTGCTTGCGCAGCAGATTATCCATGGGGAAGCTTGCTATGATACCTGGGTCTTGGACCCGCGCCGCTTCACCGGCCACGGCAATGTTGAGCTGACGGCGCTTAAGGCTATCGAGGACTACCAGAACGAATTTCGGTTTCATTTTCCCCATGAGCATCGCCCAGCTGGCCGGCCGATCAAAACAACACCGTTGACGCCGGTGCTGTCTGCTGAAGGCGCCCATTTCGGTGTTGTTAACGGTTGGGAGCGGATGGAGTACATCAAGCCATATAGTGAATTCAAGGAAACCTACAGCTTCCACTTCAATGAAGTTTTTGATGTCGTTGCAGGTGAAGTCGCGACGGTACAGAACGGTGTCGGCTTGAGTGAGGTCAACGGATTCAATCGATACGAACTGACGGGCTCTGACGTGCACGCGTTTCTTAACCGAATGTTCTGCAGCCACGTTCCCACAAAACCTGGCAAAGTCAGTCTCGGCTATCTGTTGAACCATCACGGTATGGTCAAAAGCGAAGCGACGATCGCAAATCTGCCGGACGGTCGCGTCTGGTATGGATCTGCGG
Organism: Hyphomicrobiaceae bacterium; assembly: GCA_051009975.1. GTDB lineage: Bacteria > Pseudomonadota > Alphaproteobacteria > Rhizobiales > Hyphomicrobiaceae > Tectiglobus. The sequence continues at coordinate 1,364 of JBPCWA010000305.1, forward strand.
CCGCCTCGGAATTCCACGACATGGATTGGCTGGTCAGCCACATTCGGGTTGATGAGGATGTCCAGATTAGATCCTTGACCAATGCGCACACGATATTAATCCTCGCCGGACCGAAGTCGCGCGATGTCCTGCGTGCTGTCAGTCGATCGGACTGGTCGGCCAATGCATTCCCATGGTTGAGCGTGCGGTCGTGCTTTGTTGGCATTGCACCTTCAGTCGTCATGTCAGTCAGTTTCTCGGGCGAACTCGCTTATGAAGTTCATGTTCCCAACAACCAGCTCTACGCTGCCTACATCGCGCTGCGCGAGGCAGGTAAAAGGTATGACCTGAGGTTATTTGGCTCTCGCGCAATTGATTCGATGAGAATTGAGAAAGGTTTTCTCCACTGGAAGTCTGATATCCTCACGGAATTCGATCCCGTGGAGACTGGTCTTGCTCGCTTCGTAAAGATGGACAAACGCGAATTTGTAGGCCGATCTGCACTGGCGGAGCGGATAACAACCGGGCCGCAAAAGTCATTGGTCACATTGCAGGTTGAATGCGATCACGCTCCAGCACATGGTGGCACATCCGTTTACGCTGCTGATGTGCTGGTTGGTACCGTCACATCTGGCGATTGGGGGCACCGCACACGACAAAACTTGGCTTTTGCCTTTGTTGACCCAACTAGCGCTGGCATTGGAACATCACTTGCTGTGGACGTTATTGGCAAGCGCGTACCGGCTCAGGTCGTGGCAAGTTGCCAGTATGATCCAGAACACAGTCGTATGCGCGCGTGATAGAAAAATCACCTCTGATGATGTTCGCGGTCCGGACCCCAGTTATCATGTTCAGTGACTGCAAAACGCACTAAAAAGAACCGCCACAAGAACCTAATAGCGAAGCTATCGCGTACAACCTGCAACTCCAGCTCAACCGACTTAACAATCAAGTCGCGGCTTCGCCGGTGTCCTTGTCGAAAAACACTGTGCGATCCATGTCGACAGATAATTCTACATCGGTCGCATCCTCTTCGTCGACACGCGCCTCCAATTCCGCCACAACATGTGTGGCAGCGAGGTAGAAGGTCCCGTACGATCGAGATCCGGTTGGCTGAATCACGTCCAATCTGGCGCGCAAGGTCTTCGTACCCTGCTCAGAGCGGGAAAAGTGTTCCGGGCGTACGCCCCAAATGTACGCACCGTCCTTCAGTACAAACCCATCCGCCGAGGCAGGTTCGAACGGCAAGGCCTGTCCGTCAGGTAGGACGAGCGACCCTTGGGTCTTCTTGACGTCAATGAAATTCATCGGTGGCGAGCCTAGGAAACCAGCGACGTAAGTATTGGCCGGTCGTTCGAATAGGTCGAGCGGCGGACCGGCCTGCTCAATCTCGCCATCCCGAAGCAAGATGATGCGCTGCGCCAGTGTCATCGCTTCAATTTGGTCATGTGTAACGTAAATGAAGGTCTTTCCGAGTTGTCCATGCAGTCGCTTCAATTCTTCACGCATACCGTCTCGAAGCTTCGCGTCCAAATTGGAGAGTGGCTCGTCAAATAAAAACAGATCTGCGTCGCGCACGATGGCCCGCCCGATGGCAACGCGCTGGCGTTGTCCACCCGAGAGCTCCCGCGGATAGCGCTTTACGTAATCGCCGATATCCAAAAGTTCACAGGCCCACTTCACCTGCCTGTCGATTTCACTTTGCGGTGTCTTGCGGGCACGCAATCCGAACGCGACATTTTCGTAGACATTGAGATAAGGGTAGAGAGCGTAGGATTGAAACACCATTGCAATATTGCGATCACGCGGTGCAAATCCAGCGATCGAGCGGTCACCAAGCACTATTTCTCCATCAGAAATCTCTTCGAGACCGGCGATCGATCGCAGCAGCGTGCTCTTGCCACACCCCGACGGCCCAACGAGAACGACAAATTGACCGGCAGGAACTTCAAGCGAAACATCCTTAACCGCATGGACGTCGCCATAGAACTTATTGATGTTTTTCAGGCTGAGCTTGGGCATCGCCTATCCTTTCACCGCGCCCAAAGAAATGCCGCGCACGATGAATCGTTGCATAGTGCCGACAACAAGGATCATCGGGAGAACGCCGAGCATGCTCATGGCTCCGATTTTGGACCAGAATGTCGATTGCGACCCGAAATAGCCTGTGACTTTCACTGTGTACGTTACAACTTCCGATTTTGTAAGAATGAGCGCGAACAGAAAATCGTTCCAAGCAAAGATGAACGTAAAGACTGCCGTTGCAAAGATACCGGCGCGTGCCATCGGGATGACCACTTTCCACAAAACCGACCAGCGGGTCAGGCCATCAACCAGCGCACTTTGCTCCAACTCTAGGGGTATCTCTTGGAGGTACCCGCGCATCATCCAGGTGACGTAGGGAACGTTGAACGCTGTGTAGAGCAGGATGAGACCAACATAGGTGTCGATCAATTGCCAGGAAACGTACAGTAGGAAGACCGGAAAGGCGACACAGATCGGAGGGATCATACGCTGAGAGATAATCCAGATCGCTAGATGATCACCGCCTGTGCGAAAACGAACGATGGAATAGGCGGCAATCGTGCCGATGACCATGGCCAATACTGTACTCGTCCCTGCCGTGATCAGTGAATTCCAGACGGACCAGGCATCGCCATCACGAAACAAGGTGACGTAGCTTGAGAATTGCACCTCAGTCGGCACCCAGACCGGCGGAAAGGCATAGATTTCATCTGGAGTCTTAATTGAAATCGCCGCGAGCCAATAAACGGGAAAAACAAATAGGATGGTCACAATCAATGCGCAGGCCATGCGAAGCGCCAGTCGCCAGCCCTTGTCCCAGCGAGTCATCGCGAAATCTCCACACGCCGGAGCGCCCAAATGACGATCACCGTTAGTATGAGGATCACCAGGAATGCAATGGCCGATGAGTAGGATATTTCAAATTCGCGGAACGCCATTTGGTAGGCATAAATCGATATTGTTTCCGTGAATGTGCCAGGCCCACCCTGCGTCATCGTCCAGATCACATCAAAGACCCGGAAGAGATCGAGTGCTCGGATAAGCACGGCAATGAACATGACTGGCATGATGGCCGGCAATACGATCCGTCGAAATGTCATCCACCACGAGGCGCCATCAATTTGAGCGGCTTCCAGCTGCTCCTTGTCGACGTTTGATAATGCTGCCAGCAACAACAGGAACATGAAGGGAGTCCATTGCCAAACCTCGGCAATCAGAATAGCAGGCCAAACAAGCAGCGGGTCGACAGTCCATAGCATTGTCACTTCGCCCCCCGCAAACCATCCAATGATCTGATTGACTGGTCCGAAACGTTGGTCGAACATTAAACGCCAGATCGAGCCGGCCACAATTGGAGAAATGATCGTTGGAAGCAGAATGATCGCGATCAGAGTTTGCTTGAAAGGTAACTTTTCGAGAAATAACAGCGCCAACAGATAACCCAGCACGAGTTCGATTGGCAGCGCAACGATCGTGAATACGACCGTATGCAACAGAGACTCCCACAGGCGTCCGTCGTCGAACAGACGCGCATAGTTGATGAACCCTTGAAAGCTCGTATCATTGTCGAACATCGAAATGTTTTGAAACGACGTAACAATGAGTTTGATGAAGGGGTAGAGACCAATCAGCAGAATTACGAACACCGCCGGCGCAATCAAAGTGTATTTGAACACCCATTCCCGATCAAATGCGCTGGAGGCTCTATGAGACATATACGTTGGGCGAGCTTGGTGATCAGTCATGACGATCCCCAGGCCAGGAGGATGCCCAGGGATACGGCTGGTCAATTGCCGAACTACTTTTTAGGGTAAGCATTCGGCTTGCTCGCCCAGTCGTTGTAGACCGCTTTTTGCCTTTCGACGCCAATACGTTGTGTTAGCTTATCCCATTGCGCGGCCAGGTCGTCGAGGATCCTCTTCGGGTCTTGGCGCGCCCAGAGCTTGCTGATGGACTGGCGAATACCTTCTTCGTAGCGATCGATTTGAATGAGTGACAAGTCAAGGAGGCCCGTTTCGGCACCGGCCTGCAATGTGTCGAGGTATTCATCTGCATTCGACCACCGAGCACGATATTCTTCGCTTTCGAAGTGGCTGGTGCGGAATGGATCCCGCAATGCATAAGGCAACTGTACGCGTTTGAGGCTGATCTCTTCGCTATTCATCCACTGAATGAAGAGATAAGCAGCCTCCTTATGCTTTGAACCAGACGCCACGGCCAGTGAGAACCCAGCTGCGAGCTCAGGAGCTCCGCCGGGCGGAAGTGCATAGCCGATCTTGTCCGCGACTTTAGTTTCGGGAATCCAGTTCAGAGCCTCCGTGCCCTTTCCGTATCCAGCAGCCCACCGTCCGACCGGCGGCCAAGATATCGTCATGGCCAGCTTGCCTGCCAGGAACTCATTAAAGGGCTCAATGAAGCCCCACTGTTCGACGCCTTTGGGCATGAACTTGGTGTCAGCCACCATATCCTTGAACACTTTCACACCGACATCTGAATTGATTGTAGCCTTCATCGTGTCGGCATCAAAAAACTTGCCGCCTTCCACGCGAAAACGTTCCTGGAACATAAAGTGAGCATTGCCTGGCGCATGGATCATGCCGGCGCCAAAGACATCCGGAGCATACTTGTCGGTGATGAACTGGCCAATTTCACTAAACTGCTTCCAGGTTTTCGGAGGAGCCAGATCGTAGCCGTGCTTGGCCTTAAACTCGGCCTTGTTCTTAGCATCCTCGAAAATGTCCTTGCGGTAGTAGAGGACCATGACGTCACCGTCGTCGGGAAACCCATAAATCTTGCCGTTCACCTTCATCTGGTTGTCGCGGTAGACTGGGGCAATCTTATTGAGCTCATCGCGAAAACCGTACTTGTCGACGAGGTCGTCCAGTTGGATGATTGCTCCAACTTGCACCATGTCAGGCAGTTGGTTCGGTACAACGTTCAAAACATCGTATGCGCCCGAACCTGCTCTGTGGGCCTGTATCGTCTTTGTGAACATCTCAGCCAAGGGAGACTCGATAACATTGATCTTTATGCCTGTCAGTTTTTCCCACATGGGTCCGGTAAAGTTCTTCGGATCAAGCGGTTGCAGACCGGCTTCGTAGAATACGTTCAATGTGATGCCGGAGTACTTCTTGGCAGCCTCAACTGCTCGGTCCGCAGCGCTTTGGGCGCCGGCGGCACCTGCTGAAAAGAGGGCGATGGCGGACGCGGAGACCGCTAGTATCGCTCTACGAGTAAATTGTGTGCCCGTCATTGTTTCCTCCTGGTCTTATTGGCCGTTGTTCGGCCGGTGCTATTTGCAGATATCGCGAACCGATCGTTGTATGGCTTCGGGATCGAAGATCCGCTCCAGCCAACCTTCCTTGAAGATCTCGGGCTTTGCCTTTTCAATCGCCATCAATGCACCGTCAGAAAATTGTCCGCCTGGAAACGCTCCAAAAGCGATCGCGAGTTCAATGTTAATGTGGCCAAGCATAAAGTCCAACGCGGCCTGCTTCGGGACACCGAGTTTCACAGCATGGTCCGTTGCCTCGCGAAGTGCAAGACACATGGTTGCACCAATGGTCTCTGAAAGTGCAGGCTCTAAGATTGCCATTTGCTCCACCGTGCAGCGGTGCGATCGATCCACGGGCGCATAAATTGTGCGCGCAACTTCTTCACACTGGGCGTAGTGCTCTTCCGGGCCCTGCAAAAGCGCACAAACGATACTTTGCTTTGCCAGCACGCCACCAAAGAAGTCATTCTGCTTGTCCTCGCTGTCTTCGTAGTTGAAGACGGACGGATGGCATGGATGCGTTACGAAGTATGTAACGTCGTCGCGCTTTGGCATCTGGCCGGCATGCGGCGCTGCGGCATCAAGGACAACTAAAGCCGCACCCGATCGCACTTGATCAATGATACCGTGGGCAACTTGCCCGATTGCTCGATCCGGAACGGCCAAGATGACGGTGTCGGCGCCGGAGACCGCCTGGCCGGGCTCAACGCAATCGACACCAACTTCTTCTTTGAGCCGGCGCTGCCCCACTTCAGAGATCTCAACGTGGTCGATAGAAAATTTTGTGTTTTGAAAATTTTTTGCAAGGCGCACACCCATCTTGCCACCAGCGCCCAACAGGGCAATCTTCGACATATCCGTTTCCCTTTTCGTCAAGCCAAATGGCCGCCGTTTTTCACCATTTCAAAGTAGTTTGGCCCGCCCATTTGTCCGCCCTTTAAGGCAATCTCAAATCCAGCGAGGCAGGAGACATCCGAATGCACCCTGCACAGCGCAGCGCCTGGCGCTACCGGTGCCAGCGCAGTCAGTGCGAAGATGCCAAGTGAAGACGCGCCATGGCTCGACGTGTCCCCACCTGAAATGACCGCGCGCCTCAAACCAGTCCGATCAACGATATTGCGCAGAAGTCGTCCCAAGCCGTTGCCGATGCACTCGTTCACAACCTCTTCCGACTTACCGGACGCCTCAAGCGCCTCTTGAAAAGCGACAATCGAATGATCCTCGGGACCGCTAGACGTGAATACTATCGGGTCCCACCCCTCATTCAAGCCTACCAGCGCAGCCGCGGCAGCACTTTCAAGTTCATTGCTCCAGGCACGATCATCCACAGCTAGCGCCGGATTGACTCTGATCGCCTTGAAACCACTTTTGCGTGCCTGCCGGATCTGGTTCGCCGTAATTGATGAGCAAGATCCGGACACAACGGCAATATGATCAACGCGGCCGGGATGCTCCGGTTGTCGACCATCCCTCAAAAGGCCGCGGTCTCTCCAATGGGCGACCAACGCGTATTCCATGCCCTGCGAACCAACTGCGAACAAGCGTTCGCCGCGATTTGCCCAGATTAGCCGACCGGCCTCGATGAGTGAGAGATGGTCAATGCAGTCGATTGCAATGATTTTCGCGCCAGCTCTTCTTTCGCGCGCCAAGGCGGCATCGGGATTGCTGGCCAAATCAAGAAGCGTGACCAGACCCAAGGGCGTCTCCGTTTGCCGTGAAAGATGCCGGGTGATGTCAGCTTCATGCATTGGAGTAATCGGATGTCGGCTCATTACCGGATGTCGATCGAGGCGGTATGGAACCCCAGAAATTCCGGCAAATAGATTTCCAAAGGTCTGATAACGTTCAATTTCGGGGGCTGCAACGAAGAGCGGATGCCAACTGCCGCCTAGTGTCGGAATTGCGATGTCGCAGGCCTTTCCGATGGAGCCTATGTGGGGAGCAGAATCAAATGTAGAGCAAGTCTTGTAGTGGTTTATAGGCGCGCCGTAGGTTGACATGACATTGAAGATTTGCGGCAGATGCTCATCCATCCAGTCTGGCGATTTCGAACGCGCAACACCCGCGATGCCCATACCGCGATAACCCGTAAAGTCCTTAAGTTGATTGACCGTCGGAACACCAAGAAACAAGACCGACGATAGCCCCGAAAATGTCAAGACCTCCATGACTGCGGCCGCTCCAGTGAAATCGTCGCCGTACCACGCGATGAGGCAACCATCGGGCAAGCTAGTAGGGCCGTCCGTCATGACGCGTAGGCCTCTAGAGCGCGAGCAAGTGCAGGTTTGGTTTTGGCGTAGTCCTTCAATGACATACCCGCCATGGTCGCTTCCCAGGCTTGACGCAAGCTTTCGACGCCCGCGGCTATGCCGTCAGGGTGGGCCATGATGCCACCACCGGCCGCATAGATGAGATCGTTTGAACCGAGCGCATCGTGTGTTCCACCGGCCTGCTTCGCGGATTGTCCAGAGGAAAAGACCGGCATGACCTGGCACGGTTTCTCGTCGAACATTGGCGTAAGGCAGGCTCTCGCAGATTCAATGACGCTGTCGTCATCTTCACAAAACTTGTTCTGCAGGCCATTGACGTGCATATGATCCGCGCCTGCCAAGCGCCAGATCTTCTGCCATGCAACATAAGACCAACCGAGCGCTGGATGGCGTGATAAATATCCCCAGCCATTACGGTGCGCGTGTATAGGAAGCTCGGTGAAACGTCCCAACTCGATCATTCCCACAAGCCCTACCGAATTGAGGCTCGCCATCACACAGGTTCCGCCAAGTTCTACCACCAAGTCGTGCCGTCGCCGCATCTGATCGAGATCGCCGGTAATGTTGAACGCGAACATTACCTTCTTGCCGGTGCGCTGCGCATGATCATTGACAACCGCCATGACGGATCTTGCGCGCTCTGCAAATGGGCAAGCGGGTCCATCAGCCTGCAATTCATCGTCTTTGATGAAGTCCAAACCCGCAGTCGCGAGTTGATCAGTCAGTTCAGCTGTCGCAGCAGGATCGAGCCCCACACTTGGCTTGATAATCGTACCTAGGATCGGGCGCTCCCAGACATTGGTCAAATGGCGCGTTCCGTCGACGCCAAATTGCGGACCGTTGTATGCATTTGCAAATTCGTTTGGCAGACGAATGTCCATAATACGCAGCCCTGAGAACTGCTTTAATTCAAAGAGATTGCCCGCAACCGTGGCAACGAGATTTGGTAGTGAAGTCCCGATATTGTCTAATGGCCATGAAAGCGTAACGCGAGCCTTTTGAACCGGGCCTTCGGCGACGATGGCGCCAGGCAATGACGGGGATGGCGTCTCCCCGATAACGCTCAAACTTTCCACCCGAGCGGCCGAGCGTTCCTTCAACTCGGGCGTTTCTCCCGGAATTGGCAAGAAGGTGCCGGAAGACTGTTCACCGGCCATGGCGTTTGCGGCATTTTCGGGAGCGACCGATGTCTCGATCAGATAGTCTGCCTCGATGCGCATCAATTCGCTTCTTTGTTCAATTTAACGAAGGCCACAGCGTATGGGGCCAGGCTTAGTCGTTTGCCCCTCTCTCGGGATGCGATATCTAGCCAATTGGCATGACTTATCGCCATATCGAATGATGCTATATCAAGAACGCTCCACTCCGCCTCATCTCCAAGACTGAGTTCTGTTGCGGCGGGCGTGACATTTGCTATCATCAGCTGATCAGTGCGAGTGCGCCCGACGCCATAACCGTGCACCCCGGCCGGTAAGCCTTCAATGACAAGGCGTTGCTTGCCAGCCATTGCGGCTGCACTCCTAAAAACATGGTAAAGCGGGTAGACGACAGCTGAGTCATTTTGATCGAAGATGGGTTGCGGGTAGTCTTGCTTCTCGTAAACGATGCCGAACGGCCCGCTCGGCGCACCAAGGCAAAGGGCGTCGACGTAGCCGCCAGTTGTCGCCGCCAATGCACCGACGGCCCAGGCCGCAGCAAAGAGCCCCCTTTGCCGTGGATCGACTTTCGCCATGGTCTGGCGGATTTGATCGGGATTGTCAGCGACTGATGCCCCGTAGGGATTTGAGCGCATCCCAATTGACACAAGCCCCAGTCGGTAGGGCTTGCCAGAACCTATCGCTTTCGTGCTGTCGAAAATCTGTGGCAGCGCTTCGAGCGTTTCGCGCACCGAGAGATCATCGCTGGCATGCACAATAGCCGTTGTACCGTGACTCACAAAGTCACAGAGGGTTGGGGCCGGGCGGCATCGGTTGAACTCTGTAAAGTTTGTCAGCATGCCGCCGCCGATCAGAGCGTCCGGAAAGGCTTGACGTGTCGCCTGCACGACATCCGAGGGTACTGGTCCGTCGGGCCAAGGTCCGCTCGGTTGATGGCTGGCCAGATAGCACTCGCGCAACGCCACTACCCGTGTGGGAATTATGCCCTGTTCGGCAACTTGAGCAGCGACGCTCTGCAAAGCTTCGAGCGGCACTATCGCGTCCGGGAGGACGATTTCGATATCGATATCGAAACCGGCATCGGTACCCAGATCGGCTCCAATCTCCTTTGTAAGGGCCGCGAGATCGGCCAGTTCGTGAGGGTCCACCGGATGGGAAACTCTCAGTGCCAAATAATTGGGGCCAATGTGTTTGGAGAGTTGACGTGCTTCGCCACTAATAAGCCAGCCTCGCTCCACTGCGAGACCGATGTCCGGTGCGACATTTTGGTTCCGCGCAATGGACAGCTTACGCGATCGATCCCCTGCACACGAGCCCGCGCCACCCGACAGACTGACGTCTATTGACTGGGTTCGACATTCGCCTTCTTTTATTTCGTAAGTAAATGGATGAACCAACGGCACGCAATAGGTCTTGTAGGACGCATCCGACCAGTTCCGTTGATCCTCCATTTCGAAAACTTCGCCACTAAAAGCAATAGTGACAGTGGCGCCTTCCCGCGCATAGTGCAGGCCAATTATATCCATCACGGGCTGACCGGGAGAAATCAGTCTTGGAAACTCTGTATCTTCCACTGTGCGATCAGCATGGGTCACTGAGACTGGCCCGCCTGCGACATTTGCAATCGGGTGGAGAACAGTGAAGCCGGCGCGGTTGGTGGCGAACGTTTCCGTCGCGCGCATGTTTAACTGGGCACGCAAGCTTCCTTCTTGAGAAGCATTGACGGCGAGTTCACACATGAGCGCGCCATTACCGACTGCAAAACTCAGTGAATAGGACAGCGTTTCCCCATCTTGGTCGATGGCTTCCGAAAGTATTTCAGGGATGAGCGTGACCCAATTGGGATCGCGGACTGGCCATGCGATCGCGCGGATCAGCTCCACCTCGTTCCAACAGATCTGGCGAATGGTCTCGCGTCCGAGAATGAAGGACAAAGGCCCGAGCGAGACCTCGCGCAATGGCTCCACCATCTCCTCTGTGCCAAAAAACTTGACCAGTTCGCCCGATGAGGTCACGCCGAGTTCCAATACTTGCCCAACTAATGGATTGATGATTATACCAGTGGTTGATCGACGTCAACGGCCGGCTCTGCCAGGGTTGCAGGAGCGGACAGGGTTGCAGGAGCGGAGAGGGCGACTCCGATGTGAATCGTCCGCGGCTTCGTGCAGGCTCAGACACGGTGGGTGGATGGCAATGACAATCTCCTGCGGTACCCGCGCACCACTGCCGTCGCGCCATATGCACTAAGAGGCTTTCTGGTCGGATCGATGGCTCTGGTGATACAGTGCATTGGCACGATAAAGATGGTCGGCCATGGCCTTACCGGCCGCATCGGCATTGCGGTTTGCAATCGCTTGCAGAATTCCGCGATGTTCGGTGATGGTCAGCTTTTCGAGACCCGGCTGGCGGACGAGATCGATGTGAAATTGAGCCAACCAACCAAAGAGAGCTTCGCTTAAAGATGCAAAAATGGGATTCCCGGAAAGGGTCGAGATGGCCCGGTGAAATTCCCCATCACACCGGAGAAAGCGCGCGCTGTCAGAGTAAGCGGCCTCTTGCTCGTTGATGATACGCTCAAGTCGGGCAATGTCGCCTAGCCCGCACTTCTTGGCAGCGATGCGCGCCATCTGAGTCTCGAACGTCGCGCGAGCCTCTTTCAAATGCTCGAGATTGGCTGGTGAATGCATGAGGAGGTGGCGCATGGATTCGCTCATTTGCTCAACCATTCGCGTCAGCGATGGCTCGGCAACGCGGGGTCGCTCTCCGTGCTTGATTTCTATCAGGCCCATCCGCTCAAGGTTCTGCATAGCCTCGCGGATAGCCGGTCGTCCAACCTCGTAGGTACGCATGAGCTCCCGTTCGGATGGTAGCGGGTCTCCGGGCGTACAGTCTGACCGGTGGATCAGCTCCAGCAAACGTTCTTGCACGTCGTCAGCTAGCTTCCGCCGGCGAATGGGTTTTATATTCGAACTGGTCATACCTCTTATTTGTCAGTTCCGAAAGAAAAGACAAGGCCTCATGTGCATTTGACTTGATGTTTCGGGTCCAAGCCATATTGCCTGTCGGATTTGGTTGGATTTTAGTGCAATCCTGCAATTGTAGAATAGATCGCCTGCATAGAAACATTGACAGTAGTCGCGTTCGCTCAGTGTTAATTGAGGAATTTGTGGAGGGGAACCATGAAGAACGCGCCTACAAATCCAAGTACCATGCATGCACCACTAGGGCTCTACAGCCATGCCATACGTGTCCGATCAGGTGCAGAATGGCTCGTGATCGCCGGGCAACTCGGCGTCGATGCCAGTGGTAAAACGGCTGACGGCTTCAGAAATCAGGCAGAACAGTGCCTTAGGAACATCCTCGCTTGTCTCGACGCAAATGAGATGACGAGCAAGGATCTTGTAAAACTCACGATTTACTCGACTGTCCCCAGATGCATGGCAGACGTTCGGGCCGCAAGGCAAAAGATCATGGGAGAGTCAATCTTACCGACGGCAACGCTAGTTGTAGTTGCTGGATTGGCGAGTCCGGAATTTCTTATAGAAATTGAAGCCTGGGCAGCCAAGTCCGCCGTTGCGTAAACGGCGGCCATATCAAAAGGATCATTTGGCGAATGCTCGTTTTATAAGGCCACCGGAGATCATAACATCGAGAATAACGAGATTGGGCGCCTTCGATTTGATCTTCTCGAGCACCTGCTATCCATCGCCAGCCGTGTCGACCTTGAAGCCAGCGCTCTTCATGACATAGCTCAGAGATGTAACAATGTAGCCTTTGTAATCTACGATGAGTATCAATTGGCTCATATTCTCGTCCTTTCAGTGCACACGCTCTAGTTCCGAAATCCCGCGCACGCAACGTGTTCAGAATCTCTCGAGTGTGCTTCTAAAACGGGCAATGCTCTGACGATCGCCGCGAGACCAAATGAACAACGTGCACCTCTCGCGGCCACCTTTCTGCGCGTCGCTCATTTGTGGGATAGGAGAAGCATCCCCCGAAACGCAGCCGAGAAGCTATCAAACCGGTATTGACGAGGGAGTGAGAAATGCAACGCACGGCAGCGGCGACAACGCCAAAAACCCCAAATCATGAGTGCCATCACCGCTTTATGATGACTGGGCCGACGAGGCCGCGCCGTCACCTTCGAACTTAACCGACCGTTTTTGGGCCGAACCTATGCGTTGTGCGGAAACCTCCGGCCCACGGCAACTTGACACCCGGTGCCTGCTGAATTTTCAAAGATGTCTTCACGGCAAATCATAGTTTCAGGATTGATCTGGATGTGCCTCCAGTACTGACTAATAATAGGTTGGCAAAATATTTTTTGGGAGGCAGGCAATATGAATAGTCTACAGTCAGAATTCTTGTTGAGTTACAAGATTCAGGTTGAAACGCTACACGACATTGGCCCGGTGCCACTCGGAACGCGACATCTGGATTGTCTGGGCGAAGGTTCTTTCGAAGGTCCGAAATTGCGCGGCGTGATCCTTCCCGGTGGTATCGACCAGAAGATATTTCGTTCAGACGGCGCAATGAACCAGAACGTGCGGATGATACTGCGGACAGATGATAACGCGCTGATCTACGTCCAGTATACGGGGGTCCGTTACGGCACGGCGGAGGTCATGAGCAAGATAGCCGCCGGCGAAACCGTCGAACCAACAGAGTATTACCTCCGCAGTACACCGTACTTCGAGACGGCGTCGGAAGAGTACGGTTGGCTCAACCGGATCGTTTCGGTTGGCATTGGCCGTCGCATGCCTGATCATGCGGCCTATGATGTCTACGAGGTACTGTGAGGGGGCCGAATTATCTTTGTGCCGACAC
>JBPCWA010000306.1:0-2695 GCA_051009975.1 Hyphomicrobiaceae bacterium
GCGACGTCTTTAATCGAACAGATTATTGATAAAGCAGCGCGCGAAATGGGGCTCGACCGCGTTGAACTGCGCCGTCGCAACCTCATTCAACCGACGGCAATGCCCTATCAAACGCCGCTCACCTACAATTATGACAGCGGTGAATTCGAGCGTAACATGGACCAGGCGTTAGCGCTGATTGATGCAAAGGGGTTCGAAGCACGCCGCGCCGAAGCGAAAGCATCCGGACGGCTGCTTGGTCTTGGTATCATCAATACAATTGAGCAGTCCGCCGGCGGCGGCGATGAAGGCGGCGAAATTCGGTTTGACCGCCAGGGCACCGCGACCATCTTGATGGGTACCCACTCCCATGGTCAGGGTCACCAAACGGTCTTCAAGCAACTGGTTTCGGAGCGTCTCGGTCTTGATTTCGAAGCTATCCGGTTCGTTCAAGGTGATACGGATGTCGTTAGCTACGGTCACGGCACGGGCGGGTCACGGGTTGCAGCACTTGGTGGCAGTGCGCTTGCTGGTGCGGCGGTCAAGATTATCCAGAAGGGTAAACAGATTGCCGGGCATGCGCTTGAGGCCGCCGAGCAGGATATAGAGTTTGAGGGTGGCCGCTTTGTCGTCATCGGAACCGATCGCGGTCTCGATATTCAGGAAATTGCAAACATTGCTTTCCAACCGGCTTTGTTGCCGCCCGGTATGGATAGCGGTCTCTCTGGCTTTGCGACTTTCATGGCACCGGCACCGACGTTCCCGAATGCGTGTCATGTCGCCGAAGTCGAGATCAGCCCTGATACTGGCTCGACGCGCATCGTGCGTTACATCGCCGTTGAAGATGTTGGCACTGTTCTCAATCCAATGCTTTTGAATGGCCAGATCCACGGCGGGATTGCTCATGGCGCTGGTCAGGTCTTTGGCGAGGAGATAGTCTGGGATGACAACGGTCAAGTGTTATCGGGGTCCTTCATGGACTACAACATGCCGCGCGCAGATGACATGCCGTTCTTCGAGATAGTGTGCAACGGCGTGCCGACATCACGAAATCCACTTGGTGTCAAAGGCGCCGGCGAAGCAGGGACTGTCGGTGCGGTTGCCTGCCTGACAAGCGCATTGCTAGATGCCCTTGCCCCGCTTGGCATTACGGATCTGCAAATGCCGGCAACTTCGGAGCGCTTGTGGCGCGTGATCAAAGACGCAAGACAAAGTTGATCGACCAACTTCGACTGCCTTGGCAGAATGAGGCAGAACAACTTCGTCGACAGTCATCCAGCACCCAAGCAAGCGGGGGAAAATTGCCAAGCGTATGAAGACCGAGCCTACCTCATCGCTGGGCTTCGTCGGGCCGCTAGCTGGCACGTTCGCCGTGCAGACGATCGTCTCAATGGCCATGTTTGGTGTTGCGGTGATTGCGCCTGTGGCAGCGCCGGCCATCGGCGTTCAGGCCGAACTGATAGGGACTTTTTCAGCAATTGCTTATGGCGTCGGAATGCTTGCCGGGCTCATGACGGGAGCGCTTGCGAACCGATTTGGTGCCATCCGGGTCTGCCAGCTATCGATGGTCCTCGCCTTTTTCGGTGTGATTGCGCTCACCGTTTCAACACCCTTGGCGGCCATCGCGAGCGCCGTGATCCTCGGTCTCAGCTACGGGCCGGTTAATCCAGCCAGCACAGAAATTCTTGCTCGGGTCACGACACCTCGGACACGGCCACTTATATTCTCGGCCAAACAAACGGGGATGCCGGCAGGCGCGGCTCTGGCCGGGGCGATCCTGCCGCTCCTGATCGCCACTTACGATTGGCGAATTGCAATTGCTTTCACAGGGGGGCTCGCGATTGTCATCGCAATGGCTATACAGCCCTTACAAGGCCAATTTTCTGCCACTGGGGATGATCCCCGCCAGATCAGCCTAGGCAGTATCATCGATCCTTTGAAGTTGGTTTGGTGGGATGCCCGCTTGCGCTGCCTGATATGCGTTGGGCTGGTCTACGGTGGATCTCAAGTCGCAATTGCCACGTTTTTCGTCATTCACTTGACCAGCACGCTCGCCATGCCATTGGAAATAGCCGGCCTCATGTATACTGCTCTGCAGCTCAGTGCTGTCGCCGGACGATTGATCTGGGGCGGCATCGCCGGTCAGCTGGTTCCCGGCAACTACGTCCTCGTCGGTCTGGGCTTTGCGACTCCCATCTCTGCTATAACCGCGGGATTGTTCGATCCAAGCTGGCCTCTCTGGAGCATTGTGCTTGCCAGCATTCTGCTTGGCATAACCAGCCATGGTTTCAATGGAGTGCTGTTCTCGGAACTGACAAGGCATGTAAGCCCCGAAAAGACCGGTGCAGCAGCGGGCGGATTGCAGTTTGCAATGCTTGCCGGCGTTGCGACGGTGCCACTCGTATTTGGATTGCTTGTCACGCTCTGCGAAAGCTACTTGGTGGCCTACACCACGACGGCTCTGGCCGTTCTTTCTACCGCGATATATGCCTTGGTTACCCTTAGAGCGTGATCACTCCGCCGAGGCTGCTCGCAAGTGAGCTAGTCCTGAGGCTTGATACCGTAACCGATACCCAACCGATTGACGCCACTTGCAACGGAGACCACGCCCATCAATTCGCCGAGCATTTCATCTGTCATGCCCAGGCGCTTTGCATGCTTGATATGAGCGTCAATGCAGTAGTCGCAATTCGTGGAAACACTGGCAGCGATATAG
>JBPCWA010000307.1:0-20870 GCA_051009975.1 Hyphomicrobiaceae bacterium
TGGCTACCTCAATTGCATCTTTGAAAACTACGAGGGCGGCCCCGTCGGGATAGAAACATTGTCGGCCGCTCTATCGGAACCGCGCGACGCGTTGGAAGAAATTGTCGAACCTTACTTGCTTCAGACTGGCTTCATTGGCCGGACGCCGCGTGGACGAGTTCTCAGTCATAAGGCCTATCGCCATCTCGGGTATGTGGTCCCGGACCGACATGAACAGCCGCAATTGGCCTTTTCTGAAGAACGCGCTGTAGCAAGCAATAGCAACGAGGGCGGCGCACCCCAAATTGCGCGCACCAAGTCGACGGCAGTGCCAGCAAAATCATGAGCTTTGTTCTGAGATTATTCGTCGAAATCGGCCGGACTGTGAACACCACTGACGGATACGGGACACGAACATGACTCAAAGATGGCCGGACCTAGCCGGGCGATTGGAGCCGACGACGGACGGGCTGCAACACATCCTTCCCGTCCGGGTCTACTTTGAAGATACGGATTTCTCTGGTGTCGTCTATCACGGCAGCTATGTGCGCTGGTGCGAACGGGGACGCTCCGACTTTCTTCGCCTTCTGGGCAACAATCACGGTGCGTTACTAGAGGACGATGAGAACAACGAAGCGGCGGCATTTGTTGTGCGTCGAATGTCACTCGACTTCCACCGCCCTGCGCGCATAGACAACATTTTGGAAGTCTGTACCCGAATATGTGAAATACGTGCCGCAAGTCTTACTTTGGACCAAGAAATCTGTGACGAATCTGGCAAGGTATTCGATGCTCGGGTTCTGGTTGTCCTACTTGGCCTTTCCGGAAAGCCTCAACGCCTGTCAAGACGCTTGCGCAGCGCCATGAGCCGGGCTGCGGATTCGGTGGCCACCCAGTAATCTTGGGATGGTTTCTTTAATTCGAGGCCAGTGATCCAGGGTCATTGATTGGAAGTCACTGATTGAATCAGCAGGTTGTCGGTTCACGATAGGGGACCGAGCCCCAGTTTCGTCATATTGCGTGGCAACAAGCGATGCGAGGCATCGCCGTGTTGTGCGTCACTTCCGTAAGATTCGCTATCGACGCGTTTGATCGTGACAGAGACACAGGAGAAAACATGAACGTCGGTATGGTCAGCCTGTTGGCGACAAATGGCGGCGATTTATCGTTTCTGGAGTTGTTCCTTCAGGCGCATATCGTGGTTAAAGCCGTGATGGTGGGCCTGGTGCTGGCATCCGTGTGGTCTTGGGCAATAATCATCGAGAAGTTATTCGCGTTTCGCCGCGCACGAATTGAAGCTGATCGCTTTGAAAACATGTTCTGGTCTGGCCGATCACTCGAAGAGCTTTACGGCGGACTATTGCGTGGAGGTCACACAATTTCAATTGCGGCTCTATTCGTGGCAGCAATGCGCGAATGGAAACGTTCCGTTGAAGGCAGCATTCGCGCTTTAGGCGGAATACAACTCCGTGTCGAGAAAGTCATGGATGTTACAATCAGTCGTGAGATGGAAAGACTGGAGAGACGATTATTGTTCTTGGCAACCGTGGGGTCAACAGCGCCATTTGTCGGTTTATTTGGAACAGTATGGGGAATCATGACTAGTTTTCAGGCCATTGCCTCATCGAAAAACACCAGTCTAGCAGTCGTAGCGCCCGGCATTGCCGAAGCTCTCTTTGCAACCGCAATCGGTTTGGTCGCCGCCATTCCGGCTGTCATCTTCTACAATAAGTTCTCTGCTGATGCCGCACGCCTCAATCAACGCCTAGAGGCATTTGCCGATGAGTTTTCAGCCATCGTCTCGAGACAAGTTGACTCCGGTGCATAGACACGTAATCCAGCGGCTCCAGGAGCCACACACATGGCAATGAGCATCAAAGCAAGTTCGCGGGGCGGGCGTCGGCGCCGTGGCGGTCACGCGCCGATGAGCGAAATCAATGTAACCCCGTTCGTTGATGTCATGCTTGTGCTACTCATCATTTTCATGGTTGCGGCGCCATTGCTCACCGCTGGAGTCCCGTTGGAATTACCATCGGCGTCAGGCAAACAAATTGGGACACAGAAGCAGGAACCGGTCATTGTCTCTGTCACCAAGGATGGACGCATTTACCTCGGCGAAGAAAAAGCTTCCACCCTCACACTCCCGCAACTCACTCAAAAGCTTCAAGCCGTCGCCAAAGCCCGAGGCAGCACTGATGAGCCGGTATTTGTCCGTGGCGATACATCAGTTAAATACGGCACGGTAGCGCGCGTCATGGCAGGAATTAAGGAAGCCGGTTTCACCAAACTTTCTTTGGTAACGGAAATTGAAAGCGGAGGCTGAGGGTGTACACCAGCCTCACGATTTCACTGCTTGTGCACGGCATTTTGCTCGGCTGGGCGTTGATTTCGTTCCATGCGACTCCGCCCATTAAGACACCCGAAATTCGCCCTGTTGAAGTCGCAATCATTTCTCCAGACGACTTGATACGTTTGCGCAAGGGCGATCGCAACTCAAAGAAACTTGAAACGAAAAAGGCAAAGTCACCGAAGAAATCCAAGAAAAATAAAAAGAACGTGCGGAAACAGCCCACCCGCGCAGCACAACCGTTGCCGGAACCACTCCCCCCCACTGAACGCAAAAAAACAACGTCAAAGAAGAAGACCAGCCCGAAGACTGATGAAATTGCCGCCAAGATCGACGCTTTAACCCAAAAAACAAACACCGTTCCTAAGCCGACTAAATCAAGTCAGGAGGAGAAGACCAGACGCAAACTGGAGGCAGAGCAAAAGCGAGCAATACAACAAAAAAAGAAGGCAGTTGCCAAACGCAAGGCTAAGAAATTAGCAGAGAAGAAACGCAAAGAGCGAGCGCGCAAACGCGCGGAAAAGAAGCGGCGCGAACGCGAACGGAAAAGACGAAAAAAACAATTCGATCCCGTTAAACTTGCCGCCCTCTTGAACAAGATCCCGGATCTCCCCAAACCGCCGAGTGGTGCGATTAACACACCTAAGGATGCGAGCTTGCCAAAAGGACCGCGCGCAGGCGCAGAGGAGGGGCGCGACGCGCGGTTGACGGCTAGTCAGCGTTCCTTATTAGCAGTCATGATGAAGCGCGCCGTTAGCGAGTGCTGGCGCGTCCAAACCGGTATGGCAGGAGCGGATCGTCTGGTCGTCGAGGTTGAGATTAAATTGCACGAGTCCGGCAATCTTAAAGGTGAGCCGCGGGTCGTCAATCGTCACCCAGACTCTGCATTCCGAGATGCCGCGACCAATGCTGTACGGGCGCTCAAGCAATGCGGACCCTATGATCTACCGCGCGAGCTCTACAAGGGCGGTTGGGATCACATGGTTGTAACATTTGATCCCCAGAGAATGTTTTAAAAGCAGCGAGAAAGACGCGGCGCACGCTCAGACAGGACAGTTCAATTCACATGGACCCAGTCGTGTTTGGTGGTCACAATATGGCTCCACATGGTAGGAATCAAGCGAGCGACAAGACACACAGACGGATGGCGACGAATGACAAGGCAGATTTCAAATTTCGACGCTGATGCACGAATGCTAGCACCGGTCGATCGGCGACAGGCTCTACAAATCCTTGGCGGTGGCGTGCTTGCACTATCAACTGGATCCTTGCCAGCATTCTCACAGACCAGGGTGACAGTTGATGAGGCTAACTTGCGCCCCCGTCCGATCGCCGTGGCGCCATTTCTTGGAAAAGACCGCCGACTTGGCTTAGCGTTAGCTGATATTGTTACCGGCGATTTGGAGAGGTCTGGCCTTTTTCGGCCCGTAGATCGCAACGCGTACCTTCAAGAAATCCGCAACATTAACATCGCACCACGCTTCGCAGATTGGAGATCAATCGGTGCTGAAGCTTTGGTCGTGGGCAAAGCTACACAACTTCGCGGGGGCCGGTTCCGAGTGCAATTTAGACTCTGGGACGTGGTGCTGGGCAAAGCCCTTGCGGGCAAGCAATTTACGATAGAACCGCGATACTGGCGCAGGCTCGGGCACCTCGTATCAGACCAAATTTACCAGAAACTAACGCTGGAAAGTGGCTATTTCGATACCAGAATCGTATTCATTGACGAAACTGGACCAAAACGTAATCGCTTGAAACGTCTGGCTATAATGGATCAAGACGGCCACAACGTTCAACTTCTCAGCAACGGTCGAGAGTTAGTCATCACTCCGCGCTTCAATCCGAAACGTCAGGAAATTACCTACATGTCCTATCAAAATGGACAGCCACGCGTAATGATGATGGACCTGTCCTCCGGGAAACGCCAGATCGTTGGAGATTTTCCCGGAATGACGTTCGCTCCCCGGTTTTCCCCTGATGGGCAAAGGATTGTCATGAGCTTCCAACAAGGTGGAAGTTCAGCAATAGTCGAGATGGATTTGCGTTCACGCCGATCGCGTAGATTGACCAGCTCCAATGCGATCGATACTGGCCCCTGCTTTTCTCCTGACGGTAGACAGATTGTTTTCGAGTCCGATCAGGATGGCACCCAGCAGCTCTACACAATGAATGAAGACGGAACTAGTCAGAAACGCATCAGTCACGGTTCAGGGCGGTATTCCACTCCCGTTTGGTCGCCCCGCGGAGATTATATCGCCTTCACAAAGCAATACGCCGGACGCTTTCTGATCGGTGTTATGCAGACGGATGGTTCTGGAGAACGGATTCTCACCGAAGGTTACCATAACGAAGGCCCGACTTGGGCGCCTAACGGCCGCGTACTTATGTTTTTTCGAGAAAGCAGAGGCGCGAGAGGCGGCTCACAAATCTATTCTATTGATTTGACTGGTTACAACGAACGCCGGGTACAAACGCCTTCTTTCGCCTCAGATCCGGCTTGGTCGCCCTTACGCTCATAACAATAAAGAAAACGTCAACGAATCACTGTTTGAGGCGGGGTCTGCCCCCACCGACTCTGTGACGAATCTGTTCCGCAAAAAAGCGATCCGGTTCAAGTTCCAAATTATACAAGACATTTCAAACCTTATGTACTGATATATTTGCACCTCGAAACCGTATGCCCGAAGGCACAAGTTGTATTTTGGCACCAAAGTGGGCGAAAAACAGCACTTGGTTGCGAAGTTTTGTTGCACGGACTCCCTGAGAAATGTACTTCGAAATGAGACGACGGTTGAACTATGGGCACGGGGTCCAAAGCAGCCGGGGGTCTGAAATTGTGCTGGTCAGGTTTGGCTAGGCCAGGAACAGCATAGGAGAGAAGACTTATGAAGGGCGCTATCGTAATTACCGCTGTGATCGTTGCAGTTGCTCTCGGCGCATGCCGCCGTGAGGTACAGCATGAACCAATGAAGCTCGGCGCAGAAGCACCGGCAGTTGTCAAGGTTCTGCAGTAAGCAATCATCGGACGATTGCGATCGTTCGATTTTGCCAGAGTTGAGGTTGCGATGCAGGCTGCACCGCAACCTTTTCATTTTTATCCTCTGATAGTTCGCAACTCCACTGCATTCTCCCGCGCAGTTCATCAATACCACACTTACTCATTTTTTTTCGTTCATGCGTTCATGCGTTCATGAATATCTATGTCTTTTTAACAGTAACTCCTGATCACAAGCAGTAGCCCTTACGCTGCCTCTCCTTAAGTATTCAGGAATATGGCGGATGAATGCTCAAAAAATGGCAATCAAATGTTGAGCGACGCGAGTTTGCGTGGAAAGAGTAGAGCACGCTGTAGACAGGTCAAATTTACTTCGCAAATTGAGCGTCAGTAGGTCGTCATAATTGTGCGCGACAGTGAGTCTAGTTTTCGAGATTACGTGTTTGACTGGAGATCCTCAATCTGGAGTTTCTCGAAACGACACGAATGCCCCAATATCTTAAATACCTCCAATGGAGCTATACTTGGCCTGTAACGATTAAGAATTGGAGCAGCCGTACGACCAATTCGACGGAGACCAAGTTCCCAGGCGAGGGAGACTCGAGAGAACAATTTAGCAGGTGGGCCGAATGCCAATACGATCTATTACAACCATGGTGTCATCGGTGGTGACATGCGCTTTGGTTGTGGGGGGCTTGACCGCCTGCTCGCAAAATGCGGTACAGCCTGGCAGCGCTCAACTTAGTTCGGGCGGGGGGGGCCAGGCGCGCCCAGGTTCAAAGCGTGATTTTGCCCAGAATATTGGAGATATCGTATATTTCACAACAAACAGCACAGACCTCACGCCTGAGGCTCGCCAGACGCTTGAGAAGCAGGTGCAGTGGTTGAACCAGCACACGAAGTACACGATAACGATTGAGGGGCACGCTGACGAGCGCGGGACGCGTGAGTACAATATCGCCCTTGGCGCACGCCGTGCGACGACAGTGCGGCAGTTCCTTTCCAGCTCAGGAGTCGATGCGCGCCGTGTGCGAACGGTCTCATTCGGAAAAGAGCGCCCGGTAGCAGTTTGCAATGACATATCGTGCTGGTCCCAAAACAGAAGAGTCCAGACTGTTCTGAACAACCGTGCTGGCAGCTAGATGGCACGACGTATCTGACACACAGCGGGTTGTCTATTTGTCTCGGAATTCATGGCGCTGTTGCTATCATGGTCTCTGGATGGAGCCCGTTTTGACGTATCCAAGCACGAACGCGTCCCGGAATTTGATGCTCATCGAGAATTGATCAAATTTCCGCCCTGTGGATCGCCTAGAAACAGGTACTGGCGCCATTCAACAGCGCAAGTTTCTATGGAGTGACGCAGATTCCTGCACGTATGATGAGCCCAGTGTCCACTATCGTGTGTTACGCTTTTAGCAGCTGCGTGATCACACTTTGCTCAGCAGTCGCAATGACCCAGCCCTCATCAGCTGCCGCTCAACAAATGACGAATCATTCCACGCGTACGCGCCAAACGTGCTCGCCAATTACATCCAACATTCAAACCGACGCCTCCCCACAAACCGCCCGCGCAGGCGCAAACATGCCAAGCCAAACCCTACAATGTAATCGAACCGACCATGTAAGTGCGGTCGAACGCAACCAGCAACTGTCGCAAGGCACGGACAGGCCGACCAAACCAACCGCACATTCAATCATGATCGACGCCTCAAAATCCAATGGAACGAACTATCTTGCGCAGGTCACACAAGCGATAGGCAATAGGAAATCCGATCAAGGTGTTCCGGCAGAAGGTATCGGCAACACGGTGCCGACCTTGCGGGCACCAGCAACAAAGCGGTCTCAGAAGGCCGGTGCGATACGGCACCCGTCGCCAAACGTCACAGGTCAAGCAACTCGGCAGGCCAAAATAGATAAGCCCGCTCAATCCCAGATTGGCCGCACGCAATTTTCACTTCGGAAGTTTCAGTCAATCTTTGTCCGTAATACCGGTGATAGAGTATTTTTTGACATCGGCAGCGGGATTCTTACGCCCCAAGCTGATCGGGCGCTCCGGGTACAGGCGCACTGGCTCGATCGCCACAAGCAATTCACAGTGGAAATTGTGGGCCATGCTGACGATCCAGGCAACCAGTCGCTGAATGACAGAGTAGCGGTGCGTCGTGCACAAGCGGTCCACTCTGCGCTGATCAGTTACGGCATTTCTTCTGAGCGCCTATCCTTGCGGAGTATTGGACGGATCGAACCAATCGCCAACTGCGACTCTGAGGATTGCGCCCGCCAAAATCGCCGAGTTACCTTGCGTCTCGGATATCGGCGGGTTAACGAGCATGAAGGTAGATCGGCGTCTTGGACACACCAATGACAATCTTCAGCCCCTGTCGCACGGTCCCAACATCGGAGCAGAAGACGATCAAACGCGGGAGACTGATCGAGTGATTGCGAGCTCTACAGAAGTGATGCGAAAGTGCAGAAACTCAACACTAATTGTCGCGAGTGCTCTACTGTCAGCTGTAGTTTCGTCGGCAGCTATGGCGCAAACGGATGCATCGGCGTCAAAGTCGTCCGCTCACGGCGAAGTCGTTGACCTGAGACGTAGAGTTGAACAACTCGAGCAACAGGTCATTGATGTGCAGGTGATTCTCGGCACGTTACAGACGCTCGCCACGGGCCAAAGTCGAACAGACGCTGGCGCCGTGATGACATACGAGGGCGGCAATAGTGGTGATCAGCGCATTGCAGCTTTAGAAACCCAGATCCGCGCATTAACTGCCCAAATCCAGCAATTAGCGAATCAGAATGGCCATGCAGCGTCGGGATCAAATCAGTTGGGAACGACACAGTTCAATCGACGAACAGCTCTTAAGCCCCAGATTCAGTCGGACTTTAATCCAAAAGGTTTTGGCGCGACGACGGTACGTCGCGGCGACGAGGATGTCATTGGGGGGCTGATACAGCGAGAAAGCGGCGGTGCAAATCAAATTGCGTCTCAGACACCGCAATCGCGGCGCGGTACTGCACAAGAGGACTACGAAGTCGCGTACGGACTGTTGCTCCAGCAGGATTACCAAGCTGCAAAAGAAGCATTGGCCGAATTTATTGCCCGGTACCCGGGGCACGAATTGACGGGAAATGCTCAATACTGGTTGGCCGAAACGCACTATGTCCGTGGCCAATACAAAGAGGCCGCCGCAGCGTTTTTAAAGGGTTATAGAGAATATCGACGGAGTGCAAAGGCGCCGGATAGTCTTCTAAAGCTGGCGATGTCGTTAGATCAACTTGGTCAGCGCGCGGCAGCGTGTTCCTCCTTGGGTGAGCTTCAACAGACTTTCCCACGTGCGGCCAATCACGTGAAACGACGCGCTGGACAGGAGCGCCGTCGCCTTCAATGCTAAATGCAAGAATCCCACAATCACCAGATGGCGTTGTCCGAAGTGGCAACGCGATTCGCACAGCTCCGAACATTTGATCATGTGCTGCTGGCCATCTCAGGTGGCTCCGATAGCACCGCACTGATGTGCCTCGTCGCCGATTGGGCGGCAAACCCGGACATCTCGTCGCCGGACGTCACAGCGATCACGGTTGATCATCGGTTGCGACCGGAATCGACATTGGAGGCTGCGCAAGTCGCCTCCAATGCTCGCGCTTTGCAGTTGCCTCACCGCATTCTCGAATGGACCGGCTCAAAACCAAGCTCGGGATTACAGGTCGCCGCAAGACGCGCTCGATATCAACTCATCACAAACTACGCCAAGCGCCTGCGCGGCAAGAGCGTAATCGTTACGGCGCATACGCTTGAAGACCAGGCGGAAACAGTTCTTATGCGGCTTGGTCGCGGTAGTGGTCCGGATGGTCTCGCAGGTATTCCCGAAAAGGGATCCTATGATGAGATTGCGCTTCTACGTCCCTTGCTCAGTATTTCTGGTAGGACATTACTCTCTTATCTCAAGTCTAAAGACATCAGTTGGATCGATGATCCAAGCAATCATTCGGAACAATTTGAGCGGGTCCGCATTCGGAAAGCGCATGATGCGCGTACAAATCTCGGGCTCTCGAATAAGGCACTCGCCCGCACGGCCAAACGTATGGCACGAGCCAAAAAAGCACTTGATATTGGCGCCCAATCTCTCTTGAAAACTCTCCTCGTTGACCAGAAATGGTTGCTTTACGGCGCCATAATCTGGAAGCCGTCTCGCATCAATTTCTCAGAGGAGCTGTCAATCCGGGCGCTGCGCAGCATACTGCGCACTTGCGGCGGAAACCGAGAGTATCCCGAGCTCGGTCAAGTGGAAGACCTTCAATGTACACTGAGTTCAAGGAGATTTGCCGGAGCCACATTGGCTGGATGTCGCCTGATCAACATAAGTAACGACAGCGATCCGACCGTTCTCATTTGCCGCGAACCATCCCGCATTTCAACTGAACCGACACCCGTCCTGCCAAACCAGGACACGGTGTGGGATCACAGATTTGTGATCCGGTGCGATGACGTATCACCCGCTTTGACAGTAACAAAATGCGATCCGAATATCGACGCCCCGCTGTTACGAAAGAGTAATGACGCTTTCTACCACATTCCATCAGAAATCCTGGCGTCCCTCCCCATTGTCCGGTCGGGCGAAAGCCCTGTTTTGGCACCAAACAACGCCTGGCAAGACTTCGGGGGGCAATTGACCTTACGGTTTATGACTGATCGATTCACGATTTCTGCAGAAACTTGCGTTCATTTTGGACAAATCAACAGCTGACCGTTTATCTCAAGGCTGACTGAACTATGAAATTTCAGGAGCATCCGGACGAAAAAAGTGGGACCTTTTGGCAAAGCAGCACGAGCAAAACGGGATCATTAGATGCCTGAAGCACGCAGGGTTTATCATCTGCTACAAGGTTCGTCTGCTCGATGCGGCAAATCACAGATCGCGGCGCAACTTGGCAAAGTAGCGGCCCGCTCCTATCTTAGCGCTACACCGACAACCGCTTGACGCGGTGATTACGATGCGACGTTGTTCGAGCCCGTCGCTCGAAAAGGGGTTATGATGAATTCCAATTTTCGCAATTTCGCCATTTGGGTGATTATCGCGCTGCTTCTCGTCGCATTGTTTAATCTATTCCAGAATCCCGGACAGAGCAGACGTGGAAACGAGATATCGTATTCCGAATTTTTGAATTCCGTTGAGGCGAAGACAGTTTCGGAAGTTACCATTGAAGGTCGCAAAGTATCAGGCACACTCGAGAACGGCGAAGCGTTTCGGACCTATGCACCTCAAGATCCGAAACTCGTAGAGAGTTTACGGTCCGCTGGGGTCAAAATTAGTGCGCGTCCCACGGATGATGAGGTGCCATCCATTCTAAGCGTGATTGTATCTTGGTTCCCGATGCTCTTGTTGATCGCGGTGTGGATATTCTTCATGCGTCAAATGCAGTCCGGTTCAGGGCGCGCCATGGGCTTTGGGAAATCGAAAGCCAAGCTGCTAACGGAACGACATGGTCGTGTGACATTCGAGGATGTGGCGGGCGTCGATGAGGCGAAACATGATCTTCAGGAGATTGTTGAATTTCTACGTGACCCGCAAAAATTTCAGCGGCTGGGCGGGCGCATACCGCGCGGCGCGCTGCTTGTGGGACCACCAGGAACGGGAAAAACGTTACTTGCGCGTGCCATTGCTGGCGAAGCCAACGTGCCATTTTTCACGATATCGGGTTCTGACTTTGTCGAGATGTTCGTCGGCGTCGGCGCGAGCCGAGTCCGTGATATGTTTGATCAGGCGAAAAAAAATGCGCCATGCATTATATTTATTGATGAAATCGATGCGGTTGGCAGACACCGAGGAGCCGGCCTTGGTGGCGGCAACGATGAGCGTGAGCAAACACTGAACCAGTTGTTAGTTGAGATGGATGGCTTTGAAGCCAACGAAGGTATCATTCTGATTGCAGCGACGAACCGGCCAGACGTCTTGGATCCAGCACTCCTTCGACCCGGGCGATTTGATCGGCAAATCGTCGTTCCCAACCCAGACGTTGCCGGTCGAGAAAAAATATTGCGTGTTCACATGCGGAAAGTACCGTTGGCTCCGGATGTCGATCCGAAAGTCATCGCCCGGGGCACACCAGGCTTTTCTGGGGCCGACCTCGCGAATCTGGTGAATGAGGCAGCACTTCTTGCAGCACGGCGCAACAAGCGCCTAGTGACCCAGGACGAGTTCGAAGACTCCAAGGACAAGGTGATGATGGGTGCCGAGCGAAAATCCATGGCAATGACCGAGGAGGAGAAGCTTGCGACCGCCTACCACGAAGCAGGCCATGCGATCGTGAACGTCCTCGTCGACGGTAACGATCCACTTCACAAAGTCACCATCATACCTCGAGGTCGCGCTCTCGGTGTTACGATGAGCCTGCCAGAGCGAGATAAGCTGAGCTATTCTAAGAAGTGGTGCGAAGCCCGACTCGCGATGACTTTTGGCGGTCGTGTCGCGGAGCAAATAATCTACGGCAAAGACCACCTCAATACGGGTGCTGCGAGTGATATCACGCAAGCGACCAATATTGCCCGCAGCATGGTCACAGAATGGGGAATGAGCTCAAAGCTGGGTCCACTACTGTACAATGAAAACCAGCAAGAAGTATTTCTTGGACATGCGATTACACAACGCCAAAACATGTCCGAAGATACCGCTCGACTGATTGATGAAGAAGTTCGTACTTTGGTGCTTGCCGGCGAAAGGACCGCCTGGGAAGTCCTGGAAGCGAACAAAGATAAACTAGAAGCAGTCGCTCAAGCGCTCATGGAATATGAAACGATTACTGGTGATGAATGCCAAACTGTGATGCGCGGCGAGAAAATCGTTCGCAAAGAGGATGACGAGGATACTAAGGGTCCATTGGGTTCCGCCGTTCCAACCACAGGGCATGCCCGTCCCTCACGAGGGGAAGATCAGTCTGATACAGGTGGCATGGAGCCGCAACCCACTTAGCGCGGAATTGCAGTACTGCGTTGCGACTCGATGCTCGTCTTGCTAGATCGGATCAGGTGTTTCGCAAGCGCCTTACAGGATGGGGCGAACCGGACGGGCTAAACACGACATAGCCATTTTGATGGGCCAGCCCCCTGCCAAAATGCGTAGTTTACCTTGTATAGCGGCGCGCAGAAGCAGGTTGGCCCAGGGCCCAATTGGCGGCGGTATCGGTGTGGAGTATTGGGCCAGCGTGTCAAAGATTTAAACCATTCGTTTCTGGCCTTCGCACCAATCTACCAAGCTTGCCGACCTGGGACGTAGCGACGGTGGCAGACGAACGCAGAGGCCGCCCTCCATGTTCGCAGCAACAGGTCCGCGACAACGCAACCCGGGGGTGGGATGGCGGTTTGCATTTGCCATGGTGAACAAATTCCTTTTTTGCTGCTTCTATCTGAATTGCCACCGAGAGGTGCAATACCGGCATGCTACGTGAAATATACGTTCGCCCCGTTGGGCTCTATGCTGCCCAGCACGGTGAACACGCCGAGGTGGTCTGGGGCTGCTTGCGCCTTGCGGAAGGTTGGTTAGATTTTGCCGCCGTTGAGGTAATAGAGCGCAACGGCGCGGAAATTGAGCGCCGTATTGTCAGCTTGGGTGAATTCATGGAGCGCGATTGGGGCCGGCGGGCACTGAATGCCGCTGACATGTATCAAGCTCTACAAACACCTCGCTCACGGATAGTCGGTCTTTCTTTTGACCGTCCCAGAATTATGGGTATCGTGAACGTCACGCCGGACAGCTTCTACGACGGCGATCAATTTGAGAACTCGCAAATGGCCATCGACCACGCAAGGCGGCTAGTCGAGGAAGGCGCCGACATTCTCGATATCGGAGGGGAGTCATCACGTCCTGGTTCGGAACCTGTCGAATTGAATGAAGAACTAGCGCGTGTGATTCCAGTCATTGAGGGCCTGGTGGGAAAAGTTGATGCCCTCCTATCGATCGACACCCGAAAAAGTACAGTCATGAGACGTGCGTTGGACGCTGGCGTTGATATTGTCAACGACGTGTCGGCCCTCTCGTTCGATCCAGATAGTCTCGGCGTCGTCGCAGAGTCCGGAGCGCCTGTCGTCCTTATGCACGCGCAGGGTGAGCCCAAAACAATGCAAGAATCTCCGTACTACGATGACGTTGCGCTAGACGTTTTTGACTATTTAGAAGCAAGAGTTGAAGCCTGTCTTCGCGCTGGCATTGCAAGCGATCGGATCATCATTGATCCTGGTGTTGGGTTTGGAAAGGCCCTAGATCACAATTTGTCCTTACTCTCACAACTGAGTTTGCTCCATGGTCTAGGGCTACCCTTACTGGTCGGCGCGTCCCGCAAGAGCTTCATCGGCAAACTAACAAAAGCCAAGAGCGCCGATGAGCGTCTACCTGGTTCGTTGGCCGCCGCAGTTCACGCAGTTAGCCAGGGTGCGCAAATCGTGCGCGTTCACGATGTCGCTGAGACCCGTCAAGCTTTGCATTTGTGGAGCGGTGTCACGCGCGGCAGCGTCAAAGAGACTGCAGCAGCTGCTAGTTGAACTTACACAACCAACAAGGCAATTTTCAGGTGCAAAAGGGGTCAGCGACGGCGATGCCAGTCCTCTTCCTGCAGATGATTGCCCGTGAAGACCATCCCAACCGCCACCGTCGCTCCGATGCCCCTGATGTCCATATCAACGCATCAGGACCGAAAAACCAGTGAGCATTCCATCTTAAGCAGATATTCGATTGATAGCTCGATACACAGACGAAGACAGTATCAAGCGCTGATGCTGTTCGTCCTAATACAGACAAACCACGCATGGCCAAAATCGTATCCATCGCAATCGCGTCGCTGGAAACAGGGACGTGAATCTGCCAGGAAAACAAGCGACTGGTGCGCAGTGACAATCGCTACCCACGAATCAACGATGTGGCAACAAATTGTCCGTAATCTTTGACGTGTGGATTGCGCAATATACTATTTCCGCGGATGAGATTTGCGCGGTAATCCTGAAACAGCACGGTCATTACATCTGTCTTGAGCTCCAATGGAGCAGGTGAGGAACGCAATGGCACGCAGTTATTTTGGTACTGACGGCATACGTGGTCCAGCAAATCAGCATCCAATGACTTCGGAGCTCGCCCTTAAGGTCGGGATGGCGGCCGGCCGGGCTCTTGCGAACGGCGGCAAACATCGCCACCGCGTCGTGATCGGAAAAGACACGCGTTTGTCTGGATATATGATTGAATCAGCGTTGATGTCCGGTTTCACGGCCGTGGGTTGTGACGTATTTGTGGTCGGTCCGATGCCGACGCCAGCAGTCGCGATGCTCACCCGTTCGCTCCGTGCGGATATCGGCGTCATGATTTCAGCTTCCCACAACCCTTACCAGGATAACGGGATCAAGCTTTTTGACGCAGACGGTTACAAACTCTCAGATGAAACCGAGCGCGAGATAGAGAAAAAGATCGAAACGGATGCCAGCGAGCTGCTCATCGAATCAGATCACATCGGGAGAGCGAAGCGAGTAGAGGGCGCCGAGTGGCGCTACGTAGAATTCGCCAAGCGCACGCTGCCGCGCAACCTTCGACTTGATGGATTGCGGATCGTCATCGATTGCGCAAACGGTGCAGGCTACAAGGTCGCGCCGAACGCGCTATGGGAACTCGGCGCGGAAGTCGTGCCAATAGGTGTCAAGCCTGATGGTCGCAACATCAATCTTGAGTGTGGTTCAACCGCACCGGAAACGCTGATCGCTAAAGTAAAGGAAGTGCGCGCCGACATAGGCATCGCTCTCGATGGTGACGCCGATCGGGTGGTCATTGTTGATGAGCGAGGAGAGATTGTTGATGGCGACCAGTTGATGGCTCTTATCGGCGAAAGCTGGCACCGTCGCGGCAGTTTGGCCGCCGGCGGAATTGTTGCAACGGTTATGTCCAACCTCGGCCTCGAACGCTACTTGAAGTCTCATGGACTTGAAGTGGTACGCACGCCGGTTGGAGATCGTTATGTCGTTGAGCATATGCGGAAGCATGGATACAACGTAGGAGGAGAGCAATCCGGTCACATTGTCCTGTCCGACTTCACCACTACAGGTGATGGATTGATCTCAGCACTTCAGGTCCTTGCAGTTGTAGTTTCCACCGGGAAATCGGTCAGCGAGGTGTGCCAGCGTTTCGAACCATTACCACAGATACTTAGAAACGTTCGCTACGAAAACGGCAGACCTCTTGATGCCGTGTGCGTACGCAAGGCAATTGACGCAGGCAAGGAGAAACTTGGCGAAGCGGGAAGATTGGTCATTCGCCCCTCCGGCACCGAACCGGTGATCCGTGTCATGGGCGAAGGGGACGATGAAGTGTTAGTCTCGTCTGTGGTCGGCGAGATCGTAGAGGCCGTCAAACACGCAGCTGGGTCACGTTGAAGAGGCTTCAAATATGGTTGGTTGGCGCGGGCCAACCTTCAATAAGTACGTTGACACAAGATGGCTTTCCCGACTCGACAGCTCGCCCAAGCGCGGCTTCTAGATCAGAACGCCGAGTGACGAATTCGCCATGGCCACCTAACGCGGCGGCTGCCAAATCATAGCGGGCAGCCGTCAAGGTGCAACCGTAGAGGCGATCCGGACCATAGTCGCGCAATTGGATCTGATGCTCGGCATTCCACTTTGCATCATTTCCTACGATCGCAATGAATGGCAATTCTTCGCGTACGGCTGTCTCAAACTCCGCCAAATAGAACCCGGCAGTCCCATCCCCCATAATCGCGACAACCGGATGATTGGGCCTTACGGCTCGTGTTGCTATCGCATAAGGCAATGAAGCGCCGATCGCTCCCGACGGTCCGTTAATCAGAGACACTCGCGCGTCAAGTAGAGCCTGAGACCATTGTCCAATCTCTCCACCATCTATGATTAACGCCGGATCATCCCACGTACTCAGAAGTGGCTGCACGGCACGAGCAAGGTCCGTTGGATAAATCGTCTCGGTGGTATCATGAGGATCAAACCAATGCGCGGGTCGATGTGAAATCGCCGCCAAAATCCTTCGACACCAATCTCCGTTCCGGTGCTGCTCGCCCCCTTCCAATAGTGCATGAAGACTAGCAAAAGGGTTTGCCTGTGCGCCCAACACCCAGCGTTCATGGTGAACAGTTTGGTCGCGCGAAAGAAGATGTTCATCAGCATGAACCGCCAAAATGCGGCAGTCCTGCGCCAAAGTAGGCACCTCGCCAAAAGCAACCATAAAGTCCAGAGGCTTTCCCAAAGCAATGACGAGATCTGCCTCAGACAAACAGGATGCCATTCTCCCGAGCCGAGGTGCCTTCAATCCGCGCGGGCTCTCAAAAGGAACCACGGGAACGCCCAGGCGTTCCACAATTTGCGAAAGCAAAGGCTTCCAACGAGGGCGGCAGAACGCGGGCCCTAACAAAATTATTGGCTTTTGCGAAGAGAGCAGTTCTGTGCGCATGACATCTAGCGAACTGCCTGAGATCCCATCCAATTCTTTGACGACGGGAAGTGTTGACCGCTTGGAAGCGCGAAAGACCGTCTCTTTCAAGACATCATCTGGCAGTGCGAGATGAACGGGTCCAGGTCGTCCCTGTCCAGCCAGCGCAGCCGCTCGCGCAACATCTTCTGCGAGGCTTTCTGGATCGATTAATCGAAAACTGGCTTTTACCAAAGGCTTCGCCGCCGCGCATTGATCCATCTCCTGGAAAGCGCCTCGACCGGCCCGCCCAATGGGCGCGTCTCCACTTAGAACCAGGATGGGTGTTTCTGATTCACGAGCGCTTAACATTGCTGACAAACCGTTGGCGAAGCCAGGTGCGGCTGTTAGGAGGGCGACGCCCACGCTGTCCGTTGCCTGG
This sequence comes from Hyphomicrobiaceae bacterium, assembly GCA_051009975.1. GTDB lineage: Bacteria > Pseudomonadota > Alphaproteobacteria > Rhizobiales > Hyphomicrobiaceae > Tectiglobus. The sequence goes on from JBPCWA010000307.1 coordinate 17,175, forward strand.
GCTGCTGCTTCAGCCATATAAACGGCGGCTCCTTCATGACGTGCATGTATGAGTCGAATTGGAGCATCTCGGAGTGCATCATAAACCGGCATGATTTGATTGCCGGAAAGCGAAAAGACGGTGTCGATTCCGATGTCGACAAGTCCACGTACCAACAGCCCCGCTCCACTACTCTCGCCTAGTGCCATCTACAACCTTCTCCGGAATATTCAACATAAGTTGGCGACAACTCATACATTGCGACGAGCAAGGGCAGCACATATGTGCGTGCTACTGTGCAAAGACATCTGAATTTCTTTATAGCATAGATGTTGAAGAAGCGATGAGACCAGGCAGCGCGCCGACGAAGCGGTGACCTGGTCCAATCGCCGAAGCTCAGCTAGGGCGCGTGCAGTCGGTTTACATCCGCGATTAATCGCGCCTGGGCGAAGATGCGGTTTCTATTTCGATTTTGAGAACGCTCGCGCTGGCGATAAATGCGCTGCATCAAGCGTTCCAGCCGCTGATCGCGCACACGTGCCACCAGCATACGCAAATTTGTCATTCGTCCGGCGTCGGATGGCATAGAATATGCTCCCTATATCCTGTCACAAAAGCTCTGAAAATCTGATTCAGCAGGGGCCGACAAGTGTACGGCTGACACAGCAACGGATTTACAGAAAGTTGTACTCTTCAATCACCAATACTTCCCGGACCCGCTGCGTTTCGCGGGAAGCACGCGGCCGAGGCACATTGTCTGTTGACGGGAGCGCTTCTAATGGCCATAGGAGCGTTGGGACACTCCTCCCCAACGAGGAGCGACTATCTGAAAGGGTAGCAAACGATGATTTGCCAGCGACCGGCCCTGAAGCCAGACCGGCCATATTTCTCATCAGGACCATGCGCCAAGCGACCTGGATGGAAACCCGAGATCCTGAGCAAGGCGCTGCTTGGGCGGTCACACCGTTCTAAGGAGGGCAAGGCGCGCCTCAACCGCGCGATTGAGCTCACCCGCTCACTCCTTGATATCCCCACTGACTACCAATGCGCCATCGTTCCCGCATCAGATACTGGCGCGTTTGAATTGGCGATGTGGTCCATGCTCGGTGCCCGTGGGGTCGAGGTGCTCGTCTGGGAAAGTTTTGGCGCCGGTTGGGCGACGGACGCCGTCAAGCAGCTCAAACTACCGGATTGCCGCGTCTTGGTGGCCGACTACGGCAAACTGCCAGATCTCTCGTCCGTTGACTTTCGACACGACGTCCTTTTCACGACGAATGGCACCACATCCGGCGTGCGCATTCCGGATTATTGTTGGATACCCGACACACGTGATGGACTGACGTTTGCGGATGCAACGTCAGGTGCCTTTGCCCAGTCGATCGATTGGACCAAAGTTGATGTTCTCACATTCTCTTGGCAGAAAGTATTGGGAAGTGAGGCTGCGCACGGAATGCTTGTTCTATCACCGCGCGCAATTGCCCGTCTTGAATCTTATGACTCCAATCGCCCATTGCCAAAGATATTTCGGTTGACGAAGGCAGGCAAAATTATAACGGGCATCTTCCAGGGGCAAACAGTGAATACGCCCTCAATGCTGTGCATCGAAGACTATATTGATGCACTAACCTGGGCGCAGTCAGTGGGAGGTGCAGGTGAATTGATCGCGCGCGCGGACCGCAACGCAAAAGTACTTCACGACTGGGTTGCGCGCTCAGATTGGATCGAAAACCTTGCACAAGATCCGGCAACGAGATCGAACACCTCAGTTTGTTTACAAATTGCAGATCCAGCCATTTCCTCATTAGACCGGGAGGCGCAAGCAAAATTCGCCAAAAAACTCGTGGACCTACTCGAGGCTGAAAACGTCGCTTACGACATCGGCTCATACCGTGACGCACCACCGGGACTGAGAATTTGGACCGGGTCCACAGTCGAGGAAAAGGATCTCGCACACCTCACACCTTGGTTGGACTGGGCATTTGCGATCACACGTGAAGAATGGGCAATCTCCAACTGATACGCTCTCACCCACAAGTCAGCCTGTCGACCAGCCAAATATCATCACCAACGTTGGCATAAAATCAAATGGGCACAGTCGAACCGGACTACCTTAAACCCCTCATCTGAACGCATGTCGCAGTGCTGAGGTCGCAGCCTCCCCTCGATTCGGACAATTGATCTCACACTTGCCTTCATCTCTTAACGGAGCAGTGCTTTGGCCCCACGCGTTTTAATATCCGATAATCTCTCTGAGACCGCTGTCGAGATCTTCCGAAGTCGCGGTCTGGACGTTACATTCGATCCCAATCTTGGCAAACACAAAGACAAACTAGCAGAAGCCCTCGTTGACTACGATGGTCTTGCTGTGCGGTCTGCGACGAAAGTCACTGAGAAAACTCTGCGGACGGCACGCCGACTTCGTGTGATTGGGCGTGCTGGGATTGGTGTTGACAACATCGATATTAAGGCAGCAACGAGCAGAGGCGTGATTGTAATGAACACGCCTTTTGGCAACTCAATTACAACTGCCGAGCATGCTATTTCGCTACTACTGGCCCTGGCTCGTCAAATTCCGGCTGCAGACGCCTCCACGCAAGCCGGCAAATGGGAGAAATCACGTTTCATGGGGGTAGAAATCACGATCAAGGTTCTTGGCATCATTGGTTGCGGCAATATCGGAACAATTGTCGCTCAAAGGGCTCTCGGACTGCGCATGAGAGTTATCGCCTATGATCCATTTCTATCTCTGGAACGCGCGCAAGACTTGGGAATAGAAAAAGTTGAATTGGATGATCTGTTGCAGCGCGCAGACTTCATTACTTTGCACACTCCATTGACCGATAAAACGCGCAATATCCTAAACCGTGCCGCGCTGGCGAAGACCAAACCCAACATACGAATTATCAACTGCGCTCGCGGCGGATTGGTCGATGAAGGGGCAATTGCAGCCGGTCTAAAGGAAGGCCACATCGCGGGCGCAGCATTCGATGTCTTTGCCGAAGAGCCGGCCCACGTTAATCCACTATTCGGCCTCGAAAACGTAATATGTACGCCGCACCTCGGTGCCGCGACGGCAGAGGCCCAGGAAAATGTAGCCCTCCAGGTCGCCGAACAAATGGCCGACTACTTGCTAACCGGTGCGATATCGAATGCCATTAATTTCCCTAATATCACTGCCGAGGAAGCGCCCAAACTAGCTCCATTTGTCAAACTCGCTGATCAACTAGGCTCGTTTGCAGGCCAGCTCACGGAAACTGGACTGAAGCGAGTTCGCATCGAATATGTGGGGGAAATCGCCGACATGAACACCGATGCGCTCACATCCGCAGCCTTGGCGGGTGTCCTCAGACCGCTCCTTTCAGATACCGTGAATATGGTATCGGCACCCGAGATCGCCGAGGAGCGCGGCATCGTGGTTGAACAGGTCCGCAGGGGAATTGGAGGTGCCTATCAGACCTATATGCGCTTTGGTGTCCTGACCGAACGACAGGAACGCTCGGTTGCAGGGACAGTGTTTTCCGATGGCAAACCCCGAATAATCCAGGTTAAAGGGATTAATATGGAAGCCGAGCTTTCTCCTCATATGCTGTACGTTACCAACAAAGACCGACCCGGCTTCATTGGGCAATTCGGACAGTTGCTAGGAGAGGCTGATGTCAACATCGCAACTTTCAATCTTGGACGGGACAGGCCAGGCGGCGATGCAATTTGTCTTGC
>JBPCWA010000308.1:0-6328 GCA_051009975.1 Hyphomicrobiaceae bacterium
CTCATAGGGCTCTTAGCACTTTTGTCTCACTGCATCCGTCAGATGGCCTGGCAGATCCTAAGGCTCTATCTGTCTGACTTCTATCCGCCCCCGTCCTTGTCTGCACTGCTCTTGAGTATCCGCACCATCGCCTGTTGACAGGACCGTGCACGGGTCGGGGTCGCGGCAAATCCAGCAGTCAATCATCAAAGACAAGCGTCTCCTCTTCACTCGTCAGTGCGTCGAGAATGTCATCCAATGATGAGGCAACCAAGTGTCCACTTGATCCGCCTTTCTTGATTTGGACCAGACGATCTGTTGCATTTCCCAATCGCTCCGCTAGAAGACGCGCTACCGGAAACAAGAACGCAGGGTGGGCCACGAGAAACTCTCTCGCGTTCTCGCGGACATATATTTTTGCTTGCGTGATCGCTGTGACATCTGCCGTGTGTGGCCGGCCCGTCAATACCGATATCTCACCAAAAAACGCACCAGGTGAATCAATCTCCGCGATATCAATGCCATCCCGTCGAACAGCAAGCACTCCGTCTAGGAGGATGTACAGGGAACCGGAATAAGCGCCCGCTGCGACAATGGTCTCGCCACTGTCAACGACTGTGGGCTCAATGTCGCGACATAATTCGAACAGCGTGTCCAACCCAAACACCTCCTGTTTGACACATGGCTGCGACTTCACCGCAATCCGGGCCACGTATAATTGCCTGTCTTGCGCACCTTGCCTTGGGACGACCGCCTCTTCCGTAGCTGGCAGCCGGGCTACAACCATTTAGAAAACTACTTAGGACCTATGTGCCCTGGCGTGTGAGCTTGTGACCCAAGTGTTTCGACATAGTGCAGTGGACCCCCACGGAAGGGAGCGAACCCGGTGCCAAATACCACGCCCGCGTCAACCAAATCGGAAGATGCCACGATACCATCATCGAGACATTTCTTGCACTCGCCGAGAAGCGGATCCACGAGCTGAAGCCCAAGGCGTTCCAGTTCACTATTGCTTGCCTCAGGCTCTGGTCCCTGGGGCTTTCCATCTTTCCAGAGGTAGAAGCCTTCTCCGGTTTTTTTTCCGAGTTTGCCAGCACTGACCAATTTCTCGAGCTTCGAGCCCTCTAGGCCGCCCTTGAGAACTTCGCCAACGTGGGCACAAACGTCGAGACCAACAGTATCGGCCAACTCAATCGGTCCCATCGGCATGCCGAATACTCTCGCGGCTTCGTCGAGCACCGCAATGTTCGCGCCTTCCTCCAGGCGTCGAAAAGCCTCGAAGAGGTATGGAGCCAAAACCCGGTTAACGAGGAAACCGGGGGCACTCTTGACGATCAAAGGGAACTTTGCGATTGCCACGACGAATGCGCATCCGCGTTGCACTTCTTCGTCACGACTTGCCTCCCCCCTAATCACTTCCACAAGAGGCATCTTGGCAACCGGATTGAAGAAGTGAATACCTATCAGGCGACCTGGATCCTTCAGAGCCCCCGCAATATCTTCAATCATGATTGAAGATGTGTTGGTAGCCATGATGGCGCCGGGCTTCAATTGTGTCTCGACTTCCGCGAACATCCGTTGCTTGACGGCAAGGTTTTCGACTATCGCTTCGATTACGATGTCAGCTCGGCGCACGTGCGATCCGTTGGGATCGGCAATCAGGCGCGCCTTCGCAGCCGATTGCAATGAGGCAGTTCGGAATCGCCTTTCGAATAGGCTTTCCTGGGCCGCAATCCCTTTCTCAATTTGTTCTTCGGAAATGTCCTGAAGCGAGACTTGCATGCCTGCGGCAACACACCAACCGGCGATATCAGCACCCATTGTGCCAGCACCTATAACGTGTGCGCGCAGTGGCTTGTAGGATGTGTCTTTGGGAGCCTGTGATTTTAGGAGTTCTGACAGTCGAAAAACGCGCCGCAGATTGCGGGATGTTTCGCTGACCATGAGAGGCGCGAACGCGCGTGTTTCTTCGCGCTTCATTTCATCGAAGTTGCCGCCGTGTTTTTGAAACAGGTCGATTAAACGGTACGGTGCGGGGTAGTGTTGTTCACGCGCCGTTTTCCGTGTTTCCTTTAAAATTCTGTTGGCTAAGATGTTCCGCAACGGACCGAGCGCTAATACTCGACTTGCGCCGGCTGCGCGATACGAGCGGCTTTTGCGCAATATCGCTCGTCGTACTGCCCAACGCAGTTCTTGGGGGCTTTCAACAAGTCGGTCTAGGTAGCCGAGTGATCGCCCTACCGAGGCGCGCAGCATTTTTCCAGTCAACATATTCTGCATCGCAGCTATCGGGCCAACCTGCCTGATAGAACGTGCCGTTCCATTGAAGCCAGGAAAAAGACCTAGTTTGACTTCCGGGAATCCTATCTTCGTGGAGTCGTCACGGGTTGCTATCCTGTAGTGGCAGGCAAGTGCCAACTCTAAACCGCCGCCGAGGCAGGGCCCGTGAATTCCACACACAACTGGAATTTTCATGGATTCGATTTGATCGAAGATGTTGATCACTGATCCAATACCTTCGACCACCTTGTCCTCGGTGTCGAGTTGGTCGAATTCCCGAATGTCAGCACCAACGATGAAACTTTTCTTGGCGGACAATATGCCAAGCCCGAGGACCTGCTGCGTAGTAGATATTTCATTGATCCACTCGACAATCTTCCCGAGTTCTTCAAGCGGGCCTCTTCCTAAAGCGTTGGCACTTTCACCTTCACGATCGAATATTGCCCACGCGATACCTTCCGTATCGATTGTGAACCGCCAATCTTTGAGTTCCAAAGGAGTTTCGGTCATGCAGACCTCCTAACTAACTCCAATCACTACTCGGCCGCCGCGCCCGGCAACAACCGGGAATTGTGGCCTAGTGATGTGTAATTTGGTTTCACTTCAAGTAGATCGAAATGATCAACAGCGATGACTCGTGCGGTTAACGTCTCAACTTCGCGTAAAGTCTGGGCTTCCGCAGCATTGATAATATTTTTCTTTGATGCGTCTTCGATCCAATCGATGCCGTGATACCTGCGAACTGTGCCGGCTCGAATGGCGCCGTCTAACTTGCGTTCCACTTGTTCAGCGGCCACAACTTTTTCAAGAGCAACCTCGAGAAGGCCAGTTGGATCGTCCGCATCCCTTGAAACGAAGATGTCGCGGGTCATTCGATCGCGAAATGCTCCAGGAACAATAGCCTTACGCACGACGTTGTGGCCGAGTTCATCCGGAGCGGGTTTATAATGTCGCCCCAAGGGAAAAACCAGCCACCGCAGGACGATACGTACCGGGGTAATAGGAAAATTCTCGATCGTGCCCTGGAGCGCCTCCTGGAATCGATACAGTCCGTTTTGCGCGACGAGTGCCACAACGGCGCGGTCGTCATCCGGTTGCTCGTCATCTTCAAACCGTTTGAGAGAGCAGGCGACAAAATAGAGCTCGGACATCGCGTCCGCGAGCCGGCCCGAGAGTTTTTGTCTGACCTTTAGTCCGCCGCCAAGCGTGGCCACAGTCAGATCGGCAACCAACGCGAAGTTTTTAGATGATCGGGTTAATTGCTTGTACCACACCGCTGTCGTTTTTGCATCTGCTGGATTTTGCGCAAAGGAGCCTGCAGTCAAATTGTGAAACAAAGCACCAAATGTGTTTGCGACGACAAAACCAACATGACCACGGAATGCTTTGTCAAATTTGTCCAAGCCCGCTTGCCGATCGGTGGATTGAGCCGCCTGAATCTCTTCAAAGAGAAATGGGTGGGCGCGGAGAGCGCCCTGCGCGAAGGCAATTAATGATCTCGTGAGAATATTTGCACCCTCAACCGTGATCCCAACTGGTACCATTTGATATGCAGATTGCAAGTAATTTGCAGGACCGTCACAGATGCCCCGTCCGCCGTGAAGATCCATCGCATCGTTGACCGCTTGGCGCAGTCGTTCCGTCGACTGGTATTTCATCACCGCAGAAATGACGGACGGCCGCTCTCCATTCGAAACCATCGACGAGGTCACTGCTCGGGCCGCTTCAAGCGAGTAGGCAGTCTCAATCATGCGCGCCAGCGGCTCTTCGAGGCCCTGCATGCGGGCTACGGGTAGTCCGAACTGCTTACGTATGCGACCGTAGGCCGTCGAAAACCGTAGCATGGCCTTAGCGCCGGCGGTCGATGATGATGGCAGGGAAATGGCCCGACCGGCGGATAAGCATTCCATCAGCATCCGCCAACCTTGGCCTGCCATTTTGGAACCACCGATAATCCAATCGATCGGGATGAATACATCGTGTCCCCAGTTCGGCCCATTGGGAAATGCTGATCCAGTCGGCAAGTGCCGCCGTCCAATGTGCACACCCGGATGATCGGCTGGGATGATAGCTACGGTTATGCCAAGGTCCTCCCCCTCACCGAGGTGGTTCGCGGGATCAAAGAGTTGGAACGCGAGGCCAATTAGCGTGGCTTTTGGACCGAGCGTTATGTATCTTTTTTCCCACGACAATCTGATCCCAAGCACGTCCGTACCGTCGTGCTTTCCCATTTCAACGACGCCGATATCCCGCATGGTGGCTGCGTCAGAGCCGGACGTCGGGCCGGTTAACGAAAAGCAGGGTATCTCCTCGCCTGTTGCAAGACGTGCCAAGTACGTGTTTTTCTGCGCTTGTGTGCCGTACTTTTCTATTAGCTCACCCGGCCCCAATGAATTGGGAACCATAACGATCGTAGCTACATCAGCGGAGCGCGACGATATCTTTCCCAGGATGAGTGACTGGGCCTGAGCAGAAAAGCCGAGACCGCCGTGGTCCTTGGAGATCAGCATTCCAAGGAATCCGTGTTGTTTGATGAACTGCCAAATTGGCTCTGGGATCTCCTTCTCGGTATGTCGAATTTGCCAATCGTCAATCATCCGGCAAAGTTGATCCGTCGGCCCATTGAGAAACGCGCGCTCATTCGCTGTCAAATGGACGGGTGAGACCTTGCGCAATTTGTCCCAATCAGGTCGCCCAGAGAAGAGCTCTTGATCAAATCCTATCGTACCAGCGTCGAGCGCTTGTTTCTCAGTCGAGGATATTTTAGGCAGCAGCCGACGCACTAGGTCAAAGGCCGGTCCAGTCACAATCGCCTTTCGGACCTGATCAAAACAAAGCGCACCAAGGCCAAGTATCGGAAGCCAGAGTAAACCACTCAATATCGGATAACTGGGTGTAGTTAGTTCGCCTTGCATAAGACCAGACTGCCAAACAAGCAGTAGAAGGCAAAGGCCTGCAACCCATGAGGGCAAAGGAGCCCGTTGCATGGCTAAGGTCGAAAGGCTTGCGACCACGATCGCCAAATATATGATGATATCCATACTCCAGCTCCTGTCCACATGGCCAAGCCTACCACATCAGTGCGAATTCGGTGGTTAGCAATTTGCTTTAATGACGTCGCACTATGTCGCCCGCAAGATTGAGGGCGTTCATGTTGAGGGCGCTCTTTTTGAGCGCTAGGCTGCTGGAAATGCCGCTTCGAGCGCGGATATCATCTTTGGAGTGACATTCACTGACATATTGAATTGAAGGTTGTCCATCGCCCACCCGCAGGAGGTGCCATGAGAACGATGTTGCTCCAATTGACGAAGGGGCAGCGAGACTGGCAGAAGGAAAAGCCGAGTGATGCTCTTCTTTTTGATCGGGTGCTCGCCTTCTGCAAAATACCAGCCGGTCATTTGGGAGTACCTGCAAATTATGGCAAAGCCGAAGTACAGTTTCGCAAAGGAGGTTATGGTATGTCTGATGAACCCGTCAGCGCACAGAACGGACCCTATCAGGTCGAACTGGAGGAAGGTCGCATGTATTTTTGGTGCGCTTGTGGCCGATCTCAGCGTCAGCCGTTTTGTGACGGTACACACAAGGGTACTGGTATCGACCCCCTTCGCTTCAAGGCTGAAGCGACTGGGACATTCAATCTTTGCGGTTGCAAGCAGACCGACGAGCACCCCTACTGCGACGGCTCTCACAATATGCTTTAGCCCAAATCTGATGAAACGCAGTTGCGCGAGATAAAATAGAGTCCGCGAATATCAAAGAGCTGTCGCGTGAGAACCTGCTGCGAATGAGTGAAGGTTAGCTTGGAGTGTGGGGCTAAGCCTACATGAATGAACTCGAGTGATGTTGAGTGACGATTCTCGGAGACTTATCGTTAGAAGCCGTCGAGAAGGAGCAGTAGGAGCTATTTCGTCCAGCCATTGATCAATGCTGTTACGCAAGGTTCCGTCATTGGCATCATCGGTATGATCATTTTTGCGCGCCGCGACATATTCATGATAGACGCCTTTATCTCGCTGATTTTCAGCCTCCTGCTGGCTGATGCCGTCAGTTGCTCCGCCGCTGTCTTGTT
>JBPCWA010000309.1:0-4192 GCA_051009975.1 Hyphomicrobiaceae bacterium
GGGGACACGCATATGCACACCTCTATTTCGAATGACGCGCGCGCCTTCGGAAATACGCTCGGCCCCCGCGAGGCGTATCAGTTCGCTCGTGGGCAAGAGATCATCGCGTCGACTGGCCAAGCCGTCCCGATCTCGCGACCGCTCGACTGGATGGTTGTCACCGATCATGCAGAGGCCTGCCAGTCTGGGCTGGCAGGCGACCGCCAGGCCAGACATATCCGCCACCCACCACGACCGTATGCGCCCATAGTTGCGTCTTGATGGTGCCATCGGCGGGTCTCTCGCCCTTCCGCCACCGCGCGAATTGGTTCCACAGATCGCCCGGTAATTCGGTCAATCCCGCAAACGGCTCGATCAGCCAGCGGGGCAGCCATGTCAGTTTGAGCTTCTTGAGAGACCACGAGTGCTCACCAGTCAAGGCAGCATGGATCGATGCGCAGATGAATTTGTACTCGATGAAATAGGATCCTCGCCCACGCCTGAATTCTAGCCCAGCCAAGAGTTGGAACGATGGGCCGGCATATTGATACTGATTTGTCCAGCGCCTCTCGCCGGCGAACCGGACTTCGACATGGGGTATAGCCGCGCCAACCCCGATGCCGATGTATGGCCTGATCCGTGAAGTCGACATCAAACGGACAAGCCCAGTCACCATGAGTGTATTGTGCCCATGCGTGAATTCCAGCCGATTGAACAGGTCCGTGAGACGCAGCGGAGAAGGTGCAGGCTTTCCTTTGAGCGTGCCGTGGGTTTCGACGTGGTCCACCACACCGTTCTTGATTTTGCGCCCGTGTGCACCTTTGCCGAGCCGCGCGATCGCCTTGTTGTGCATAAAATCCACCATCCAGCCCAACGATCGGTTCCAACGGACCACCCGCGCACCCCCATCTATCGGGAAGTACAATGCATCACCGTCCCAACCGAGGCGCTTGAGCGTCAAATCCGTCCCGTCCGGCCGTCTGAGACTAAGGTCGCTGCGATGATAGAACGGCGCCCCCACATAACCGGCCGCAATCGTCTCGCGGCCATCCGGTAAACTCTGCAGGCTCTGGGGCTCGCTGCCGGATGCGCGGTTACCATCGGTTTGCCCATCCATTTGCGACATCGCCATGACCGCAAACGCTAACAACGCAAGCAGCGCGCACATCCGTTCGGACCGCGAGAAATTCGAACCCGCCGAGTCGTACATCTTCTGTTCCATCGCAGTCATACAACCCTCCGCTCAGAAGATTTGAACTCACAGCGAATACAAGGCGCCCGCTATCTGGAACATGTTCTGCTGTCGTGGCCCGAGATCTAGCGACGATCGGTCAGAGGATCTATCCGCAAGTGACTATTAGAGGACGGCAGCTAGGTTTCGCTGCGCCGCAGTCGGTATGCAGCAACACTCTCTAATTCTCAAATGACACCTTGCTAGCGCTATTGGGAAGGGACGCCTTGAACTGGTCCTCTTCTACCCTGCCGTCGATGGTCCAGAGGCTGAATGAGGCAAGAAGCTCTGGCCTTTGAGGAGAGTTTACATAGGTAATGACGAAACGCCGTGGGACAGGCGTGGCGTCGGCCTGTAGCCAGATCTGCCAGTCGGCGCCTGTGTTTTCGAACGATAGGTGATGGCACTTAACACCGCTCACCAACTTGATGCCGAGATACTCAGCGGAGATCAGGTTTTCCTTGAAGTTCTTCGCGATGTCCGAACCTAGCAGATCGACGAGCGGTAGCTGCACGTCGTGATTCTCGATGAGCTCGTTGAGCAGACCATCGACGGTTCCCTTGTACTCCAGCTCCATGACCTGGTTCGTGTCATGCATCAGAACGGTGAGTTTGGAGCCGTCATACCAGGAGCTGCGAGCCGAGCCGTTGTCAGTGATCGAGAGTGCGTGCAGGGAGTTCGGGCGGCGCATGACAACTTGGACCGTGCGGGCATGCTTGATCTTGATGCCAGACTTGCGCACCTCATCGAATAAAGTGCGCGCCCGGAAGGAGAGGGTCTTGGCCCCTGCGAGATAGTCAGACATGCCCTGCAAGACTTGCATGGCTTTCTCATCCATCGGCCCAGCTTTTGGCTCCTGGCTATTGGCTGGGACCGAGGCGAAGGCACCGGCGACGAGAAATACCCCAACGGTCGTGATCATTCGGATGGATTGAAGGCAACTGGCGGTCATGACGGCTTACTCCCGGAATTTCTCGGCCGCGTTCGATAGCGAAGGCTGAGCTCAGCGCCGCCGCCGCGATACGCGGCGTGCCGTGCGACGCGATGACCGCCGTACGCTGCCTCTATACGCGCGGCGGGCTGGTGCCACATAAGCGCCTGAGTGGCAACAATAGCGGTCATAGGGCGGCCGCGGATGAGAATGGCAGCAGTGGACGACCTGAAATGCGCCATCAGGAAGCGTGCCTGAACTCTGCGTTGCTCCTTCATTGACTTGAGCAGCCTCTGCGCTTGGCGTGACCGCGCTTAACACAAAGACGGTGTAAAGAATTGCTATCCAACGACGGGGTGCCATTACGATCGTCCTTCTCTTTGGTCCGCCCAAGATTGTGCAAACTTTCACCCAAGGGTCGCAAAGAACATTGAGCTGCATCAATGGCTTGATATCGTAGGTCGAATAAACAATGTCGCTTGGACGTTGGCGGCCAGGTGGACTTCGTGCACGGAAGTGTCTGTTTTTCTTGTCCTGAGCTGAGGTTTTTGCCCAGTCGGCACGTTTTGCGGTTGGTCGGTGTCACTCGATGACCTGAAGACGTCCTAATGGTTGAGATGCCACGTAGGAGCATTCTGGAGAATGCAAATTCGCTTATGTTTCACGGCGCATGAGCTTCGATCAGGAGCCCAAAAATGACTCTGGACGGCCCAGTTACACTGGGATGCCTCGACCAGGAGTGCACTGCTCTGAAATCGAGATTAACATGGAGCTGCAAGTATGCGCCAAAGCGAAAATCCTTTTCAGCGGCGGTGTTGGGGTTATGCTTCCCGCTTGCCGCCGCAAACATTGCCTGGGCGGACAGCACTCCCCTGACCAAGCGACAGGTTAGCGGCCTGGCGATAGCGCAGAAACATTGCGCGGATTGTCATGCGATTACGCGCCACGATCAAAGCCCTACCGCGGTCAACGCCAACACTGCATTTCGCGATCTTCACAAGCGCTATCCGATTGAGATGCTGGTTGAAGGCCTCGCGAGCAGCACGATCGCTGGTCATGACGAAATGCCTGCCTTCACTTTGTCGCAATCGGGTATGACGGCCCTGCTAAGCTATATCGACAGCTTTGCACCGGGTCCCAACAAGACCTACGTCAACCGCTAGTTTTCGTGTTTCTCGCTTAGGCAGCGATCGATTGCTTGAGGGCATTCTGAGGCCTTCGGCAGACACTCGCACTCTGTTAGGACGGATTTATGTTCTGTGTTTGGTGTTCGGTGGAACTGCAAGGTAGAAACCGTGATAAAAGCGAAAAAGGCGCTATGCGATGAACTGGTACGAACTGATCAAGATCGTCCTGCTCTTACTCATTGCTGCAGCGATGTTGACCAACATCTATTATCTCCAACGCATAGACGATGAAGTACAGAGGCAACTAGGCCCGGGGCGATCGGAAAAGAGTGTCATCTGGACTCAGCCGGAGGGAGGACCGAGATTGTGGGCTATGAGGCGTGATCGAGCAACACATCAGGCAGCTTTTCGGTTGCACGAGATGGGAGTGCGGATCGACTTCCAGAAAAACTCCTTGCCTGAATACGGCATTACATGTTTGCGGTCGTGTCCTCGTGTCCTCGTGTCCTCGTGACAGCGGAAGCCGTGTGGTTTGGACGGCGTCGTAGTCGGCTTTCTCTGCTTCTCGACCGTGGAAGCTAGGGAAAGCTAGGACCGCCTAAATGGCAGAGATGGGTCATGTCTGGACGACGCCGGCATTGCAAGGAGAATCTGAAGAGTTGCTTGCGGTCGGGCGTAAGTCATGTCTCCGGCCTTTGGATAAGCGCGGTTCATGACCGCTGACCTTGATGCAATTCGCAATTCCGGTCACAATCAGCGAACACGGGCTCAATACCCTTGACCCAATAGCGGGTTTTCCAGATCTACGGTTCGACCGCGTCACATCACAACGTCATCACCCTCGCAATTCGTAACTGTCCAATTCTGTCCCGGTTCGCTCCTGAAACGGGGAGATCGGTTAAATTCGAACTGACTGAACAAACC
>JBPCWA010000310.1:0-4929 GCA_051009975.1 Hyphomicrobiaceae bacterium
ATGTTACGCCCCCCGTACCGCGCCGCGCCGAACGCCCGGCGTTGAGCACCGTCAATGATATCCGCGCCGCGGTTACCGCGCGGGCACCGGCACCTGCTGTCCGCACGACCGTCACGGGCTGGCAACCAGTCGTCGCCAACACTGACGGAACGATCAAGTCTGGATCCGTAGCGGCTTCACTCAGGCCGAAAGACCCGACAAGCCGCTACAAACTCGTTGTCGAGATTCAGCGCAAGCTCAGAAAGCGCGGCTGCTACTGGGGCCAAATTGATGGATCCTGGGGCGCAGGCTCCAAGTACGCGATGCAGGCATTCGTCGATCGCGTCAACGCGACTTTGCCCATCAAGCAGCCAGACTACGTGCTGCTGACATTGCTGCAAGCAAACAGCGACAAGACGTGCGGCGCCTGCCCCGCGGGTCAGACCGCAACTGTTGGCGGCAGTTGCGTGCCGCAGACAACCATCGCTGCCTCGCAGCGCAAGTCGGGTAACGGCGGTCAGGGTGGCGCCGACGTACTTCCTTGGAAGCGGGCCGGCGCCCCACAACCTGCGGCCCAACCCCTGCTACGCCCAGTGGGAACAACCATCGTTACAACAGCTCCGCTGCCTGGACGTATGGCGATCGGCGGTCCAATGCAACAACCACCGCCTGCGGTTGAGGACGACAATTTGTCCAGCAGCGTCGCTGCCATTGCCATCGAAGAATCAAATGGCACCAGAGTCTCACCGCCTGTGTTCACGCAGGCTCGTGCTGCGCGCGCGACTCCGCCCAAGGCCAAGCGCTCAAGACGGCGTTCTCGCGGAGTGCGGGCAGCGCGGCGCCATAATCTCATGTTGAGCCTCGGCGGCGGCTACTGACGCGAATCCCTTGTTTTCATACAGTGATTAGGCGAACTCTTTTGCACGTACGCTCTATCGTCACGGTTTCAGCGGCTAGCCAGGCAAGATAGTCAGCCGGGCCACCCTCGACGGGGATAACAAGTGATGCCGGGTTAGAATAGGCGAGCCCACTCTTCAGGAGCGGCCCATATATGCTGGGGCGCTCGACGGAAAGCTCTGATGTCCGCTTTTGGCACTTAGCGGACATCTGAACCGCCTCCTAAAATGTCCGCTTTCGGGGGTAAAGCGGACATCGCTGTCGCAACCTCAAATGTCCGCTAATGACCCAAAGCGGACATTCGCACGAGTAGCAACGCGAGCATTTGCGGCGAAAAATGGCGGCCCTGAGCGAGCCGCCTTAGAACCTTACGTTTGGCGTGCCGCCTAGCCCTTCGGCGTGTACCAGATGGGCGACGACCATGCGCGTTCCTGAATGGTTGGCGGAACCAATTTAGATAATGGAAGATTGTTCCTCGCTGCATCATAGGTCGTCCAGCGCGGTGTTGGAATTTCCAGGACGCGTACATAATAGACCGCCCGCTTTGAGGGGTCGAAGTCCGGGTCCGTCCACACTGCACTGAGCTGCGCATCACCAATGTCATTGGTGTACGTAGCGTTCTTGATATCAACCGTGTTCCCCACTGGCGGCACCTTGCCGTCGGGTCCGGCCTTGCGCCCATCGGAAAGCGCCACGTCGTAGATCCGGTCAATCGAGTTGCCCATGCGATCATCGAGGTAGCCCTTGATGATCTGGATGCGGTCAAGATTGCCGCTCTTGGGATCCTTGAGCGCGAAGACGGCAAATGTCGGTGCTTTCGCGCCCGCGGGTTTCTCGGGCAGGTCACCCCCCATCGGCACGCCGGACTTGTAGGCCGTCTCAACGAACTTTGGACTCTCCACCAAGTCATTGGGGAAATCCCAGCCTCCGAAGAACCGTAAGCGGATCAGCGTGCCGGAGGTCCCGTAGGTCTCCTTGCGCTTCATGGCGTCGAAGATCGCCTCGCGTGTGTTCTCCTCGGCCCAGACCGCGGTCGTTCCGGCTGAGCCGACGATAGCGCCCGCTTCACCGCTGGCGTTGGGCTTGGGGTCCAAGCGCTTCTGCGGTGTGTCGTCTTGTGTGCCGTGGGCGCCGTGCCAGTTGAACTCCTCGTTGCCCTGGTAACCCGAGTGCACGTCCGCGCCCGCGACAATGCCGAACTTGTACGGGTTGTAGCCCAGTTTTTTCTCAAACCGCAGACCATCGATCAGTCCCTGGCGCACAAATCCGTATTTGACCTGGCTGGGCAGCCCGACATTGATCAAGTTCGGGAACAGCTCGAAATCGGCAAATTCGTCATTGGGCGAGAGTAGCGGATGCGTCTCAGAGTTCCCCTTCGTCTGGATCATTTCAGTGAGCGGTTCGTTGAGCTGCTGGCGCCGCGCGTAGCGTGCATCGATCGGCCCACCAAGAAACTTATTCGGCGCGTACATCCAACCGTTGGAGACATTGCCATTGTGCGGGATCGCAAACGCATCAATCCCGGCGTTGCGTTGCACCTCCAGGTAGGTCCACAAATCCTCAGGGTAGATCGAATCGAAGGATGAGAACGGCACCACCGGCGCTTTGTCCCTAAAGAACACATTGCGGTGCATGTTCTGGCCGTCGGGAATCGAGGTCCACTCGAAAGCGATCAGGGTCGTAAACTTGCCCGGCTTGTTGAACTTGTTTGCTGTCTCGACAAATTTTTGCCAACTGGACATCAGCAACTCGGGCGTGACGTATTCCGGCATCGGGGTGTTGGTGAGCAGCGTTCCGATCAGCTGACTGACATATTTTCCTCCGCCCTTCGGGTCTTTGATCCCTTCCGCAAATCCCTTGGCGAATTTCGATTTGGAGAGTTCGCTTTTCGGATCGACCAGATCCTTGAGGACGCCGTAATACTCGGAATGGTCCGTGACGGCGACGAAGTCGTAGGGCGTGGTCCGCTTGATCTTCTGGCCAGTCGTAGAGAGCGTAACTTCCTCGCCCATGCCATAACGGTAGGCATCCTCCCAAGTCTGGCGCACACCGACCGTGAACGCGTCGAACGAATTGCGCGTGTGCATGTGCTGCTCGCCGAAGTAAACGTTCTTGAGCGGGTTCTTGCCATTGGCGCCTCGGCCTGGCTTTACAATAATATCCTCCGCACTCACCCCTGCTGTCAGCGCCACTAGGCAAACAAGCGCTGCTATGAACTGGGGAACAGCCCTTACATTCATTTCATCTACTCCACTGGTGCGGTCGGCTTCGGTGGCATCTTCTGGGGTTTGGATGGCACTGCTAATGTCGCCTCGAGGCCCTGGATGCGATGGACGTTGATCTCTTGAAACGCATCGCTTCGGTAGAACTCCTCCATCATCTTCAGCGAAGGGAAGCGGAACGAGACGAAGTGATCCCAGTATTCCTCCGAGACGATCGGCATTTCCGCCCGCACAGACAGGACGACTTCACCGCCTATCTTTTTCAGCATTGGCACGAACGCGGAGGCGAATATCTCATACTCTTTTCGTCCGTTCGTTTTCTCGAAGCGCAGAAACTCCGACACCATGACATTGCCATCGTCGAAAACCACGCGCGTGTTTGTTTCATGGAAATTTTCAATAGAGCCTGCGGCATCAAAGATGGCGTCACCGTCGCTCAGCACGTAAAGCATGCGCTCGTAGGTGCCAGCCACGCGGTCAGGGATTGCCATCTGATAGTCGATGTCCCTCTGCAGCTGCAGGTAGGCTGCCCGCCTGGGGTACATGGCGTAAGCGACGCCGTCCCACTTGTCGCTCATCTCGAAGATCTTCGGAACGTCAGTTATCGCCTCACCATGATGGATGATGTCGCCCCCAACGTTCGCAATCGCCATGCCAGCCACGGCCCCGTAGAGATCGTAGCGGCTACTGTCGCCTCTCGGACGATAGCGGAGAAGATTGAGGTTGATCGTCGGGCCGGGATCAGGTTGCTTAGCAAGCGCCTCGAAGAACGCTGGCGTGGCGTTGATCTTTGCGACGGCCTCCAAGAACGTTTGCGGCTTTTCCTTTGAAACGATTCCAGGCGGCAGTGACTCACTACTCATCGTTATTATCCTTGGCCCTCGCCTACGAACGTTAAAACCACTCCTTGCGTTCGGTACCCTCGCCTAAAAACGTTCTCTCTCAGGGGGGGTAAGCGCGCATACGGACGCCATCCAATTTCCAATGAAGTCGAAGCCTATTCGATGATCGGATTGCGGATCGGCTGGCCTGGATAAACATCTTTGAGAACCTTCGAATCCTTCACAACAATTGTTCCGTTGACGATGACGTAGGGAATGCCGGTTGACGGCACGGAGTTCTTGCCGGTGTCCAGGGATGAGTTGTCGGTCACTGTTTCAGGATCGAAGATCGTAATGTCGGCATCGGCGCCGACCTGCACGCGGCCCTTAAAAGCCATCTGCGGCACACCATTGTCCTGGAGAAACTTAGCGTACTGGTAAGTCATCTTGCTGATGGCCAGCATCAATGGCATGAGCTTCTTTTCACGGGCGAGACGCAGAACCTTTGCGTGTGCACCGACTGTGCGGGGATGGGTGTTCGCCGCACCCCAGGAGGTGTCCCAATCTGTAACCATCTTTCCAGTCTTGGGATCGGTATATGGGAAGGCGTCGGAGCCGACGATAACGCTCGGATGCGCCAAACCCTTCAGCATATCGTCTTCCTTGGCATTGTAGAACATAACCGGATGGTTCGGGTCCTCCTTGACCAGCTTCTCATACGTCGCCTTGTCGAGCGGCTTGCCGGTCGCAATGTCGATGATGTCCTTATAATCGCGGCCCATGTTCTTCTGGTAATTGTCGGGCTTGAGATAGTCCGCCGCGACTCCATTGCCGGCAGCGCCATAGTTGTAAGGATAGATTTCAAGGACGACGGGCAAACCGTATCCGCGCAGTGCATCGACGTATGCAATGACCGCATCCGTTAAGGCGAGTGATTGCGCGGTGAAATGAGCGATAATCACGCCTCCGCCATAAGAACCGGCCGACGCGATTGCTTCCTGGAACGCCAA
>JBPCWA010000311.1:0-21558 GCA_051009975.1 Hyphomicrobiaceae bacterium
GTGTGAATGCCAAGCGATCGAGCAATTCAGAAAATGCTTCCATGTTCGCGAAGGGAACCGACTACCAACGAACTATTTTGACGATCGAACGCATGTGGTGATTTCCTCGTCCAACCATCAAGCGTACCGAGGCGGATAGAATGCATCGAGGTAAGGGTCGACGCAAGGTAAGGGGAAGGACAGGTCATGAATCGAATGCGCAACATCTGTCATAGAAGTGAACTCTCAGAAAGGTCTACGCATCCGAACGTCCGTCTATCACGCTCACATTTTTCACAATTATCGGTACCCGTTTGCGCGAGAGCTCGCCTCGGGACATGGCACTCCACTGGTTCATCCAGTTTCCACTATTCAATCTGTTTCGTCTTCTCGCCCTACCAGGGAAAGTCCACGTCCGCACTTACCCATAAGTTTAATCTGGTGGAGGAGGGCATCCTCGCGCCCGTGCGTAACCCAGACTTCCTCAGCCGCTGTATCCTGGATCGTTTGGAGTAACTCAGGCCAATCCGCGTGATCAGAGATAATGAGAGGCAGCTCTACGCCGCGCTGGCGGGCTCGCGCGCGTACGCGCATCCAACCAGACGCCAACGCCACCACAGTATCAGTCATACGTCGCGACCATCGGTCTTTCAGCGCAGATGGTGGGCAAAGGATGATCTCGCCAGCAAGAGAGCAGGTAGTGTCAGACGCGGGACTTAAAGGGCCAAGATCAATGCCGAAGGACCGATAGGCATCGCACATGGCGATAAGCGCGCCATGAAGCCATATTGGTTTGTCGTATCCAGGTTCCCTCAATAGCGCAATAACGCGTTGGCATTTCCCCAGGCCGTACACGCCTACCAGGTGCGCGCGATCCGCTGCAACCTGGATGGACGCCAGTAAACGTTGGATTTCTCGCTCGGCTGGTTCGTGGCGAAATACGGGCAGCCCGAACGTTGCCTCCGTTACAAAAACATCACATGACACGACCTCAAATGGGGCGCAGGTTGGATCTCGCGACCGCTTATAATCCCCCGACACCACCGCTCGCTTGCCACGATGCTGGATGACGACTTGGGCACTACCTATTACGTGTCCAGCGGGCGCGAGACAAACTTGGGTCTCGCCGATAGTTAGTGGCTCGCCATAGCGCAATGATTGAAACGACCCGGCGGCTTCCTTTCCAAGTCGGACTTTCATGATCTCCATTGTCTCTATGGTCGACAGGACATAGCGATGGCCGGAACGCGCATGGTCTGAGTGCCCGTGGGTAATGATTGCACGCTCAACAGCGCCGGGTGGATCGATGTAGAAGCCTCCTGCCGCGCAGTAGAGACCCTTGCTAGTAGGATATAGCCAGGTGTCGATGGGTTCAGAATGAGAGTCTGTCATTGGCCTCTGGTGAACGTATGGGTCTTTACAGGATCGGCGTCACGGAAGCAGCTGCTGAACTTGTTTTCACTAGATTACCACTACCGAGCATTACGATCCAAAATCAATCGGATTGAGGTGACCGCATAACGTCGGCCTTGGTGATTGATGAGGATTCCTTGATCGCGGGTTGCTCAACCAACAGACCACAGAGGTAAACGATAGCAAGGTAGTGATGTGGTCATGTGAACTGGCGCGACGGACCGTTTCCAAGGTGATATGGATTTGAGAACTTGGACTTTGCCACAGGTTCTGGCACTCTGATAACTTGCAATGTACGCTACGTCTGCCTGGAGAGAGCCATGAAGTCTATCCTGGTCCCAATAGAAGATCACTCGGCAATCAATTCTGTAGTGAGAACTGCGAGTTTGGCGAGCACACTGCTGCAAGCATTTGTTGTTGCGGTGCCGCTTCGAGCAATGCAATTTCAAGTTGTTGGGGCCGAGCCGATTGTTGCTGTGAGCTTCCCGCCAGCGGAGCAAGACGATGAGAGCACTGTGCGTGCAACACGTACGCTCTTTGATGAAATTCTGAAGTCAGAGAAGATTTGCCTCGACCGCATGAGCTGGAGCGAGAGCGGACCTATCGACGATATCGGACTGGGCACACTCGCCCGGGTTTATGATTTGACGGTCGTTGGTCGTCCTGAGCCTCACGAGGGCGGACCTCGCATGACGACGCTTGAGTCCGTTCTCTTTGATGGTGGCCGACCGGTTCTTATTGCATCGCCCAAGGCACCCAAAGACCTTGGTCGAAATATTGTCATCTCTTGGAATCGTAGCATCGAGGCTGCACGTACTGTGGCCTTTGCATTGCCACTTCTCAAACATGCCAAGAGCGTCAGCGTGCTCACCATAGAGGAGGCCGTCGCGCCTGGCCCTGATGGGAGTGCGTTGGTTGAGAATTTGGCTCATCACGAGATTGCGGCCAATGATCTTACGCTGTCGGCAAAGGGCCGCAAACCTGGAGCAGCTATCCTGGAAGAAGCCGCCAACTTGGGAGCTGATCTCTTGGTGAAAGGGGCATACACCCAGAGTAGATTGCGCCAAATGATCTTTGGCGGCGCAACGAGTCACATCCTTGCTCACGCAGAGTTGCCGGTCTTCATGGCAAACTAGGCCACCACCTACCAATTTCTCATGGACCCGCATTGAGGAGTGTCAACCGACCTTCGAAGGTCGGTCCTCATAGTACCCGCGGGTTTGACGGACTGGTTCTTGGGACGCCAGGCAGGGCGTTTGCCGGTAGGCAAGCCCTGGACCGAGAAGTTACCCTTCCTTGATGCAATTGTGTCACACCTCAATTTCATGCGGTGGCGGGTTTCTTCGGCCTGGCAGCACCTCCGATTGACCATGTGGCTTGCCCGGAGTTGATTTACATACCGTACCTCGCGGCGCGCTAAATCTTGGCCGGCCGTTCCGTTCGAAGACTGGGTGATATCCAGTAAGTTGCCAATCCGCAAACCGAGCACGTAGCCCCAAGGACAAACGAGGCAACGTAGTCGCCGGTCGTATCGTGGAGCCAACCCGAGGTCCAGGATCCAATCGCCGCTCCTGCTCCCATGGCAATTGATAGAGTGCCATAGATTGCCCCTACTGACCCGCCGCGAAACAAGATGGCGACAAGTACGGCAATGACAGGACCACGGGCCCCCTGGACCAATCCAAAAAAGACTACGAATGCGTAAACCAATACGGCACTAGGGAACCAGGCCACTGCGAGCAACGACAAGATGCCGGTCAACGTCATGAGCTTCGATACTGTCACTGTCGCCAATCGACCTGCACGATCAGATATCCAGCCAGCCGCGATTATGCCCAAGCCCGACAAGGCACCGGAGAACCCAAACGCGCCTGCCGCGAAAAGCGGATCGAACCCGCTTTCGATCAAAAACGCGACAGATTGTGGAAGTACGGCGTAGGCGGCTCCAGACGTAAAGAGGAATAGCAAGAACAATGACCAGAAAGACTCAGTTCGCAGGGCGCGTGCCACTGTCCAAACCGGGCCAACGTTGAGCCTACGTCGCCGGAGTTGCCAATGAGGCGAGCCGGTCGTCATCCGATTGACCGGCAGAATGAACAGAATCGGCAGGAAGCCAAGGACTACGATGCCAATTATACGGTAAGTCTCCTGCCACGACACATACATCAAGAGCATTTGCGCCAGGGGCGGTATTAGAAGGACGCCGAAGCCCGTTGCAGCATGCGGTATTGCGACCATGGTCCCGAGATTTTTGGTAAACCAGCGACTAAGCAAGCTGGTTGCTATAACCATGCCTAGGCATGCTGCGCCTAAACCACCAAAGACCCCGTAGAACAGGTAGTATTGGTAAAGTGACTCAGCATAACCAGCACCGATCGAGCCCAGCCCAATAGCACTCAGACCGGTAGCGTATGTCCAACGGCAGCCCAATCGGTCGACGAGCTGACCGGCAATGGGCGCAGCGAGACCGTGAACCAGCATGTAAATGGAATACGCTGCAGTTATTTCCGCGCGCGTGGCTTCGAGATAGGTCTCTACGGGTAATAAAAATACCGGAAACGTTTCCGTTACCCCACGCCCAATCGTATTCATGCTGAGCGTAAGTGCGACGAGGGTTGCCAAGAACCCCGCGGTCGGCCGGTTAGCACCTATATCGCGCGATCCGCCGGAAACACTCATAGGCGAAGCCCGTGGGAAGGATGTCTGGCAGTTGGGTTAACGCCCCGATCACTTTGGTGCGCATGAATGTGGAGGCTATTCAAGTCGACGCCCATTCCGTTGCCAGCCAATTGGTCAGCCGATACATGGTTCCTCGAAAGTCGTCATGTTGGCGCAAAAAGGTCAATCCGGTAATGATCCTCGCCACAACAATGCCAGTCTCTGGCAAATTTAGACCAGTGGATTGGCGAGCCGATAGGCTGCCGGTCGCTGTGAAATTCGCTTTCAAGGGTGTCACCGGTTGCGCATGGGCCTGGTTCACTAGACTGGCAAAAAGCGTGTTCATCTCTTCGTGGGTTCAATGTCTCTGTCGCCTGGCCTGACCTTGTCCTTCGAGGAAAAGAGACTGCCTTGCGTGCCAGTATGGCACGCGCAATCGTGGGCCGTCATCTTGGCAACCTGCGAAAAGTGACAAATTGTGTTACTCCACTAGGATCCCGTGGTGCAAGGAAATCAATCAAGGACATTTGTGAAGTGGCCCAGTACCTTAAACTTGGCAAAGATGCTGAAATACGTGCAGCAGATAATGCGAAAGTACGCGAAATTGTCGAAGCGACGCTGGCTGACATCGCCAAGCGCGGCGACGCGGCGGTGCGCGACTTATCCAACAAATTCGATTCATTTGACCGTGACTCCTATCGGCTGAGCAAGTCCGAAATCGAGGCCTGCATTGCTGAAGTGCCTGAGAGTGACCTTGATGATCTGAAATTTGCACAAACACAAGTTCGCAATTTTGCCGAACAACAGAGGGCTTGTTTGACCGATTTGGAAGTGGAAACTCTCCCAGGTGTCTTATTGGGGCACAAGAACATCCCTGTGCAATCGGTCGGTTGTTACGTTCCGGGAGGAAAATATCCAATTATTGCGTCGGTGCATATGTCCGTCGTCACAGCCAAAGTTGCCGGAGTTCCGCGGGTCGTGACTGCTGCTCCCCCTTACGATGGCAGACCCGCCCCGGCCATCGTAGCTGCACAACACATGGGAGGAGCAGACGAGATATACTGCTTAGGTGGGATTCAGGCCGTTGGCGCAATGGCTCTTGGAACAGAATCGATCGTGCCGGTACACATGTTGGTTGGACCGGGTAACGCGTTTGTGGCGGAAGCAAAGCGGCAGCTCTATGGCCGGGTTGGAATCGATCTCTTTGCCGGGCCCACGGAGACGCTTGTGATTGCGGATGAAACGGTGGACGGCGAATTATGTGCAACCGATTTGCTGGGGCAGGCTGAGCATGGACCGACATCACCGGCGGTGCTGTTGACGACATCGGAGAAATTAGCGAGTGAAACCATTGAACACGTGGAGAGACTGCTTGAGATTCTACCGACGGCATCTGTGGCGGGCCAGGCGTGGAACGACTACGGGGAAGTGATTGTCTGTGAGTCCTATGAAGAGATGTTGACGGTCGCCAATGAAATCTGTTCCGAGCATGTCCAGGTGATGACAGACCGGGACGATTGGTTCTTAGACAATATGACTGGCTATGGTGCGTTGTTCCTCGGCCCCCGCACGAATGTCGCTTACGGCGACAAGGTGATTGGTACCAACCACACGCTGCCGACACAAAGGGCTGGTCGGTATACCGGAGGCTTGTGGGTTGGAAAGTTTATCAAGACGCACACGTACCAGCGTGTGTTAACAGATGATGCATCGACAATGATTGGTGAATACTGCTCGCGGCTGTGTGCTCTGGAGGGCTTTATCGGCCATGGTGAGCAAGCAAATATCAGGGTTCGCCGCTATGGCGGCCGTAATATCCCCTATGGTGGAGTTGCAGAGTAATGGCAAGCCTTCCCCGAACACCATCATTTCGCCTTGACGGTCGACGCGCGCTCGTCACGGGGGGGAGTCGCGGAATAGGATTCGCCGGGGCGGTTGCCCTTGCTGAAGCGGGTGCACACGTTGTGATCACTTCGCGGAATACCGACGAGATCGGGTTTGCAGCCAAGAGAATTCGCGCGGGTGGGTTCTCTGCTGAAGGCATTACGATTGATATTGCTGATGTTGAGGCCGTCCGGTCGCTGATCGCTGGGCAGGAACCGTTTGACATTCTCCTCAACAATGCAGGCATCACGCGCCACTCCTCCATGTTGTTGACGACCGAACCCGACTACGATGCCGTGATGGATGTCAATTTAAAGGGTGCCTATTTTGTTGCCCAGGCCGTCGCTCAGAGCATGGTCGATACAAAAACCAGAGGTGTGATTATCCACACCTCATCGCAAATGGGTCACACCGGAGGGCTCGATCGCGCCGTTTACTGCGCTACAAAACATGCCCTCGAGGGGCTAACCAAGGCGATGGCGGTTGAATTTGGTAGCTTCGGCATTCGCGTCAATACCTTGGCCCCGACATTTATCCGAACCCCTCTGGCTGAGAAAACATTAAACGATCCAGACAAGCGAGCTTGGATCGAAAGCAAGATAAAGCTTGGACGCCTGGGCGAGTTGGAAGACATCATGGGGCCCATCTTATTTCTCGCGTCTGATGCTTCAGCGATGATGACCGGTACGTCGCTGCTTATTGACGGGGGGTGGACTGCGGGATAGCCGACGATATTAAGGCTCCTTCGACGCCCTAATCGCTTCAGAGAGGTGAACAATGCGCTCTGCTTTTTTAAAGATCGGATAGTCGACGAAGTGGCCATCAATCTGTATGGATGCCGAGCCACTCGCCTCAGCTTCTGTGAAAGCCGTTATTACTTCGCGGGACCAGGACACCTCCTCATCGGTGGGTGAGAAGACTGTATTGGCTAGCAGCACCTGATTGGGGTGTATACAAAGCTTCCCTTGGTACCCAAAAGACCGAGCCTGCGTCGCGGACGCGCGGAAAGCGTCGGCTTCCCGAATATAGATGAATACCGTATCGATCGGGGGTTCGAGGTTGCCCAGGCGAGAGGCTAGGGCAATCTCGGCACGTGCGTGTGCGAGCTCGTTTTCGTCCTTGGTCCAGTCCATCGCCATGTCGCGCGTATAGTCTCCAGCACCAAAAGAAACGCGGCGCATACGACCTCCGGCACCACAGATTTCTCGCACGTTCGCCAGACCTCTGCCAGTCTCAATAATTGGCATGAGATCGATTTTGCCGACAGGTAAATGACATTGCCGTTCTAGGTTGCTTACTATCCAATCGATCATCTGAATGTCGGATGCACATTCTACTTTTGGCAGAACGATGCCATCAACGCCCTCCGTTACAATGGCCTGAATATCTTCAAAAGCGAACTCAGTCTCGAGAGCGTTGACTCGTACGTAACCGCGACAACATCGTGGTAATTGCAACGCTTTTACGACAAGACTTCTGGTCGCAACTTTTTCCGATTGGGCAACCGCATCCTCAAGATCTAGAATGACTGCATCGGCGCCGGTTTTGAAAACCTTTTCCAGCTTGCTGGGATGATTGCCCGGAGCGAATAAGAATGTGCGATTGGCCTGCATGGAACTCATCTCTTCAATCACCAGATCATGCCAGGTTTGACATGGTCAAATTTAGATGCCCTGGGCCGCCATGCCCTGTCAGGGTCGACGATCACAACGCAAGACGCCTCATCACAATCACGGGCGAAGTAAATGCAGCCGTGAGGTGCAAAGTATTTTTGGTTGAGGTCGAAAGCTTCCGCATCAGCGCGCGAGCGTCCGCGCACGCAAAACGCGTAATAGACACACAACAAAGGAAGAAAGCCTAGGAGTATCGTAATGGCAAGATCATTGATCCAGACGCGTGGTGCGAACTCCCATTGGGTGCCAATTGTAAATAGCGTCAAGCCCACGACAAATGCGACGGCCGATATGGCGAACCAGGGCGCAAGCCGGCGTTCAATCCCACGGACGGGTTGAGCGCGCACTTCCAAATCGTCGATCTTTGCTGCTGCGATGCGCAGGGGTTCAGTATCTGTGTCTGGAATGGATACTAAGAATGCGTCGAGTGTTACACGTCTGGGTGCACTATTGGTAGCGGAAGACATACGCGGATAAGCTCCAGATCAGCTGACGTGTTGTTTCCTAGTGAGTTTATCCGGGAGTGGATTGCCGAAGCAAGCAACTTCAAAAAATGAAAACGGACTTGCCTGGAACACCGAGCGATAGGGAAATTGCTAGCCGTCAAATGTGGTTGGCGGATGTAGTGGATGCGAAAGCAAGAGGCACCGATAATCAGGGTGATTGCTTGTGAGAGTGTTGTCAGGTCGCCGAAAAGTGGGAAAGCCGGATTAAGTTTGTCTCCCCGCGGAGCGCTCGCGATGCAACGTATAGACTGCCGCCGCAACAATTAGAGCGGCGCCGACGAATATTCTAGGTTCCGGCCACTCATTGAAAAACCAAAGACCCAGCAGCAACGCAAAGACGAGGCGCGCGTAGTCAAGCGGCGCGACGGCGCTCGCCTCCGCCGCTTGCAGACCTAGAATGTTTAAGTATTGGCCAACAACGGCCAAGAGCCCGATGGCAACCAAGAGGCCAAATTCAACCATGGTCGGCATTTGCCAAAACCAAATTGTTCCAGGCAGCATCAGTAAACCCACGCCGATGGCTTGATAGGACAGTATCGTTATTGGGCGATCGACCTGGCAGAGTTTGCGTATCGTTACCACAACGACTCCGACCAGAGCAGCGCTTATTACGGCAAAAACGCCATACACATTCAACGCGCTCGGACCCGTGGGCCAGGCGACAAACAAAACTCCGACAAAGCCCACTATGAGAGCTAACCAACGACGTGGACCAACAGTTTCATTGAGGAAGAGTATTGCAAGGATTGTCACAAAGAATGTTTTCGCAAAAGAGATCGTTGTCGCCTCTGCAAGTGGTAGATGGATGATCGCTGTGAAACCGAGGAGCATGGCAAAGAAGGCTGCAGATATACGCAGAAGCTGCAATCCGGGCCGCGCAGAACAAAGCGAATGCGGAAACGAACCCACAATCATTGGAGAGGCGATCAGTACCATTGCTAATTGTCGAAAGAAGAGGATCTCCATGACGTGGAGAGAGGTCCCTGCGAACTTTATCAATGCCGCCATGAAGGATAGGAAGAAGGAGGCGAGCAGCACCAACACTCCACCACGTACATTACCTGGTAGACGCAGCCAGGATAATCGCATCCGGATAAGAGACGTTTTGTAATGGAGATGCCGCGGAGACGCAACATCGGCACCTGCCGGCGTTGGTTTCGTAGTTGGGTTTTTGCCTGCTCCAGCCAAAAAAGGCCTCTGTGTGCAATTTCAGTTTGCGATGAGATGCCATTCACGACACGATCAGCATCGCTATCTGCAAAGACGATGCGAAGTTACGCTAATACGCCCTGATGCCCAATCTCAAGACTGATCACTCGATACGTGCGGCCCTTTGCATTGCGATCGCTTATTTGGGAGGCCTTGCGGCCGATATGGCGGGGCTCCCGCTTCCCTATATGCTTGGGGCGATTGGGGCTACGCTGTGCGCAGCTATGGCTGGTGTGCCTTTGTCGCGTCCGCCCATGAGTATTGTCATTCCGATGCGTGTGATACTTGGCGTGCTTTTGGGCAGCGCAATGACACCTGACTTGCTTGATCGCATTGCTGCCATTGCTGGGACTTTGGCGTTGGTGCCAGTTTTTATCATCGCATCGTCATTGGTGGGGACGATCTACTATGAACGCGTCGCGGGATACACGCGGGAGGAGGCGTACTTCTGCGCCTTACCCGGTGGTCTGCACGTCATGACTCTCTATGCAGAAGAGCGAGGTGTGGATATCGCTCGCGTATCAATCGCTCACGCCTTTCGAATAACTTTCGTAGTTCTGCTGGCGACCCTAGTGGCAAACTTCCTAACTGACATTCCTCGCATTACTGTGCACGCTACCACATCTTCAATCGTCGACATAAACGACGTAGATTTGGTATGGTTAGCATGCGCGGGAGGTATAGGATGGGCTCTGGGCCGCATGACTGGACTTGCCGGCGCGCAAATGGTTGTACCCATGCTCTGCAGTGCTGCCCTACATATCAGCGGAGTGACTGCGGCTAAACCGCCAAGCGAACTTATTGTTGCAGCGCAATCGATACTCGGCGCCTACATCGGTTCGAGATTTGTCGGAGAAACCTTTACGTTGCTCTCTCACGCAATGCGCCACGCTCTCATCCATGTCGGGCTAATGCTCATGATCGCTGCGGTTTTTGCCAGCGTTACAAACCTCTTGCTCGATGTTCCGTTTGCAACGGGGATCTTGTCCTTCGCTCCAGGTGGCATGTCAGAAATTGGCCTGATCGCCTTGGTTCTCGGCCTCGATGTAGGGTTTGTCGCGACAGTACAATTATGCCGCCTGATAGCGATTAATCTGTGTGGCCCTTATCTGTACAAGCGGATTGGCTGGCTGCTCGGCAGGTGACGCGCTGCGGTACTGCTTTCAATGTATGATGGGGCCTTTCAGGAGGGCGCGACGATCGACTGATTTAACAACAACGTCAATCAATCGTCCTTCTCTATGGACCTGGAGCGGCACCGCGACCCCGGCTTCACCGAGGGCCCAGATGGTACGAAAAAACTGACCCAATTCGGAGATTTCATCGCCCGCTACTGTCAGGATGATATCGCCTATACTTAAGTCGGTGTCATCTGCGGGACCACCAGGGGCAATCCCTGCAACAACGATATTATCGCCGACGTCGGCGGCGTAGACACCGATCCATGGGCGAGCTGGATGAGATGGCCTGCCTATTGTCTTAAGGTCGGCAAAAATCGGCTTCAGTATATTGATCGGGACAACCATATTCAAATCGACGCTGTCGCCGTCAACTTCTGCGTGTTGAACTTGCAGCGAACCGATACCAACCAATTGACCAGACGTATTGACTACCGCAGTTCCGCCCCAGTGTGGGTGGGCAGGTGCCGTGAAGATCGCTTCATCAAGCACATACTCCCAATAACCGGCAAATTCTTGCTTAGCGACAACGGTTGCGGCAATCGACCGATCCCGCCCGCCATGGCCCGCCACGACGACACTATCTCCCACTTCAACTGCATCCGAATCCCCAAAAGAAAGGCCGGTTTGAGTGAGGCGTGCCAGGGGCTGAATAACGCCGAAGCCTGTCTCCTGGTCATAACCGAGAACATGGCCTTGCACCGTCGTACCGTCAGCGAGATTGAGCCAAACGGTTTCTGCTTCTGTAATCAAATAGCCAATTGTTAGAATGAGGCCGTCACCGATGAGGACACCATTGCCACTGCGCTCCGTCCCGAGAACGTCGGAGGTCATGGCATCTTCTGGAATTGTCGCAGTTACCCCCACGACCGCATCAAAAATCCTATCAAGCTCGAAGTTGTAGTCTTCCGGTTGCGGTTCCATTAGCTCACGTCCCTATTTACGGTCCCTTGCCCATCCATAGGACATTCGCGGCGTCTAACGTTGCCGTGGTAATGGGAAGGGTCATATTCTACTCTAGCCATCCTTTTAGCGAACGGGCAGAAAATTCTCCAGCTGTCGCCACACTGTGATGGTTCGAATTGTGGCGAGACGACCGGCCGGACGATCAGCCAGATCCCGCAATGTTCCCGCAGAACAGAACCGCCGTGCCTGTATCAGTCTGCCAAAACCTCATATCGTGCTGCTGATCGTTCGGGGCACTAGGGCCATTGCATTGTCAACCTCCAGTTGTCACTCTAGATCGAGCATCACGAGGAGATCCATTCATGCGCGCCGCTGTCTTGACCGAAGTCAACAAACCGCTGGAAATCTTGGATTTAGAGCAAGAAGGCCCAAAAGCTGGAGAAGCCCGGGTTAAAGTGAAGGCGACGGGAGTATGCCTGAGTGATTGGCACATCATGAATGGAGATTGGCCGTTCCCATTGCCGTTTGTCCCTGGTCATGAGGCCGCAGGAGAAGTGATTGAAGTTGGAGACGGTGTCGACCACATCAAAATTGGCGATCACATAATATTTTCGTTTAGGCCCAACTGCGGCCATTGTCGGTATTGCTCTCGCGGCCGCTCGGTTCTTTGTAATGGTCACAACGACACGCCCCGCTATGTTATGCATGATGGCACTGGCCGACTGAGACTCAACGGTGAGACCGTAAATCAGATGGCCCGTATTGGGACATTCTCAGAGCACGTAGTTTGTCCGGCTGAGCAAATAGTCAAGATCAGGGATGATCTGCCGTGGACGTGGGCAGCCATCATCGGATGCAGCGTAGCAACTGGCGTTGGGTCGGTCATTAGGCATGCCAAAGTGGAGGCCGGCTCGACTGTGGCGGTAATTGGCTGTGGCGGAGTTGGCCTCAATGTGGTGCAGGGCGCGAAACTAGCCGGAGCGACTAAAATCATCGGTGTTGACCTCAAAGACAATAAACTTGAATACGCCACGAACTTCGGCGCTACACACACAATCAACGCAGGCCAAACCAACGATCTTGCGTCAGCGATAAAGGAGTTGACCGACGGTCTTGGGGTTGACTACGCCTTTGACGCCATCGGATCAGGGCGAACTGCCGTGCAGACGGCAGAAGCGATAGCGCCAGGTGGGCACGCGGTGTATATAGGTATGCCGGAAGTCAACGAAGTCGCTCCGATCAATGCCTTCCAGATGGTTTTCCAGGAACGTAAGATCACGGGTGCCTATTATGGGTCTGTGCATCCGCCTACGGACCTTCCAATACTTGCTGACATGGCCATGGCTGGCAGTTTGAAGCTGGATGATCTGATAAGTCGGACCTATAAGTTCGAGGAGATAAACGAAGGTTTCGCACAATTGACCCAGGGCAATGTCGCGCGCGGCGTAATCGTAATGGATTGAGAGGATGGCAATGAAAGGGAAGGGGCTGTTTGTCGTTCGGGCAGTCATTGAGGATCCGAGCAACCGCGAACGCTTTGATGATTGGTACCAGCATGACCACCTCCCCGATGCCTTGACGGCGTTTGGGGCTCAACGCGCTTGGCGCGCATGGAGCAGCAAAGACCCATCTGTTCATACCGCATTTTATGAGTTTGAAAGTGGTGAGGCCGCTGCTGCGATAGAGGACTCTGAAGCGATTAAGGATCTGATCGCGGACTTCGATCGCAATTGGGGCGACGCGGTAAAGCGCTCGCGAGAGGTGTTGGTGATTGTTGATCATCAAAGCCCCCAATCCGACGCATAGCCAGAAACATGAGAAGTTATAGCGAGCGATGGAAAGTCTGGCTTCTTCATCGCTTGCGACCACTCGGGCTCGCGACATTCCTTTTGGTTATCATTGTTATTCTACTCTTAACCGGGCTTGGCGAGGCTACAGCAACGAGAGTTGCGCTCAGCATGGTCACTCTTCTTGCATGACCGAAATTCAAGCGGCTGCGTTGTGCGCGTGTTTGTCGGTGGCTCTACTTTGTAATTAAGTTGGACTAGGGACGCGGGTCTATAAGATAGTGCATTTCAACCGCGCCTTTGTGCTTGGCCTGGAAAATACCGCGTGGTTGCGTGAGAAAATGGCTGCCGACTAGAGCACGAGTTTCCTCGGAGATGTTGATGTGACCCGGCTCACAGTGTTCTTGCAGGCGTTTAGCAACGTTGACACCGTCTCCCCAGACGTCATATGTCGCGCGATTGGCGCCTATGTTTCCCGCAATGAGGCTGCCGGAGTGCAATCCCGTTCGGATCGACCACTCGAGAAGGCTGAGCCGACGACGCGAGGCGTTTGCCGCTTCCATGTATCCACGAATAGCGAGTGCTGTGCGGCAGGCCCGTGCGGCATGGTCTGGGCGCTCGTGCAGAATTCCGGCCACCGCCAAGTAGGCGTCGCCAACGGTTTTGATTTTAATCAAACCATGCTGGGAGCAGAGCCTGTCAAACGTCGAAAAGTACTCGTCTAGCTGATCAATCAATGTTCTGGGCGCCAGCATTTCGGTCAGATGTGAGAAGTTGGCAAAGTCCACGAAAAGCACAGTCGCAGTATCAAAGTAACGCGAGTGGACTGGCTTGCCTGAGAGCAGGCGATCGGCGATTTCATCTGGGAAGACATTGTAAATGATTTTGTCGCGCGTCTTAACTGCATCGCGAGATTCGTCAAGCGCGCTAATCATTCGACGGTGTTCGTCTTCCAACTCAAGATGTTCGCGCCTCTGCTCCAGTCTTGCCAATACAAGTCGAGCCAGTCGTCGCATACACTGAGACTGTTCGCTGGTCAGTGTTTTGGGCACTGGGTCCCAAACACAGAGCGTGCCGAGTGCATAACCTTCGTGATTGATGAGCGGCATCGCACAATAGAATTTTGCGTGCGGCGGGTTTCGGACCGCTGGCAAATCAGCATAGCGCGGGTTCGCGCTAAGATCCGGTACGATCAGCAATTCACTCTGACACAGCGTTGGCGAGCAAAGACTGAGTTCGCGTGGCCGATCTGGACGATCCAACGGTATGCCATAGCGCGCCTTGAGCCGGGAGTAGGCATCATCAAAAAAGGAGATATATGAGATCTTGCACCCAGTAATGGAGGCGGCCAGTTCGGCAATGTTGTCATAGTCGGGCTCGGGATCGGTTTGCAGAACGCCGTACGTATGTACTGCCTGCACCCGCTGGTGATCATTGTCGGGTATTTCTATTCCTTTGTACAATGCCATGGCAGACAGTGTCCTCGGGGCGGCTTCGTTTTTGAAACGGTGGCTGACTTCTACCTCTACGGCGGATGTGCAGCAGAAATACGGTTAAGCACTACAGGGACGTACCGCAACAGTTTTGCGTAACTACGCTGGTAAATTGTCTCGCATCGACAGTGTTTGTTTCGGAAGTGATCGTCGACGGCGGTGTGTGTCGCTCAATCCCCACAGCGTTCGGAACATGGAAGGCTCAATTTGGGAGAAAGAGAGTCGCGTGAGGGGGCGTCTTGGCGCAAACCTGGTGGCATATTGGTGAGAATGGGCTATTGACCGGCGCATTTGCTATGGTGGCGCTCCTATGAGCGATACACCAGAGACGGCAACCAGAGGGCAATACTTGGATAAGCAATCAACAAAAACACCATTATAATCATCATTAATACAAATGGCAGTGCGCCATAGGCGACGTCATTGAAACGACCACCATCAGATCGAACGCCTTGAACCACATACAAGTTCACGCCGATAGGAGGTGTGATTAGTCCCGCCTCCATGAGTACCGTGATCAGAATGCCGAACCAGACGGGGTCATAGCCGAGTTTGACTACTATGGGAAAGACTATCGGAACCGTGGTCAACAGCATCGACAGTGTTTCCATGAACATACCGAGGATGAGGTAGAAACAAACGAGCAAGAGAATGGTTTGCAGCGGCGTGAGACCCAAGTCGTCAATAATCTTGAAGAGAGCTTGGGTTACGCCCATGAAGCCTAGAATAAAATTGAGAAAGACGGCCGCCAAAATAATCAACATGATCATTCCTGTGGTCCGCATAGTGCCTTCGAACGACTCTCGCAACATTGTAAGTGTTAGAGTGCCGCGGGTGGCCGCTAATATCAGAGCAAAGCAAACCCCGACTGAGGCGGCTTCAGTTGGTGTGGCGATGCCTGCATAGATTGAGCCTACGATGACAACGAATAAAAGAATGGGTGGAACCAGATCGGGCAAAGTGCGAATCCTGTCGCGCCATGTCGTCTCGACATGGGTGCCACCCCATTTGGGTCGC
Source organism: Hyphomicrobiaceae bacterium (assembly GCA_051009975.1). Classification (GTDB taxonomy): domain Bacteria; phylum Pseudomonadota; class Alphaproteobacteria; order Rhizobiales; family Hyphomicrobiaceae; genus Tectiglobus. The sequence goes on from JBPCWA010000311.1 coordinate 15,704, forward strand.
ATCATGCAAGCGACAACTATTGCCCCCATAAAGAGGCTGGACAATATCAGTCCGGGTAGAATGCCAGCAAGATACAATTCGGGCACTGATGTGTCGGTGATCAAGCCGTAGATAATGAGGTTTATGGACGGTGGGATGAGAATTCCGAGTGTTCCACCGGCCGCCAATGACCCCAAAAAAAGTCGTTCATTGTAACCACGCTTCTTGATCTCGGGATAGGCGACTGTTCCGACCGTCGCCGCTGTAGCGACACTCGAGCCTGACGATGCCGCAAAGATCGCACACGATCCGATGTTTGCATGCATAAGCCCGCCCGGCAGCCAGGAGAGCCACTGCACAACGGCGTTATACATGCGTTGAGCGATCCCAGCCCGGAGCATGATTTCGCCCAAGAGAATAAACATTGGGATGGCAACCAGAACGAACTCTTTGCTCTTATCCCACGTGAATTCACCCATGGCGCGGGTCAATCGACCATCCATCATCACGTAGTCCAAGATGATGCTGAGCATGCCAAGAACCGCAGCGACGGGAACGCTAGCAGCCACCAATACGAAAATGATCAGGACGATCCAGCCTACCACTTCACGAGCTCCTGCCGCTTGACTGATCGTTATCGGACCGGCGAGCAACGTCCATGCCACGTGTCTCTTCTTGAATTTCCTCTTGGACGCTCAAGGTTCCCGCTATTGCTTGAACTCGACCTGGATCGCCAATTAACAAGGATACCAGGGCGTATAGAAGGACCACAAACAGCGTTATATTGAAGAGAACTAGCCCGGCAAACCAAAAGGCTTGGGGAATCCATAGTGGCGTTAACAACGTCGTTACGGAGACGGAATTGCGCAGCCACGATGTCTCAAGTACCTCATACGCTGTCGGCGTGAGAAAGCACATGTAGACGAATAGGAGGAAGAGTCCGAGAACGTCCAGCCATGCGCGCGCAAGGCGTGGAAGCAAGTTATAGAGCGCGTCAATTCTGACGTTGGCGCGATGTATGACGCAATACGAATATGCCCATGTGGTGGCAGCAGCAAACACGTAGCCGGATATCTCGTCCGACCCACTCATCGTTACAGAGAGGAACTTCCGCGCTAGGACATCAACTGTTACGATAATGGCGGAGACTAACAATGCTGCTCCACCCAGCCACACCGCATACCGAGAAATGCGTTCGAGTGCGTTGTGTAGCCTTTCAAAAACAATCACCACCGAAGCGCCAATTCTCGCGTTAATGCTGCCCAATTAACCTAGCCCCAACCTCCTTCGCAGGTGCTGGCTGCGGTTAAAGCGCCAATTCAACCACAGCCAGCAAGGAAGCGATACGGTCTAGTTCGCTTTTACGCCGGCGACCTTGCCGACTGTGGCGTTCCATTCTTGGGCGCACTTTGCACCACAGCGTTTGGCCCAACGCTTCACCACAAAGTCTTTGACTATCGTTTTTAGTTTTGCCTTATCCGCATCATTCGGTTCTATAGCTGTCATGCCGCCGGGTTTTCCGCGTGGACAGGGCCCCTTGGCATTGCAAGCCATACCTTCCTGGTCCTGCTGTAGCACTGCAGCCCACATTTCGTCCTCGACTTTAGCTACCGTCTGTTCCATCAGGGCCTGTGTTTCAGGTGACAGGCTGTCCCATGTATTCCGATTAACTGCCAGGAAGGTGGCAGCATAGCCGAGCCTGACCCTAATATTGTGTGTCACGACTTGCCACCACTTGGCGTTATACGCAGGCAGTGTTCCAGTTATTCCACAATCTGCAACACCACGCTGGAGTGCGGGCACAACTTCAGCAAAGGCGATCGTCACTGCGCTGGCACCTAGCCCTTCTATAAAGTCACCGAGCGTTGTCGAGTAGGTTCGAATTTTCTTGCCTTTGAGGTCGGCCAAGCGAGCGTCATCATCCTTGATGTTGCACCAGAGTTGCTGACTCGGGAACGTGTAGAGCATCAGCAACTTAGCATTATATTTTGTTTCCAGCTCGCGAGCGATGACATCTTTGTAAGCGTTCATGGCCTTGCGATATGTGTCAAAGTCTTGAATCACACCTGCCAGATCGATGCCTTCTAGCGCGGGTGAATCTTGGGAGGTATATGACGTCAATCCGTGGACCGCGTCAAAAGTCCCAAGCTTTAAAAGCCGCATTACCTCAAAGCCCGAGAGGCCCAATTCGGTGTAAGGCTTTGCATCAGCTGTCAATTTGCCACCGGATGCATCTGGCAATACTTTGTTCCAAAGTCTGCTCTCGTGATCCTTCCAATTTTGAAGATTTCCCCAAGTTCCAACGACTTTAAATTCCCGCTGGTCTATCGCATAGGCTCCAGACGTCAACGCTAATGACATTGCTGCAGTGCATGCAACTGTGGTCATCTTTATTAATCTCATTTTGTCCTCCCAAATTCTTTGCCATCGCATCTCAGTCTACGCAAACTGCAGTGCTGTCATGACACCATGCAACTTGTCGGATAGAGTGGCAAATTGCAAACGGATGCACAACAACTCCGGGTCCGGCGGTAATGTCCCTGGTGCGCAGAGGTATCTCAATGGGGGCCAACCCCTAACCCCAGTCCTGACCATGAGCAGTCGGCGGTTTTTCGAATCCGACATGGGTGCCAAAGTGCAGAACCTTGCCGATCCAGCCTTCTATAGCATTAGGATCAATGACGTAACTTGGTACTTCCAGGGTCACGTGCTCTCGACCGGCGACGTAAGCATCCGCCGGTTGCAATGTTGATGCTCGCTGAACGAGATCCCAGATGAAATAGTGATGCGGTACTATGATTTTAGCACCAAGCCGAGCTGCTATCATATCAGCTTGCTCATACGAGAGAATGTGCATTGATGCATCGATTGGCAAGAGCGCGACGTCGACTTGCCCGAGCAAGTCCCAGACATGGGAGTTGGGGTTCGGCCGGTTGTCGCCCCAATGCAAGATCTTTAAGCCACCCGTTTCGACAACGACGATAGTGTTGTCGAATTGGCGGGGATTGTCAGGAGGGCGGGCATCAATGCCAGCCGTCTTGAGATACATTTCCGGCCAATCATAGGTGCTGCCAGGCGGTGCAACACTACAGTGCTTATCCGCGACACCAAGTACCTTAACATCTCCGAAGCTAAAGGATCCAATGGGCCGATCAAGGACGACATGTGCGTCGGGTTTGTGTACGGCATCATGGTCAAAGTGCGCGTGAGTAGAGGTGACAATATCAACTTCGATTTCCGGAAATTCACCGCGATACCAATCCCATTTGCCGGATGGATGATTACGCCAAGGGTCAATGAGAATGGTGATTCCGGCGGGGGACTTGATCAAGAAGGATGAGGCGCCGTAGTACGTCAATTCCACCGGAGCGCGTGTGTCCGGAGCTACAGGATTTGCCTGTAGGTCGATCATCCGATTGTGATTAGTCCTACGCCGCCAGGCAAGCATGCCTTCTTCGAGATTGCCCATCGCGACCCTGTTTTCGCGGATCCTAATCCGCTGCTATCGTTAGAATATGGCGAGTTGGGAATTGGGGACGTCCGTGACCAGCATGGCACCCGGAGCGTGTGTGATGGAAAGTGGTGGTTCCGCGACCTCAATGATAGCTTGCGGGGTTACCCCACAGGCCCAAAAGAGCGGCACCTCGCCATCACGCAATAAAGGGGGCTCACCATAGTCGGGTTTCATGATATCGGCTATGCCGATCGCACTTGGTTCGCCGAAGTGAACCGGCGCACCGTGGACCTGGGGGAAACGAGATGTGATTTGGATGGCTCGTATCGCATCAGCAGGAACAAATGGGCGCATCGACACCACCATCGGTCCCCCGAAGCTGCCAGAGGGCGTCGTCTGAATATTTGTGATGTACATTGGAACATTTACGTTACGTTCTATATGAGCCAACCGAAGTCCCCCATCGAGCAGCGCTTCTTCGAATGAGAAGGAACACCCGAGGACAAAAGCTACGAGATTATCATTCCAGACATGCGTAATTTCAGGGCAAGTCTCGACGCACCGCCCATTTTCAAAGACGCGATACATTGGGATGTCTGTTCGGATATCGATGCCTTCTCCCAGCATCGGAAGCGCAGGATTTCCTGGTTCCGACTGCCCGATCAGCGGACACGGCTTCGGATTGAGATGGCAAAAGTTTTGAAATTCGTATGCCAGTTCCTTAGGAAGCACCGCCAAATTACCCTGCACCATTCCGGGCGCAAATCCAGCGGTATTACCTGATAGTGCACCACTGCGGGCCTGCTCTCGCACGGCGCGCGCATTTGCAATACGATTTGGATATGCAACATGAGCGTTCATGTGGGCCTCGCCAATGCTCGTTGGGTATCGGCCATATTACTTGGGCGATCTGTTATGACAATCGACCATTCTCAAAGATCGCCCCCTGTTGGGCTAATGCAGGACAGTAAGGCTGGCGTTGAACGGGCGAAGAGGTTCGATTTATGCTGCGGTTTACCGATGTGCTTGAGCAATGGGATGAGCCCAGGGATGAGCACAGGGATGAGCACAGGGATGATCTGGTCATCTGTTGCTGTCGAGACGGCAACAAACAATGGTGGATGGATGTAGCGGCCACTGGGGGCGTTTACTTATTATGTGACAAAAAGCTATGGATTGTATGATGTCCAAAATCTCGGAAGTTGAAATCGTTGAGTTCAAATTCAAGGCGACCAACCTTGGCATGTCGAGTGATAATCCCGGCGCGGTCTACAATCTCGGTTACAAGCCAGGGAGTACAATCGATCTCACAAAGTACGCAGTGAGAATATGCTCTAATGATGGGGCTGAGGGCACCTATGTAGTGCAATGGGGCGGAACGCCGGCGTCTATGGCGCAGACGATCCAGCTCGCGGGAAATCTGATTGGTCGTAATCCCGATACACGCGAAGAAATTTGGACTGACTTGCGACGCGAGTTGCGCCAACATGACGGGATGGGAATAGGACCAATTGATATCGCCCTGTGGGATCTAGCAGGCAAGCGTCTTGGTGCATCAATATCCCAATTGTTGGGAGGCTACCGCAGCAGATTGAAGACATACGCGTCGACCTATCACGGAGACCGCGACGGCGGCTTGGATTGTTCACGCGCATTCGTAGACTTTGCGGAACAATGCTACGGCCTCGGCTACAGAGCCTTCAAAATTCACGGCTGGCACGATGGTGATCGGAAGGAAGAAGCGGAAAATGTGCTGTCCGTCGCCGGTGCAGTAGGAGATCGGATGACGTTGATGCTAGATCCGGCGAACCAGTTGCGCACTTTCGCCGATGCCCTCTACGTTGGGCGCGCATGCGATGAAGGCGGCTACTTCTGGTACGAAGATCCTCTGCGCGACTGTGGCGTTTCAGCGTTTGCTCATCGGCGCTTGCGGGAAGCACTAACTACCCCAATTCTGCAAACGGAATACCTGCGCGGTTTCGAGACTAAAGCGGACTTCCTGCTCGCTGGAGGGACGGACATGCTGAGGGCAGACCCGGAGTACGATCTAGGTATTACGGGGACGATGAAAATAGCGCACGTTGCCGAAGCATTTGGTGTGGATGTTGAAATCCATGCGTGCGGTCCGGCCCACAGGCATTGCATGGCCGCAATCCGCAACACTAACTTTTACGAATTGGCCCTCGTCGGACCCAACACGCCCAATGCCGTGCCACCAGTTTATGCCTGCGACTACTCCGATCAACTGGATAGCATTGACCAAGACGGGACGGTACCAGTCCCTGGTGGTCCGGGATTAGGTGTAGTGTATGACTGGGCTTACATCCGCAAAAACCAAACAGCGGCTCAGACATTCAGTTGAGCGGCCCGTTCTTTGGACGGCCACGGGTGTCAATGCTAGACAGCAACCGGAGCCTTGATA
>JBPCWA010000312.1:0-33972 GCA_051009975.1 Hyphomicrobiaceae bacterium
CATCGCCGGTTTCTATGCCTTTAAGGAGTTTTCGGATCAGGTCTTTTTTTGATGTCATGCCTTGATCCTCTGGCGTGCTCGGGATGACCGCGAGTTTCAGGAGGTTCGCTTTGAACTCATAGCCGAAGATTGTGTGCGCAACCAGATGCGTCCGCAACAAATTGCTTCCAAAGCTCACGCCGCATCAGTTCATCTCCCAATGAGGTTATACCTAACGGTCAAAACGAGATCACGCATCGTTTGGTTGCTTGCCGCGGCATCGCCAATGCCCGCGCTGGAACGCGGCTTTAATGTGACCCCAAAGGACACATCGTGAAGTTAGTGCTATAGTGGCGCGGTCGTGTCTTTTGGTCCCTCGCAAACACGATGATCTCGACTTTCGCGTTTGTTGCGACTTGAAATGGTGACACTGCCACCGGCACCGGCACCGAGATTGACTCTGAGACGGCAGGTGACCTGCAATGATAAATCGAAGGAGCGCTTTTGTGCTGGCTGGTGGTGTCATGGCGTCTGTCGCGACCTGGAAATGCAGCATGGCTGGCTCCGTTCAGATGAGTAACTCTTCGCAGATGCCCGTGACCTTGGAAATCAATAATGCGACGTGGCAGTTCGTTAGCGACACAGTGATGGGCGGCGTGTCGAGAGGCTCAACGGTTCATGAATCGATCGCAGGGCGCAATGCATTGCGTATGCGCGGCATCGTCCGGCTCGAGAACAACGGCGGTTTTATCCAGGTTGCTTTGGATCTTCGGCCTGATGGCTCACCTGTTGACGCTAGTGCGTTCAGCGGAATCGAGATTGACGTAATCGGTAACAGCGAGACCTATAATCTCCACCTGCGTACAACTGATTTGACGCGTCCTTGGCAATCCTATCGTCAAAGCTTTGAAGCTGGAACCAATTGGGAAACTCATCGTTTGCCCTTTGCGGATTTTGAGGCTTACCGGACCGATGCAGATCTCGACGTCACCAAGCTTCGCCGGATTGGAATCGTCGCCATCGGTCGTCCCTTCAAAGCAGACATCGCAGTCGGTGGTATACGTTTTTATAAGTAATGGTGAACAATCAGTGACGAATGGAAACATCGTTTCAGATAACATCGGCAAGTCGCAACAAACCAGAAGGTAGAGTGGGGGTTTGCAGTGCTCCTCAAAGGAGCTTAAAATCCTCAAAACGCAACTCAACAAATACCAAAACGAGTACCAACATGGCGCACGATACTGCTCCGAAAGACAGCCGGCCGTATAACCACAATCATGCTCGTGATCATGCTCATGATCATAAGCATGATCACGAGCATGGCTCGGAACTGTCAGATATGCAGCGAAGAGTGCGAGCCCTGGAGACCGTCCTGGCTGAGAAGGGGCTGATCAAGCAGGACGTCCTCGACAAGATTGTTGAGGCTTACGAAAGTCGAGTTGGACCGCACATTGGCGCACAGGTTGTGGCCCGTGCTTGGACTGATCCGTCGTTCAAGAAGGAATTGCTCGGCGATGCCTCGAGAGCGATTTCCTCACTTGGCATCGAGCGCAGAGTCGGCGAACATTTAATAGCAGTCGAGAACTCTAGTGACACGCACAACATAATCGTCTGTACATTATGTTCTTGCTACCCTTGGGACTTACTCGGATTGCCCCCTGTCTGGTACAAATCAAGCGCCTATCGCTCGCGTACGGTCAAAGAGCCACGTGCAGTCTTGGCAGATTTCAATGTGAAATTGCCATCTGACATGAAAATCCGCGTTTGGGATTCAACGGCGGAGACACGCTTCATGGTCATTCCGCTGCGTCCAGAGCGTACCGACGGCTGGGACGAGGAACGACTGGCCCAGCTAGTGACGCGCGATAGTATGATTGGGACTGGCCTGCCCAAGCGAGCGGAGGAGGTCGATCTATGAACGGTATCCATGATTTGGGCGGAATGGATGGCTTCGGAGCGGTTAAGCCAGAACCGGAAGACAAACCACCATTTGGCGAGGCCTGGGAAGGTCGAGTGCTCGCGATGACGCGCGCCTTGGGTGCCGCTGGCGCTTGGAATATTGATGTTGGGCGCTATGGGATTGAGCGAATGCCACCGCATCTCTATCTGACTGCGTCTTACTACCAAAAGTGGCTTTTACGGAATGAACGACTTTGCCTTGAGAAGGGATTTGTGACGGCTGAAGAACTTGCTGCCGGCCACGCCAGCAGTCCTGCCAAGCCATTCAGTGGCAAGGTTGTGGCTTCAGACGATATCGCCGGCACGCTAGTGCGCTCAAACTATGAACGCGTTCCCAAGGCTGAGGCCCGTTTTAAGATCGGAGACAGCGTCCGCACACGAAACATGCATCCAAAGTCGCATACGCGTTTGCCCCGGTTCGCACGTGGTCGTGTTGGAAACGTCGAACGCATTCAGGGTTGCCATGTTTATCCGGACGCTGCCGTTGCCGAAGGCCGCGAAGATCCAAAGTGGCTCTATACTGTGAGGTTCGACGGTCGGGAGCTTTGGGGCGCAGACACAGACCCTTTGCTTGAAGTTTCAATCGAGGCGTTTGAGCCGTATTTGGAGGCGGTGTGAAGAAGGTGTCGGATTCTGCAGAACTTCGTGAGGTCGTGGCTGAAGTACCGGGCATTACCGATAACGGTGATGCGCCAGTGTTTGACCAACCTTGGCAGGCTCAAGTTTTCGCTATGGCGCTCTCGTTGCACAAGAAAGGTTTTTTTACCTGGCGTGAGTGGGCCCAGACACTCGGCGATGAAATTAGCAAAGCGCGCGCCGCTGGCGATAGCGACGATGGCAGCACGTACTACAACCATTGGATAGCAACGCTGGAACGGTTGGTTGAAAAGCAGGGGCTTGTCACTCGGGAAACACTGGATAGCTATGCGAGGGCGTGGGGACGGGCGGCCGACCGAACGCCGCACGGCGCTCCAATCACATTACATCCAACAGATTTTGACTGAGCCGGACATCGGCAATCTGCTCCTCGAACTGGTATACTGGTATTCTTTGTCTGACAATTGTCCTCGACAATCAGAGAAAGGCAGAAATCGCTCATCTTTTTAAAGAGCTGACTGCATCTGGGGAACTTATCGCCGACCGCAGCAGTCGCAGCAGTAATCTTGTCATCAAGCCAAACTGACCTGTCTTTATACTTCGAAGTTGTCTGTCTCAGATGACCTTGGATTTCCGATGAGCTCAGATGTGCATTTGCCAGTTGGGCCAGCACCAATTCTGGTTCTCGGGGGATGGTTGTTCGCCGTTCGTTGGCCACTCGGTTTGCGAAAGCGGCACAATGGTGATCGAGATCTCGCCTTTCGGAAACCTTCGCGGGCAGAGACCCGACAAATGTGGGAGTGTTCGTAGTAGTACAATTGGTTGCCGCCGTTCTTGCGACAGTCTACTTCAAATGGCTTCTGGGCGGGGAACTGACAACGCGAGCTTAACAGAAACTGTTCGTCGATCGTTGCACTAAATACGCCGAATTCCGGCGAGGACCGGAACTATTGTTGAATGGCTAAGCGGTATTTGTTTGCGCGCTCGATTCGTCTGCGATCCACAGACAGGATGAGGCAATCATGTGGTATTGTGTAGAACGAGCTTTGTTAGAAGTCGATCAAGCAGTTCATGCTCATGACTTGTCAGGGCGACGAGTAGTTCGCGCTGCCGTAGCTTGAATAGTGGAACGATCTTATTGTGAAGTCGCCGGCCCTCTGGGGTGACCCTCAGGAGAACCTGCCGTCCGTCTCTCGGATCAGGAGAGCGGGTCAAATATCCGTCCTCAAGCATGCGGTGGACAGCGCGAGAAATTGAGTTGCGTGGTCTCCCGGTCACATCGACGACGTTCTGAGCCGTAAGTTCGTCAATGTGCGAAAGGCAGAAGAGGAGCAGGTACTCGCCTCGGTTGAGCCCGTACTCCCGCTTTATCTCATCGTAGACGGGAAGAACAAGCCGGTTGGCCAAGTAGGAAATGCGGAATGTGTCACGTACTTCGTTCCGCTCAAAGATCTGAGTGATCCCAGGCCTTTCCGGCAAAGTCTGTGCCGCGGCAATGACCTGCTGATCTTGTAGTTTGATCATGGATGTATCTCAAAAGTCGTTCTCAGTCGTCTCGAGCGCAAGAAATCTGTGTTGAAGCGCCGAGTGCCATCGAACGCGACAGCACAATGTTGACACATTGTTCCGAATGGAACAAATTTTCCTCGTAGTCGTTGCTCGCCTGAGGCGTAGCCCGCCGGCATCTGTGTGCATTATTTGGAGTAGATACTATGGCGCAGGCACGCAAAAAGCTGACAATCCCAGATTTGGCCGCCAAGAAGTACGCCGGGGAACGACTAGTGATGGTCGCAGTCGGAGAAGTCCTTAGCGCAGCTTGGGCTGAACGTGCCGGTGTCGACATAGTCGGCATCGGGGATAGTCTTGGGATGACCCTTTATGGGCATGAAAACACGCTCGCCATGACTGTCGATCAAATGATCGAGCATACCAAGGCCGTGAGACGGGGAGCACCCAACACGTTTTCTCTTGTCGCGATGCCATATGGCTCTTACGCCACCAAGGAAACGGCCGTGCAAAATGCCGTGCGAATGATGAAACAGAGCGGAGCGGACGCCGTCAAACTGCAGGGCGGTCGCGAAAAGTTTGACATTATCAAGGCGGTCGCCGACGCGGGTGTCCCAATCATGAGTCACGTGGGGCTTTGCCCGCATTTCGTACATCGTTATGGTGGGTTTAGAACGCAAGGGCGGACCGCCGCAGAAGCGCTTGAGATAATCGACAATGCAAAAGCAATTGAGGAGGCTGGTGCCATTGGCATGGAAATCGAAGCCGTACCTTACGAGGTTGGCAGGGCAGTTGACGAGGCCGTCTCAATTTTTACATTCTCGATCGGCGCTGGTGCAGCCGGAACATGCCAATTGCTCAATGGATACGACTTGATTGGCGCATTCGATACCTTCAAACCCAAATTTGCAAAGCGGTATGGCAATGTTGTCGAAGTCGCCGTTGATGCGTTTAGGGCCTACGCAAAAGATGTCCGCTCCGGTGCATTCCCGGACGACGCACATTCCTATCGTATGAAGCCAGAGGAAGCTGAAAAGTTTGCGCGAGCCCTCGCAGTTGATAGGGAGAAATCGAGATGACACCTGAAGAAATTCTGTCCTTCCCCGCGCGAGTACTCACTCAGGCGCAACGAGAACATTATTTCGAATGCGGCTACGTCGGGGTCCAGAAGCTGGTGCCGCAAGACACCTTATCCCAGCTCATCACCGTCACTGATCAATTCGTAGATGCAAGCCGCAAGGAAACCGAGGTTGGAAATGTCTTTGACATTGGTCCGGGACACAGCGCTCAGAATCCCGTATTGCGGCGTTTGAAGCGACCGGACGAACAGCACAAAGTCTATTGGAATTTTGCCAGCGGTTTGATGGCAGATGTTGCCGCTGATCTCGTTGGCCCCAACGTCGTGTTTCATCACTCCAAACTCAACTTCAAATGGTTCGACGAGAGCGATACGGTTAAGTGGCATCAGGATATTCAGTTCTTCCCGCACACCAATTACAACGTACTTACGATCGGATGTTATCTCTCCGATACCGACATGCGGAATGGTCCACTCGCCATCAAACCTGGGTCGCACAATCAGCCCCTGTTTGATCAATACGACAAAAGTGGGAACTGGACAGGCATGCTGAGCGATGAGGATGCGGCGTCAATCGACATGGGCGATATAGCCTATCTTACAGGACCAGCTGGTTCAATCACGGTCCACAATGCGCGCTCATTGCACTATTCTCCATCAAGCAAATCGCCTTTGCCTCGACCACTTTTGCTGAATTGTTTTACGTCTGCTGACGCCAAGCCCTATACCCCTCATCCAGATCCATCTTCTCACGCCTACGAGATCGTACGTGGCGTACCCGAGAGATGGGCTTCGCATGACCCGCGTCCCTGCCAGATTCCTCCAGATTGGTCCGGCGGCTATACATCGATTTACGCAGCTCAGGCGGGTGAAGACAAAGCACGATCTACCGGTTCGATGTAATCCGCCTTTCAATCTGTTCCATTTGACCAAACCGCGCTGTTGAAGCACTTTCAATCGTTGTCCAGGAAACGCAGTTATGAGTGAAGAGCCTGCCATTAGGCCACGTCGTAGCTTTATCTTTTCTCCGGGCCTTAAGCCTGAGATGTTTCCCAAGGCGTTGGCGTCAGGCACGGATATAGTCTGCGTCGAACTTGAGGACGGTATTGCTCCGAAGGACAAAGAAGAAGCACGCAGGCATGCGATGGCGCTTTTTGAGACGCCGCAGGCGGACGACGGGGTCGAGCGGATTGTTCGCATTAACTGCGTGCGTGATCCTTTTGGGCTGGCGGATGTTCAAGCCATCCTGGCAACCGACACGCCACCACCGGCATTAATGCTTCCCAAGGTCAAGACACCAGATGAGATTTGCTGGTTGGACGATCTTCTCACCGAGCGAGGTCACGATTGCCGGCTTCACATCATCATCGAAACCAATGCTGGGTTGGAGGCCGTCTACGACATTGCAAAAGCCAGTTCGCGGATTGAGGCATTGTTTTTCGGCGGAGTCGATATGGCCGCAGAACTCAAGTGCAAGAATGCCTACGAACCGCTGCTTTACGCGCGCTCGCGGATTGTCCACGCCGCCGCTGCGGCCAGCATTGACGTTATCGACGTTCCATACCTTGATCTTGATGATCTTGAAGGCATGAAGCGTGAGGCCGAACTGGTGCGTGATTTAGGTTTCGGTGGCAAGGGTGCAATTCATCCCAAGCAGATTGAGAGTTTGAACGAGGTGTTCACGCCCAACGAAGCGCAAATCGCCCACGCGCGCCGGATCATCGAAGCGTTCAAGCAGGCGGATACGGGCCTTGTTGTGATAGACGGCAAGCTTGTCGAGAAGCCCGTATTACGTGATATGAACCGCATATTGGCGATCGCCAGCAGAATATCAGCTTGAGGAGCCTTGACATGACCGACAACGGTGTCAGTCCAGTGACCTGCTGTGGACCGGGATATGCTTCACCGGCAGAGGCCATGAAAGCGCCGCGCGAGAAGTTGCTCTACTCGATCGCAATCTACACTGGCACCGGCATTCAAAAGCCAGACTATCTCGTTACTATCGATGCCGACCCGGAGAGTGCAAAGTACAGTCAGGTCATTAACCGACTTGAGATGCCCGGAATCGGAGATGAACTCCATCACATGGGTTGGAACGCCTGTTCATCCTGCCATGGCGACGCCAGTATGGAGCGCAAGTATCTTATCGTCCCTGGAGTTCGCTCATCGAACGTTCACATTGTTGATTGCGGCACTGATCCTGAGAGGCCCCGCCTTCACAAAGTAATCGACGGAGCAGAGATTAAGGCCAAAACTAACTTGTCTGCTCCTCACACCGTGCATTGTCTCGGTTCGGAGATTATCATTTCTATGCTCGGAGATGCACAAGGCAATGCTCCGGGCGGATATCTGCACCTAGACAAGAATTTTGAGATCGTCGGACGCTGGGAAACCTCAATGGGCGACATCAAGTTCGGCTACGACTTTTGGTATCAGCCGCGCCACAATGTTATGGTGTCCTCGGAATGGGCTGCCCCCAATACTTTCATGCCAGGATTTGACTTAGAGGAGGTCGGCCACCTCAAGTATGGGCGCGAGATCCATTTTTGGGATTTCAAGAATCGCACGCCGAAGCAGACGTTCTATTTGGGCGAAGATGGACTGATTCCACTAGAGGTTCGCTTTCACCATGATCCAGCTTCATCTCATGGTTTTGTCGGAGCAGCGCTCTCGGCCAACATAATTCACTGGTGGAAGGACGAAGCTGGAGATTGGCAATGGGAGAAGATAATCGATGTTGGAAATGAGCCGCATCCCGAATGGCCGATCCCCGTTCCCGGCGTGATTTCGGTCATTCTGCTGTCAATGGACGATCGTTTTTTGTACTTTTGCAATTGGTTGCATGGCGATATTCGCCAGTACGACATTTCGGATCCGCACAATCCCAGGCTAACTGGCCAGGTCTGGATGGGTGGCCTGCTTGGTAAAGCCCCGGATGTAAACGGCGTAAGAATTACCGGCGGTCCCCAGATGATTCAGCTATCGCTCGACGGCAAGCGGCTGTACGTCACGACCTCTTTGTTCTCGACATGGGACAATCAATTCTATCCTGAAATTCGAACGAATGGAGGGTGCATGTTGATGGTCAACTGCGATATAGAGAATGGTGGAATGGAGATCGACCCGAACTTCGTCGTCGACTTTGGCAAGGAACCTAGTGGTCCGTCGCGCTGCCATGAGACCCGATATCCTGGCGGTGATTGCACGAGCGACATCTGGCTGTGACGACATACATGATAACGTTGGCCAACCGCAATGGAGCGACCTATGAAGTCGATGGTCGCCGGCCGTTGTTGGATAGCCTTCGCGAACAAGGTGTCGATCTGCCGTATGGCTGCAGGTATGGTGGCTGCATTACCTGCGCTGCTAAACTTCTTTCGGGCAGCGTCAATCAGCGAGCTCAAGTTGCTCTCAACAATAGACAGATTGTTTGTGGCTACGTGATCATGTGCGTTGCGCGCCCAAAGACGGATTGCACTTTTGATATAGGAGTGGAAAGTCACGACAAGCTTTATCGCAATCCCTTTCTCGACCCGCTCGAGCCGCATGAACTAAAACCCGATATTGCAGCGCGCCCCGAAAGGAAATGACATGACCTATATGGATCACGACCAGCCCTATTCGGACGACTATCTGCAGTCCATTTTGAAATCGGTCAAAACAATAGCAATGGTCGGTGCAAGTCCAGATAGAACAAAGTTTAGCTACGGCGTTTTGCGGGTACTCCACGAAACAGGTTACGACATGATTCCGGTCAACCCACGACCCGATGTAAAAGAAATTCGCGGCCTGAAGGTTTACCCTGCTCTGGAGGCAATCGATCGACCGATCGATATGGTTCAAGTGTTCCGTCGAGCTGAAGATCTAGCTGACGTCGCGCGCGATGCTGTAGCGGTTGGCGCCAAGGTCCTTTGGGGGCAGATAGGTGTCTTCGACACGGAAGCAGCGCGCATTGCCGAAGAAGGGGGACTGCAAGTCGTAATGGATCGGTGTCCAAAGATTGAGCTATTTCGACCATTCTGGAAGCCAAAATTGAACATGAAGATTTGAACAGACTACGCGTGTTGACGGCCGCGAGACTCAGTCCATGGGTCTTGTCCTTAAGGCTGTTCCTGACGATCGACTAGACGAAGAGGTGGAGTGGCTCGCTGAACGGATGACAACTGTTCCCATCAATCAGCGCGCCATGCAGAAGATGCTGGTCAACCAGGCCGTGGAGGCGCCAGGCATTATGAACACGCAGCGTCTTGCAACGATCTTCGACGGTATTTCCCGCCATTCTCCCGAAGGTCTCAACTTTAAGGCCCCGTGTCGAGACGGTCGGATGGAAAGAGGCAGTTGCCGAAAGAGATCAGGGGACATTTGATTGCTCGGCAAACAAGACGACTGAAGAACCGTCGGGCTAGTTGGGTCAGAAGTCTAGCGCCTACTCGATCCGAGCGTAATTTCTTGGGCCGAGCGCAGTGCCGGAGGTCCAACTCGTACCTGCTGGGCAATATCTCGCGAATCCCGTCGACTGGAATCGATGCAGGCAGTTGTTTGCTGAGGATCCCCGAGTTGATCATTGCAACAGAATAACAACGGAGACTGGTATGTCTTACACACCGTATAACGCTCCGCTGCTGGGGCCATTGCTTGGTGATTCTGAATTGTTGCCCCACTTTTCGGTGCGCGCAGATATAGATGGTATGGTGCGGTTTGAAAAAGCATTGGCAACCGCAGAAGCCGCTTGTGATTTGATTCCGGTGGATGCTGCGCGAGCTATCAGCTTGGCCTGTGAATGTTTTCAGCCGGACATAAAAATTCTTGGTGCAGGCTTGGCGCGAGATGGCGTTGTCGTACCCCAGTTCGTAAGACTGCTGCGCGCGCATATTGGCGAGCCGCACGCCGAGCATGTGCACTTTGGTGCCACTAGCCAGGATTTGATCGATACGAGCCTCGCCCTACGTATGAAAGAGGTCACCCGTATCCTCGAGACCAGGATCGAAGATCTCGACGACATATTGGGTAGCCTAGATAGCAAATTCGGCGACCAAACCCTGATGGGGCGCACCCGGATGCAAGCTGCGCTCCCAATGCGAGTGAGGGACCGCTTGCGGACTTGGCAGCAACCGCTTAAGAGCCACCAAGTCAGACTCCGAGAAATATTGCCAGACTTGCTTCAATTGCAGTTTGGCGGTGCCGTCGGGACGCTCGATAGATTCGGCGCTAGCGCCCAGGAAGTCTCGCGTCGGTTGGCAAAGGAGTTGGATTTGACCGAGCCGCGTGCTCCCTGGCATACCGACCGTACAGCGCGTGTCGAATTGGCTCATTGGCTTGCTCGTGTGACCGGTACTCTGGGTAAGCTCGGGCAAGATATCGCGCTCATGGCCCAGAACGGCATTGATGACATAAGTATCTCGGGCGCCGGCGGTTCATCGGCGATGCCTCACAAGCAAAATCCCATTAAGGCTGAAACACTAGTAACGCTCGCTCGGTTTAACGCGGTTCTCGTTTCGGGGATGCATCACTCAATGGTTCATGAGCAGGAACGTTCGGGTGCTGCCTGGACACTTGAATGGATGTTGCTGCCACAAATGGTCGTTGCGACGGGAGCGGCAACACGGCTTGCTTCGGAGCTTCTTGGTAAGATAGCCCGGATCGGTTCTGTCGGTTCTTGAGTTTGAGTGAAATGCGAGTTTGCCGAGCGTGGTGAGCGCTGGAACTGCCTTATCTGGACACTTTTTCACGGATATTCAACCGCGGCGACTATGTTCACAGACTGTAGTGGAGACTAGTATCCTTCTTGAACCTGGACCTTGCTATAGGCCTTGCCAAAACGGGCCTCGAGCCGTCGTTGGACCAGATCCCAGAGCGTCGTCAAGATGAGGTAATATATTGCCGCCACCGCAAAAAGTTCAAGGACCAGGAATTTCTCCTGAATCAGTATCTGCGTCCGGCGCAATAGCTCCTCCATCGAAATTACGGATGTAACGGATGTTGTTTTGAGGAGCCCGTTTACGCTGTTGCCGAGCGGTGGAATAATAATCCGTGCCGCTTGTGGCATGACGATGTAGCCCATGACCTGTGTGTTGGTCAGCCCTAACGCGAGTCCGGCATTCGACTGGCCCGCTGGAACCGACAGGATCCCGCTGCGAATGATCTCAGCAAGATAGGCCGCTTCATTGAGTATAAGGCCGAGCAAGGCAGCCTCAAGGACGCTAAAGCGAACCCCGAATGCAAGTGGCAGTCCAGTATAGATGATCAGAAGCTGGACCAGAAGAGGCGTCCCTCGGAATAGCCAGATGTAAAACTGCGCAATCCACGAAATCGGCCTGAACGAGGCGATGCGCATGAGAGCTAGGCCGGCGCCCAAGATCAAGCCACCGAGAATCGCGGCCGCCGTGAGGCCGATGGTGGTGACTACTCCCCATAACAAATACTCGTTGAAGAGATAATCGAAAAATCCTGGCCAGTCCCAGACTTGCTTGTTCATGTCTCAACCTCGGGAGGCCGGCTGGAACTGGCGGCATCACCCAAGGTGAGCTTTGCCTTGGGTGAAAAGCCCCGACACAATTTCTTGGTCAGTTGCCCGGACCTCGTATGCTAAGTTCGGTATTGGCTAGGATGCCGTACTCGTCGAGCAGAGCCTTGTAGCTGCCGTCGGCCAGCATGTCCCGCATGACTTGCAGAACTGCCGAAGCGAGTTCGTCGTTTGCCAATGCTAAAGCAACCGGCGTGGCGAAAAGCCCGGAGATCGCCCGGTCAAACTCGCCGCGCTTTGCATAGTCGGCGGCAGTCGAATCAATGCTGACCGTAGCGTCGGTCTGGCCTGCTCTAAGTGCTTGGTAGGCTGTTGCAAAGTTGTCGAAGGTCCTGACATCAATCGGGGGCAGCCCATTGTCCTGCAGCGATTTCGCCATCAGTTTGATCTTTGCCTCTTCGAAGCCGCCGATCTCGACGCCGACGATTTTACCAGCAAGATCCTCTGGCTTTGAAATGCCTTTGGGATTACCGGATGGAACAGATATGCTGATCGCCTGGGATTCGTACGGTATCATCTTCATCATCGCGGCGCGCTGTTCTGTCCAGAAGATACCTGTGTTGATTATGTCCCATCGACGCGCCTGAAGGCCTGGTATCATCGCTGAAAACTCAATACGAATGTACTCGGGTTCCAGGCACAGTCGCTTGGCAATCTCGTTGCCAAGAGTGATGCGCATACCCTTCAGATTTCCCGTGGAGTCAACAAATTGCATCGGCGGCAGCGTTGGGTTTGTCGACATGACCAACTTGCCCGCCTTGATCAGCGCGGAATTGGATACGGCTGGCTTACAGTCTTGAGCGGCAGCCATACTGCCGCTCAATGCTGCAAACGACATGGCGGCGGCCATGACTAGGTTCTGTCTGAAAATTAAACTCACTTGTCTACCTCCATTATGAAGTCGCTCAATCGGCGAGAGCTGGCTCCCGATCGTTCAAAAGCTCAAATTGGTCAAGCACAATGCTCAGATCTTGCGCTTCATCTCGTGGTAGCGGGAGCCGAGGTGCTCGCGGCTCTCCTACCGAAAACCCCATTCTGTTCAGCGCGAATTTGGTCGCCGAGACATAACGATGGCCTCCGACCCAGCGGACAATTGGCAGAATGCGACGATAGAGTTCGAGGGCGCGCTCCTGGTCGCATTCGTCGGCGGCCAACTCGAAAAGACGAGCTGAGGCCCGCGGCAATATGTTCGAGCACACAGCAACCCACCCAGAGGCCCCGAGCCAACACGATTCATAGCCAAGAATGCCGGCGAACACCTGCATACGATCTCCGCAGAGTTCAATAATGTCGCGCACCCGAGTGACTTCGAGGGTCGATTCTTTTACCATTGTCACGTTGTCGATCTCGCTCAGCCTTGCAAGCATTGAGGGCAGCAAATCTACGTTTGCAGTTGCAGGGTTGTTGTAGATCATAATGGGCAACGAGATCGCGTCTGAAATCGCCCGAAAATGGCAAAATAGTTCATCTTCGGTTGGGGTGGAGTAAAATGGTGGAATAATCATAACCCCATCTGCGCCCATCGCTTCGGCTTCGCGCGATAGCTCAATCGCTTTTGGAGTAGTTTCGGCCCCCGTCCCGATGAGAACCGGGACGCGACCGGCTGTCGTCTGCACACAGGTTTCTACGATCTGCTGCCGTTCCTCGCGACTGACTGAAAGAAACTCACCTGTACTGCCCAAGGGGATCAGTCCATGAATGCCTTCGCCGATCTGCCAGTCCACGAGCTGGCGTAAGGCAGCCGCATTGAGGCTCCCTCCGTCCTCACTAAATGGCGATATCAAGACTGTGTACGTGCCGCGGAACATCCGCATGGCCTTCTCCTTGATCATAGAAAGCTACCAGCTCATAATACAGGGTTAGAACCGGCTGTATACTCGCAAGATCAATGGAACCAAGGCGGCGGGCGGATGGGCATCGATAACGCTCGCAGACGCAGTTGTGCCGACACCAACGACGAACAGCTGCGCCTTAATCGAAAGGGTGTCACGGTTGCTGCCAAGACGGTTGAGTTCACCTTCGACGGTGAACGCTTGCCAGCCCTCGCCGGCGAGACTATCGCCGCCGCTTTGGCAGCGAACGGCAAAGTCGCTGTGCGCCAGTTAGAAAGTAGCTGGCGTGGTGTCTATTGCGGAATGGGCGCTTGTTATGACTGTACCGTGACAATCGACGGCCGAATGGGGCAGCGAGCATGCATGATTGCAATTCGAGGGGGCGAAGTTGTTCGTTCTACCCCACCTTCAGGCGGACCTGAGGATCCCCTCGTCGCACTGGCCCATGCGCCGGAAGGTAAAAGCCTACCAGAACGTTCAACGGATGTCCTGGTGATCGGAGCCGGTCCGGCAGGCCTCAACGCGGCGCTGGCTGCCTGCAGTGCTGGTGCCTCGGTCGTGGTACTGGACGAGCGGTCGGCCAGTGGCGGACAATATTTCAAACCGATAGCGGCCACACACCGCACGCGCGCCCCGATCGACCGACAGTTCGCCAACGGACGAGCTCTAATGGATCGCGTCCACGAGGTTGGTGTCGAAGTTGTCCAGGGCGCGCTGGTTTGGGGCGCGTTCGGGCCCAAGGAAATTTTGGCGCTGGTCAATTGTCGTGCGGTCATATATCGACCCAGCCGTCTTGTCTTGGCAACCGGAGCCTTCGAACGGGCCATGCCGTTTCCTGGCTGGACTCTGCCCGGTGTCATGACGACGGGCGCTGTTCAGACGCTGACCCGCACCTCCCAGGTTGTGCCGGGTCGCAGGATCTTGGTAGCTGGAAACGGTCCTTTGAACTTCCAGCTCGCGGCTGATCTTGCCAGTCTTGGGATCGAGTTGACCGCTCTTGCTGAGTCCGCGCAGCGCCCTGGGTATGGCCAGATTGGCGCCCTTGCTCGGGCCACGCATTTCGACCCTCGTGCGATGTTTGACGGGGCCCGCTACCTTGTCAAACTCAATAGAAAGAGGGTTCCAATCATGTGGGGGCATCAGATTGTTCGGGCCGACGGCGGCGAACGACTGCGATCTGTTACGGTCGCGCCATTCAGAGCTTGCGGCCAACCTGATCTGGAGCGAAGTATCACACTACCAGCGGATGTTCTAGCTCTCGGCTACGGGTTCGCAGCATCGGTCGAATTGGCGCGCGCGCTGGGATGCGAAGTCGTATTCGATCCAAGATATTTGGGCAGTTGGCGTATTGTCAGGGATTCGTCGAGCGAGACCACCGTGCCCGGTGTATTCGCAGTTGGCGACGGAGCTAGGTTTGGTGGTGCCACCTTGGCCATTGCGGATGGGCAGGTTGCCGGACGAACCGTGGCTGGGCAATTGGGGTTTGCGGTCAACGAGCCAAGCCGTCGTGCAAGCGCTCGTGCTTGTGCGTTTCAAAAGGCGTTGTGGGAACTGTTCGCCGGCCCGCCCGCATCGCTCGAACACATCGATGATGCCACCGTGCTCTGCCGATGCGAAGATATTGACTTTGGGGCTGTGCGACGAGAGATAGTCAGTGGTGCACGCAGCCTCGCGGTGCTGAAACGTCGACTGAGACTAGGCATGGGGCGGTGTCAGGGGCGCTACTGCGCCATGACGGCCGCTGCTCTGCTGCGACAGGCCGATCCTAACGCCGACATCGACTTTGCTCCGCGGTTGCCGGTAAAGCCCTTTCCTGTGGCCGCGCTGACGGTCGAGAAGCCTGAATGGGGCGGGCACGAGCGCGCTCCATCGCCCAACCTGGCGCGACCTGTTCCCCGAGAACCCTTCGGTGATATCGACGCAGAGATCGCCATCATAGGTGCTGGAGTTGTGGGGGCTTGTCTTGCCCATGAGTGCATTGCTCTTGGTCGCAAGGTAGTCGTTCTCGATCGGGATGACGCAAACCTTCAAGCCTCCGGCGCGAACGCAGGTAGCCTGCATGCACAACTCCTTTCATTCGATTTTGGCGCCAAGGCTGAAGCAGGTGGTGGTCCTGCGGCCGATACGCTACCGCTTGGACCTTGGTCGATCCGGCTATGGCAAGAATTAGCAGAGGCGTGTGGGCGAACGTTCGAGATTCGGATCACTGGTGGCTTGATGGTGGCCGAAAGCGAGACTGGCATGGCGTTTCTCCGAGAGAAAGTCGCTCTGGAGCGCCGTCATGGATTGGATGTCGAAATTCTTGGGCCGAGCGAGCTTCGCAGCATTGCGCCAGGGCTCGCCAGGAGTCTTTCGGGTGCAGAATATTCGCCATGCGAGGGTAAGATCAATCCTCTAACCGCCACTTATTCCGTCCTCGATCGGGCCCGTAGATCTGGTGTCAGGTTTGAGCAAAGTGCAAATGTAAATTCCATTGAGCGAGAAGGATCGCAGTGGTGGATAGGGACGGGACGCGGGAGTGTCCGAAGCCCGATTGTCATAAACGCCGCGGGTCCTTGGGCCCGTCAAATTGGTGCCATGGTTGGCCTGCAAATCCCAGTGCACAGCGCCCCTTTGCAAATGATCGTGACGGAACGAGCGCCACTGCTCGTGGACCAGTTGATCGCCCACGCAGACAGACACCTGAGCCTGAAGCAGCTGAGTACCGGTGGGCTCGTAATAGGTGGTGCTTGGACTGCCAGGTACAATTCACTTAGGAACATGAACGTTACGATCCGCGAAAGCATCGAGGGCAATCTATGGGCCGCTCGACGTGTGATGCCGCAGTTAGCTGGGTTGCAAGTCGTGCGTACTTGGGCCGGTATGAACGTCAATATCGACGGTGCTCCCATTCTTGGTGAAGTGCCAGATGCGCCAGGGTTTTACAACGCTGTCACATCTAATGGATACACGCTGGCCCCAGCCGTTGCCCGCCTGACTGCAGAATTGATTGACGGGCGTACGCCGACAGTGGCCGTTCGTCCGTATCTGATTGACCGCTTTGGTTGATCCAAAGTTTGTGGGCACCTAGGCTGACATATTCGAATGTCGTAAAGTGGAACTAAGAGATGATCATCCTGGATAAAGTATCGAAATTCTTCGGAAGTTTTCAGGTGCTCAAGGGGTGTTCAACTGCTGTCAGCCGAGGACAGGTCGTGGTTATCTGCGGCCCATCCGGATCCGGCAAGTCGACGCTGATTAAGTGCATAAATGGACTTGAGCCATATGACTCCGGTCGCATCACAGTGAATGACATCGAGGTAGGAAGACCCGCCACTGACCTGCCCAAACTGCGTGCGCGAATAGGTATGGTATTTCAGAATTTTGAACTGTTTCCGCACCTGACCATTCTCAACAACATTGTCCTTGCCCAACGCAAGGTCCTGGGTCGGACGAGCGAGGATGCTGAAGCTAGGGCGGAAGCTTTGCTGCGTCGGGTTGGTTTAGCCGATCAGGCGGCCAAGTATCCGTTGCACTTGTCAGGTGGTCAGCAACAGCGTGTGGCTATTGCCCGCGCTTTGGCCATGGATCCGATGGTCATGCTTTTTGATGAACCGACTTCCGCACTTGACCCGGAAATGATCAACGAAGTTCTGGACGTGATGGTCGAGCTTGCGCAAGAGGGTATGACAATGCTGTGCGTCACGCACGAGATGGGCTTCGCGCGCAAGGTCGCTCAACGCGTCATTTTTATGGACGAAGGAGAAATCATAGAGGACTGCTCCAAGGATGAGTTTTTCACTGAGACGCGCGGCGCGCGGGCACAGCAGTTCCTGGCAAAAATTCTCACGCATTAGGGGAGAACACCGTGAGTGATGCCAGATCAACTTTGCAACGAGCCAGGGGCAAGACATGAATGGTCTTCTTGGGAACGCGGTAGAGCACTTGTTTCGCTTGATTGGCGCCGGCCGAAATGGCGAGGCCGCAATTCGTGCCATGACGCAAACGGCAATGGAAGCGATCGGATGTGAAGTGCAGGAACTCGTTTATGACCCGCGAGACGTGCCGCTGATTGAGGAGTTTGCGATCCGCGATGCCGGAACCGGTACACTGCAGTCGTGTCTGATTGGTCGACTGCGAGGAACGGGTGGTGGCCGAAGTCTGATCCTTTTTGCCCATCCGGACACGGAACCGTTTGATGGCAGCATGAACTGGTCGCATGATCCCTTCACACCACTGGAGTTGGATGGCCGACTATACGGCTGGGGGGTTGCGGATGATCTCGCCGGTCTTTCCCTGCTGACGGAAAGCCCGAAAGCGTTATTGGCCGACGGCTTTGTGTTGGCCGGAGACCTCTTTTTGGTCAGCGCGCCAAGCAAGCGCCACAGGCGCGGGATCGCGGCAGCTTTGCACGACGGGTTGACCGCGGATGCGGCTGTTTACCTGCACCCAGCCGAATCCGGGAATGGACTGAACGAGATCAAGGCCTTTGCACCGGGACAGCTTGAGTTTTTCATCACGGTTTCTGGACGCCTTCCTGAAACGAACGAACCCGCGCATACGGCCTTTGCGCACACAGGCGTCAATGCCTTTGAAAAGCTGATACTGATTGCCGCCTCCCTCAAGGACTTCGACAGTGC
The DNA here is from genome assembly GCA_051009975.1 of Hyphomicrobiaceae bacterium. Taxonomy (GTDB): domain Bacteria; phylum Pseudomonadota; class Alphaproteobacteria; order Rhizobiales; family Hyphomicrobiaceae; genus Tectiglobus. Next base: position 18,094 of record JBPCWA010000312.1, read on the forward strand.
TCGGGGCGCACGTGTCAGACAACCTAGTATAGAGTCCGTTATCGGCCGATCGACAAATCTCATGCTATCCCACTGCGAGTTTGGCGCAAGAGACAGGTTGAGTCGAATGCCGGCGTCCGGACGATTGGGGGGAGTTCTGTCGCTCGTGCCGGGCGAAGGCCTGGAAAATGTGAAATCCGAAGTTGCTGATTGGGTGACAGCTGCATGTGCTTCAGATCCTTGGCTTTCGATCCATCCCCCAACGATCAACTGGGTAGCAGGCGTCTCGGCAGCAGAAACACCAGAGGATGCTCCGATCTACGAAGTGGTGGCGAATACGTTAACTTCTGTTGGCGCGCGCCCGTGCGTAAATCCACTTCATGTATCGTCCGACATTCGAAATCCGATTGTCCAGAAGGGAATTTCTACGGTAGGTTTCGGTCCGCTTTGCGGGAATCTAACGGTGTCCGGGGGCGTGAATGAATGGGTAGATATTGCCGATTTTACGCGAAGCGTGCAGGTCACCAAAGCTGTCATCGCATCCTGGTGCGGCTCCTCGCGGGCGTAAGCGTATTGCGTCCTCAATCTGTTCTGCCGAAGAAGATTGACAGATCATAGTCGAATACACATTCGGTTCGCTGGGGGAGAGCAAATCCGCAACATTCTTTCTTATCTGCACGGGCTCCAGTTAGAACTTGAGTTTTCGATTGATTCGCTGTGCTTAGGCTCATCGTGCCGTTACGAGCAGATTGAGTTGATAGTGTTTCAAAAAGAATGGGCCGAGCCTACTAGACCCAGAAGAACAGGCGAAATGGTTGAAACTGTAGCAATTGAGAGTAGAGGTCTACTAGGACCGTTCATTTGGCTCGATCATCTCAGGCTGCACTACGATATCGAATAATTTGCTCCGCCTCGGCTACGCCCTTAAGCTTAGCTACTTCGACGCGGCCACTATAGCCCGCTTGCGCCAAGGCGTCCGTGACTCCAAATTCGCTATTCATAGCCTTTGTGAGACAAATGTCCCCGGCATCTGCCAAGCCTTGAACCCGAGCCGCAATGTTTACTGTCTGTCCGAAATAATCCAGATTGGTGCCGGCATTGATAGCAAGCGCCGGACCTGCATGAAGACCAACTTTGAGGCCGACGTCGCCTTCAAATCTGCGGTTCGGCAGATATTTCATAGCTTCCATCATTGCGATGGCTGCAGTCGTTCCGTCTGTTCCGTTCGAGAAAGCGGCCATGATGGCATCGCCCATGGTTTTTATTACCGCACCGGAATGTTCGCGGACTACTTCCTTAAGAGCAACGAAGTGATCCTGCACCAATCGGTAAGCAGCAAGGTCCCCTTCTCGGTCATACAATGCAGTGGAGCCCTTCAGATCCGTGAAAAGCAAAGTCAGACTGCGCAATTTCAACTTGAGGTCTGGCGCCAGATAGTTAAGCGCGAAATTCTCGCGAAAGGCTTGGTTGTTCAGTAAGTGCTTGCCGGTCAACCGCTGATCAAACTCTGGCACGCCACGCTCTATGATCGCGGTAACATCCTGCATGTCAATCCGCAGCACACGGCACCAGACAGAAGCGTCCGTCAAATTGGCTAGCGTCAATTGTGGATTTTTCGACTCTAGTTTTGTCTGGGGCGGGGAGAAACCAGCTGGCGATAGAGTCAACATCACAGTTTGCGGCTCTGAGGAATGTTCTGAGTCTGCTGCCACCTGCAAGTTAGCGCCCGAATGCGTGTCGAAGCAGATCACGCGATAGGTTTGTCCGGCCTCCAGTGACAGCAGCAGGGTGGATGTTTGCCCCGCCCTTAGCTTAACGTCCGCCACGGTATGGCGTAGGTGATAGTTTAGCCAATCGACGCGATACGGATAGCTAGATGATGTGAAGTAGTGCTGGTACGTTACGAAGTCTCGATGAATATCCAGTGCTGATCCGTTTGGTGCATACGCGAACGTGACCTCTATCGTGTCGTCCAATGTCGAATCTACATCGCGCTGGCACAGTGAACAGTGGACAACTTCTGCGGCAACACGATCGAGTTCTGATACGCTATTTGTAATTGCGCCGCACAGGGGGCAAACCATCCCCCATTCGAGATCAAATAGACCGACTTTAGCGCCGTGCACGAAGAGATCGAGTGTTGTCTCGGCATTGAGCCCTGCCGCTGATGCGAACGCAAATGGATTTATGCGGGCCGCCTGATAAGGCTCCAGTTCATGTAGATACTGGGAGAAGCGTAGCAACTGATCACGATCGCAGTCACACTTTGCGGCGGCGGTTCTGAGCGCGTCGGGTATGGAATGGGACATGACTTTCTTGCTCATCATCTCTCTCAATGCGAATTCACTTTCCGATCCTTTGTGCTCACGGCTGCTGTTCCATGTCCTTCTTTAGCCTGCCTAGATATGGTGAGCAATTCCCAGGTCGTTGTTTACTGATTGGTCGGAATGAAACTGACTAGAAAATTCTTTGGCCTTGAGAGATAGCGTGTATATTCCAAGGGGACTGGTGGGGCAAAGGAACTCCTGCTAGCAGCCGGCCGCGCATTCTGTAGATTGCTGCAAGCTCATGACTCTGTAACCTCATGAGCTTGGAACCCGCTGTTCAGATGCGGATTGTCGGATGAGGAGTGTGCAGGTGAGGAGCGTGCAGGCAGCTCGAAGCCGGTCCATTGCGAGGTCCGAGATTTGTCAGGTCGAGGTGGCGGGACGGGATCGCGGGTTATGCGGTCGGAACTTCGCGCTTTTGCTTGCATAAAGATAATCGTGACGCAAGATGTTTGCCCCGTCTTGCCACTGATAAACCCGCGGCTCGCTGGCAAATGCCGACCGTTAGGCTGCATGGGTTAAGTTCAATCGGGAGAATGACTATGGCCAGCGCAAATCCACGCCGCACTCCCTTGTACGATTTGCATATTGAACTCGGAGGGAAGATTGTCAACTTTGGTGGTTGGGAACTGCCGGTTCAATATGCGACAGGAATTGTTGCCGAGCATACTCAATGTCGCAAAAAGGCTGCACTCTTCGACGTTTCGCATATGGGGCAGGTTGTTCTTCAGGGAGATAACATCACAGCCGCCTTTGAGACTTTGGTCCCCAGTGACCTGCAGTCGTTGAGACCCGGCAAGGCACGCTATACGGTTTTTACGAACGATACCGGCGGAATTCGAGATGACCTCATCGTCTCAAATGTCGGAGAAAGCCTATTTGTGGTAGTGAACGGCGCCGTGCGAGATCAGGATGTTTCGTATATGCGTGCGAAACTCGACGGGATCAAAGTAACGGAGCTGGTGGATCGGGCCTTAGTCGCAGTCCAAGGGCCTGCAGCTGTCAGGGTCGTCTCGTCTTTGGCACCGGCTGCTACCAGTCTGACGTTCATGGAAACGCTCGAAACCAATATCCTTGGTCATGCCTGTCGCGTTTCGCGGCTTGGTTACACGGGCGAAGATGGCTTCGAAATTTCGATGGATGCGGATAGGGCGATAGAAGTCTCTCGGGCGCTGTTGGCCCACGAGGACTGCGCTCCTGCTGGGCTTGGCGCGCGCGATAGCCTTAGACTGGAAGCGGGATTATGCCTATATGGTAGTGACTTGGATGTTGGGACTTCGCCAGTTGAGGCGCAACTTTCGTGGATCATTCAGAAGCGGCGGCGCGAAGAGCGCGGGTTTCCTGGGGCAGAAAGGGTCATGAGCGAACTTGCTGATGGCCCAGCGCGCAAGCTCGTCGGCTTTCGTCCGCAGGCACGCGCACCGGCACGAAAAGGGTGTGAGGTGCAGGCGATGGATGGCCGTGCGATAGGCAAAGTGACGAGCGGAGGATTTTCTCCGACGCTCGGTAAGCCGATTTCTATGGGATACGTCACGTCCGAGCATGCATTGCCCGGTACGCCTATTAACATTATCGTACGTGACAAGCCGCTGATCGCGAACGTAGTTGCTTTGCCGTTCGTGCCACACAATTATAAGCGTTGACGCAAGCGCTGATGTCGTCGCTGCTGAAGAGGAGATTGACAATGAGCACCTATTTCACGGAGGAGCACGAATGGCTGAGGGTTGATGGCAATACCGCAGTAGTTGGCATCACGGTGCACGCCGCCGAGCAACTCGGTGACATTGTTTTCGTCGAGTTGAAAGAGGTGGGGGAAAGTTTCTCCAAGGGCGACGAGATGGGTGTGATAGAAAGTGTGAAGGCGGCCAGCGAAATCTATGCGCCGGTTGATGGAGAAATAGTCGAGGCAAACTCGGCCTTGACCGACGAACCGTCAGTGATCAATGAAGATCCCGAAGGGAAGGCGTGGCTCTACAAAATGAAGATTTCCGACCCTGGACAGCTTGCCGATCTACTTAGCGATAGTGCTTACAAAGAACTGATCGGGTGAGAGTGTCGAAAAATGGCTTTCGAACTGACGGACTATCAGCCTTATGACTTTGCCAATAGGCGCCACATTGGGCCCTCTCCCAAGGAGATGGCTGAAATGCTCGATGTGGTCGGCGTTGAAAGCCTCGATGCCCTCATAGAAGATACCGTGCCGCAATCGATCCGACAGCCAATGCCGCTCGATTGGGGCATGGCGATGTCGGAGCGCGATGCACTTCACTACATGTATCAAGTTGCATGCAGGAATAGGGTTCTGACGTCGCTTATTGGTCAGGGATATTACGGAACGATGACCCCGCCGGTGATCCAGAGGAATATCCTGGAGAACCCAGCCTGGTATACATCATATACACCCTATCAGCCCGAAATCAGTCAAGGTCGCCTAGAAGCGCTCTTAAACTTTCAGACAATGGTGAGCGATCTCACCGGATTAGAGATCGCCAACGCATCTCTGCTGGATGAGGCAACGGCAGCGGCCGAAGCGATGACTATGGCCAAACGCGTTGCCAAATCCAAAGCAACTCGTTTCTTCGTCGACGAAAACTGCCATCCACAAACCATCGCGGTCATTCGCACCCGTGCCGAACCGGTTGGCATTGAAATCGTTGTTGGCGCACCAGATGCCATCGGTGAAGATGAGTTCTTTGGCGCGATTTTCCAGTATCCGGGCACTTATGGTCACGTTCGCGAATTCTCGAATCTGATTGAAGAGCTTCATGCGGCGAAGGCAATTGCTGTCGTGGCGGCTGATCCATTGGCACTGTGTCTTCTGAAGTCACCCGGTGAAATGGGGGCTGACATTGCGATCGGCTCAACCCAACGTTTTGGCGTTCCAATGGGATTTGGCGGCCCACATGCGGCCTATATGGCGACCCGCGACGCTTACAAGCGTGCCATGCCTGGTCGTATCATCGGGGTCTCGATTGATGCGCGAGGAAACAAGGCTTACCGCCTTGCGCTGCAAACACGCGAGCAGCATATCCGACGTGAAAAGGCTAATTCCAACGTCTGTACGGCTCAGGCCTTGCTGGCCGTTATGGCCTCCATGTATGCGGTATTTCATGGACCGGAAGGCCTAAAAGCCATCGCCCAGAGCGTCCATCGAAAAACTGTACGGCTCGCCAAGGGGCTCGAGTCATTGGGCTTTGTCGTTGAGCCCGAAGCATTCTTCGACACGATCACCGTTGTAGTTGGCGATCGCCAGGCCGCTATTTTGAATGCGGCAGTGGACAACGGAGTCAATCTGCGCGCGATCGCGGAGCACAGAATTGGCATAAGCCTTGATGAAAAAACCTATCCAGAGACGATCGAAGCCGTGTGGCGCGCCTTTGGCGGTGATCTCAAGGATGATGGCGCTAACCAGCGCGATTACCGGCTGCCAAAATCTGCGCTGCGCGAAAGCAAGTATCTCACACATCCGATTTTCCATCTGAACCGTGCCGAAGCGGAAATGACGCGCTACATGCGTCGACTTGCTGATCGAGATCTTGCGTTGGACCGCGCAATGATACCGCTTGGCTCATGTACGATGAAGCTTAATGCGACAGTCGAGATGATGCCCGTGACCTGGCCGGAGTTCAGCGAATTGCATCCGTTCGTTCCTACTGACCAGGCAGCGGGTTATCACGAACTCATTCGCGATTTATCCGACAAGCTTTGCCAGATTACGGGCTACGACGCGATTTCGATCCAACCCAACTCGGGTGCACAAGGCGAATATGCTGGTCTGCTCGCGATTCGCGGGTATCATGTTGCGCGCGGTGAAGCCCATCGCAATGTTTGCCTCATCCCGACGTCCGCGCATGGGACCAATCCAGCGTCAGCGCACATGGTCGGCTGGAAAGTCGTGGTCGTCAAATCTGCCGACAACGGTGACATTGATCTCGATGATTTCCTCGACAAGGCGAAACAGCACTCAGATGTGCTTGCAGGTTGCATGATAACCTACCCATCGACGCATGGGGTTTTCGAAGAAACCGTGCGCGAGGTCTGCGAGATTACACACCGCTTCGGAGGTCAAGTTTACATCGACGGTGCAAATATGAACGCTATGGTTGGTCTGGTGCAACCGGGTGCGATAGGTGGAGATGTCAGCCATCTCAATCTTCATAAGACATTTTGCATTCCGCATGGCGGCGGCGGCCCAGGAGTGGGACCCATCGGTGTTAAACGACATCTCGAACCGTACTTGCCCGGCTTCGCGGATACATGTCAGGGGGCGGGGCCAGTTACCGCCGCGCCCTACGGATCGGCATCCATTCTACCAGTTTCGTGGGCCTATTGCTTGTTGATGGGAGGAGATGGATTAACTCAGGCAACGAAAGTCGCTATCCTCAATGCGAACTATATCGCGAAGAGATTGGAGCCAGCGTACAACGTTCTGTACAAATCGAAGAGCGGGCGTGTCGCGCATGAATGCATTCTCGATACAAGGGCCTTGAAGGAGGAATCGAAGATCACGGTAGACGACGTTGCAAAACGATTGATAGATTGTGGCTTTCACGCTCCGACCATGAGTTGGCCGGTTGCTGGAACGCTTATGGTGGAGCCGACCGAGTCAGAGCCGAAGGCCGAGATAGACCGTTTTTGCGATGCGATGATCGCAATTCGCCAAGAGGCGCTGGATATTGCAAGCGGCAAGATGCATCCGGATGACAATCCGCTGAAGAATGCGCCCCACACTGTCGAGGATTTGGTGGACGAATGGGAGCGGCCTTATTCGCGTGAAGTAGCCTGTTACCCGCCGGGTGCACGACGTTTCGATAAGTATTGGTCGCCTGTCAATCGTGTTGACAATGCTTACGGTGACCGCCACTTGGTGTGCTCTTGTCCCCCAGTCGAGGCCTACGACGAAGCGGCTGAATAGTTGACTGACGGAACGATGTTACCTGAGCGCGGAGTTGCCATCTACGAGCGTCCAAGAAACCATGGTGTTGTAAGCGCTTGTTCTTTCCAACACTGGCATTCCGTCAACAGTCCCGTCGCGGTTGGCAAAATGCCAAAATGTCCGGATGATTGTTGCAACAGTCGTTCAGCAAAAAAGATACCAAAGCACCCAGATTTTCGATGTTTGCGCGATAGAAGATGTGGCGGGAATCGCGCTGTGATGTGACGACGTCCGCTCGTTCAAGCGCAGAAAGGTGGAAGGACGCGCGCGACGACGAGGCGCCGACGTGCTCTCCGATGGCACCAGCCGATGCGCCAGTTTCTCCGACTGAAACCAGGTATCTCACAATCTGGAGGCGAGTATCCTGTGACAGGGCTGCGAACATCGCCAGGGCCGATGACTCATTCATTTGACGCAATCACTTCTTATCTGTCTCGTCAGCCGCAACAGCTACCGGACGCCCTGTTTCCACTGCACGACTGCGCATCTACAATGTCTACGCCTCGACCCAGAAAAGTGTACTCCGACAGATAAAAGTCCGCGAACCGTTGCTCGAAATCCTCCGCAACAGACCTTCTAGGGATCCCCGTATCAGCTATTGCCGTCTGCCACGCCCGGGTTTTCGGAAATTCGGCCAAGAAATCATACCCGCTCCGCTCCTTAATGATCTGGGCGCGGTGCAGCAATGGAAGCCAGGCAATATCGACGTTTCCCACATTGATACCGTTGAAATAGGGGCCCTCCCCCAGATGTTTTTCTGCACGTCCAAACGCCGCGCTTAACTTCTCGCCGCGCTCGACAAGTGTGGCCTTGTTAGGGCTTTGCATGGCGCTGCACTGGGTGAGGTAGTGTTTACTTGCCTGATAGCTCCAGGCTCGATCCTTCGCCCGCTGCGTCGGGCTGGCGCCAGCGTTAAGTGGCGGGGTCACTTCGTCAATATATTCAACGATAGCCTCTGACTCGAATAAGGCGTCTCCGTCTTCAGTCACTAAGATTGGGACTTGCTCAGTTGGAGAAATGTCTAGAAACCACTGTGGCTTGTCGCTCAGCTTTATGTAAGCGATATCGTAGGTAATATTCTTCGCCTCCAACAACGCCGTCACACGCTGGACGAAGGGACAGATTGCGTAGCTGACAATTTTCATCCTGCTTATCCTGAGAGGATCGTCGCACTCTTATATCATCATAGTAATCCAAGATTTCAATATTTCAAGAGGTGTTGAGTTAAAATCCTACGATCTCTTTCGTGCACTCAGCGTTGGTTTCCTGGTATTTGGTTTCCTGGTACGTAGAGAACTTACTGGGAACAGATTGAGCTATTCGGCTCCTGCAAAAGCGGAGTAGGCAAAAAACCGCGGGACGACACCAGCAGGCATCGAGGAGAGAAGGCCGCGCTTCGTGTGGGTGGCTGAAAAATTCGCTGTGTCTCAGCATTTGTCGTCTGGTGTCGGTGCTTGAAGAGAGCCAATATGGCGTGTCAGGCTGTAGTCAATTAGGTCGAGATGGGGCGCGGAGAGTGCGGCCTATCCAATCATTGTGCGAATGAAGTCTGCTCGAATGATTTCTGGAGCACTCTCTTACAGGTCCAGCTGAGGTGGACTACGACAGGGGAGAAATATCAAGTGAGCAAACCCCGTTATTTAAGGCCCAATACGCTGAGCCTACACGCAGGCCAGCGTCCAGATCCGGTCTATGGCGCAAGGGCCGTTCCAATCTATCAAACCACCTCGTACGTGTTTGAGAGCACCGATCAGGCGGCAGCGCTATTTAACTTGGAGAGGGCGGGGCATCTTTATTCGCGCATATCCAATCCGACTGTGGCCGTGTTGGAAGAGCGCATAGCGGCCCTCGAAGGCGGTGTCGGAGCAGTCTGCACTGCCAGCGGCCAGGCGGCGCTTTTTCTAGCGGTGTCCACTCTCATGGACGCCGGCAGTCATATCGTTTCGTCTCAGTCTATCTACGGCGGGTCGCACAATCTATTTCAGCACACGCTCCCGCGGTTTGGTATCGAAACGACATTCGTCAACCCGCGCGATCCCAATGCGTTTAAGGCTGCTCTTCGGCCGAACACACGACTACTGTTCGCCGAGACACTGGGCAACCCCGGATTGGAGGTGCCTGATATGCCTGCGATTGCAGAGGTTGCCCACGATGCCGGACTTCCGTTCCTTGTCGACAACACGTTCGCGACGCCATATCTATGTCGGCCACTTGAATGGGGCGCCGATCTTGTCCACCACTCCATCACAAAGTTTATGGGTGGACATGGCGTTGCGATCGGCGGCGCGATCGTTGATGGCGGTCGTTTCGACTGGGAGCGTTCAGGCAAGTTCCCGACACTTACCGAGCCGTATGCCGGTTACCACGGCATAAACTACGAAGAAGAGTTTGGACCGCATGCATTTATTATGCGCGCACGTACCGAGGGCTTGCGTGATTTTGGCGCTTGTCTCAGTCCGACAAATGCCTTCCAGATTCTCCAAGGCGTGGAAACATTACCAGTTCGCATGGCGCGGCATGTCGAGAATGCCCGGGCCGTCGTCAAATTCTTGAACGATAACGAAAACGTCGAGTGGGTAACTTGGCCAGAACTGCCAAGCCACCCTGACCACGAAATCGCGACTCGCATACTTCCCAAAGGGCCCGGAGCGATTTTTAGCTTCGTCATCAGGGGGGGACGGGAAGCCGGTAAACGCTTTATCGAGGGGTTGCGATTGTTCTCGCACCTCGCCAACGTTGGTGATGCAAAGTCATTGGTCATCCACCCAGGTTCGACCACTCATCAGCAAATGGATGCGGAGGCCATGAAGGCTGCCGGTGTTTCGGAGGGGCTCATTCGCCTCTCAGTTGGTCTCGAGGATATCGACGACCTGCTCGACGATCTGGCGCGCGCATTGCGGTCTTCCCAGAGAGGTTGAACACATCATGGAAATCGCTGTCGATAACAGATCAACGTTTGCGTCCACCGGCGGTCGCCCATTCGAGCTCGGAAAGCCGACGATTGTGTTTGTGCATGGTGCTGGGATGGACCGCACGGTTTGGGCATTGCAAACACGGTATTTTGCACATCACGGCTATAACGCAATTGCGGTTGATCTTCCCGGTCATGGTCGCACCGAAGGACCGCCACTCGAATCCGTGGAAGCCTTGTCGGAATGGGTGATAACTTTACTCGATACGCTCGAAGTCGAGGCCTCCGCATTGGTCGGTCACAGCCTGGGTTCGCTTGTGGTCTTCGATGCTGCGGCCCGGTGGCCGGGGCGGGTCAAGGCCCTCGCGTTAATCGGAACTTCCGTCCCAATGCCGGTTGCCGAGTTCCTGCTCAATGCAGCAAAGAACAACGATCATGACGCCTTTGACATGGTAACGATTTGGGGACACAGCTACGATGGTCAAACGGGAGCCAATCAGTCTCCCGGACTGTGGATGACAGGTGGGGCTGTACGCCTCTTGGAGCGTTCTTCACCAGGTGTTCTTTATATGTCGCTTAGGGCAGCCAATAACTACGATGATGGCCTTGAGAGAGCACATAGAGTCACGTGCCCCACCCTTCTTCTGCTCGGGCACCGCGATGCAATGACTCCCCTCAGAGCTGCCAAGCCGTTGGTCGAAGCGATCCCACAATCGCGGGTTATCAAAGTCGCGGGATGTGGCCACATGCTCATGGCAGAACAACCCGATGCTGTGCTTGATGGGTTGATTCCGTTTCTGCGTGACGCGTTTTAGCGATGACAAAAACCATCGCTACAGGGTCCGTTAAGATTGCCTGTATAACCAAGGCCATTGGCTGCTGACCTTCGGTCTTGGTCCCGAGCGCCAATCCTGCCGTTCAGCAATTCTCTTGATGAGTCAACAGATGGAGAGGTGGCAGGTGGAGCAGATGGCAACGACCCCGATACGAAATTTCATTCTTGTTACTAGTGTTTTCTCGATCCCCCACCCTCCTCACTCAATTCAATGTCCAACACAATGGTTCGCCCCTTTTTTACGATCTTGATCTGAATGGTCCACCAAATGACGCTGTTGCCAGACATTCATCCCTGGGTTGATGATTCGCGAACCTAAAACAAAGGGGTTTTCGTTGACAGAGCCGGACTTTGGTGGAAGCCTTTTGCGCGAAGGACAGCGGAGAAGGCAGACAATTTCGAGAGCTCGGAATACAAGACTGGATTCTTGCGGCTGCCCTAGGATAGCAATGATCGGGTTGAACGGGTCCCCTGTGCGACAAGTAACTATTCATGAGTTTCTTAGAGGGGTTGACCAGGCAACAAGTTAAATAACAGAGCTATCTTTGTAGACATAACAATAATGAATATGGCTTTGGTATTGGAGGTGAAGTAGTTTAATTTCGTGAGCCCAATTACACTTTAACAAAAGAAACTATCAAAAGGAGGAAAACGATGAATACCCTTGCTAGGTCCATTATTGGCGCACTCCTAACCGTAGCTGCCTTGGCGATGGTAGCGACGGCGATGGTAGCGACGGCGGTGGTGGCAGAGCCACTGAAACTCAGACTTTCGGTTGAAAGCACGCCGGGCGCATCGACACAGCACATGCTCGCCGCGTTCCGTGATGCGTTGAAGGCGGAAATGGGAGCAGACGTTGCGATCGAGTTTTTTGACAGCGGGACGCTCGGAGACGAAATTGTTCACATGCAGCAGGTGAGAACGGGGCAACTGGATGTGATCCCCATTGGTTCTGATGCTGTGCAACTTGATCCGAAATTCGCTGTATTCGACACTCCGTTTCTTTTCTCCGGTCGTGAACAAGTCGCTGCAGTTCTTGATGGTCCCGTCGGCAAAGCACTCGACAAATCGTTGCAGGAGAAGGCGAAACTGAAGGTTCTTGGGTTCGGCGAAATCGGTTTTCGGCATATCACCAACAATGTTCGACCTATCGTGAAACCCGCAGACTTGAAAAACGTCAAACTGCGAACACCGGGCAGCAAGACCCGCATCATGTCGTTCCAAATGCTCGGAGCTACACCGATAAAAATGAACATTGGTGAAATTTATCTTGCTCTGCAGCAAGGTGTGATCGACGGACAAGAGAACCCGCTCGGCAACATCAGGAAATGGTCTTGGTTTGAGGTGCAAAAGTACATCTCGAAGTCATTCCATGTGTATACGCCGATCACATTCGTCATGAACCTGAAGCGCTATAATTCGCTGGCTGATGAACAGCGGAGCAAGGTGGACAAGGCGGCCCGGGCGGCCGTGCTGGCGAGCCGCAAATATGGCGCTGACAATGATGCCAAACTCGAGCTGGAAATTCGGAAACTGGCGCCGAATGTGAAGTTCAATGACATTGATTCGGATGCCTTTAAAAAGGCAGCTCCGCCAATAGCCGATAAAATCGGTGCGATCGCCGGCGCCGAGTTTATGAAGCAATTTATGCAAGCGGCGAGCGAATAAGTCTGTTGTTATACCGCGCTTGATCGAGCGGAGAGCGCAAGCTTTCTCCACTCGATCAAGAAAGCCGTATTCTGACCTCAATTGCTGTCCCAATTGCCCTGGTCTCGATCGCAGACGAGCGATCTAAAGAGAGACTAAGAATGAGTTTTCAAAAAGAATCTTCTGGTTCCGATACGCCTGGCATCGCACAGCAAATCGAGCAGGCAACACGGCGAATGGAATTGCGCGACCCGGACGCCGGATTGTCTCTCTCAGATCGCCTGATCAACAGAGCTGTCGAGATCGTGGGGGTATCAGCACTTGTCGGCATCGTTGGCATAGTCTTCGTCAACGCCTCGTCACGGTATCTCTTCGGCTTTAGCTTTTCATGGGCGGAAGAGATGGTTCAAATGATTATGCCATGGCTTGCCATGACAGGGGTCTTTCTCTCGGTTCGACGCGGCACGATGATCAGGATTGACTTCTTCTTTGAGAAGATCCCCTCGCGCTACCGAGGCATCGTTGCCAAGTTGGGTTATACCTTTAACATTGCGGTTCTACTTGCCATGGCCTGGGCATCATTCGATTTCGTTAGCCTCTTTGGCGGCGATGTTGCTCTCTACGTCCAAGTCCCCATGGGGTGGTCGACATCTGCGCTGGTCTTTGGCGCTCTTGGGGCGGCGATGGCCTACATGGCTGAATTTTATAGGGAGTGGCGGATCCGAACCAATGACCGTGGTACGGGAGATGTTGTATCATGACGCCATTGCTCGGTGCCGGTCTATCCATCCTACTGCTATGTGGTCTGCTAATTCTTCGCATACCGATGCTGGTCGCGATAACTTCTGCCGTATTCTTGAATTTCTACTTCTCTGGAGCCTGGGCGATCACTCTGCCGCAGACTATGATGTCCGGCATTGGCCGGTTCGTGTTGATTGCATTGCCTCTTTTCGTTCTAGCCGGAGGACTCATGAACGCCTCCGGTATCTCGGCCCGGCTGTTTGAGTTCGCTCGTGCGATTGTTGGATCGCTGCGCGGTGGACTGGCGCACGTCAACATTGTCACGTCAATGTTCTTCGGTGGCATGATCGGATCATCAACCGCTGATCTTGCCGGGACGGGGTCGATCGTCATACCAGCCATGAAAGAGAATAAGTATCCGGCTGACTTCTCGGCTGCATTGACGGCTTCTTCCGCAGGGATCGGTCCTATGATTCCGCCAAGCTCTCCAATGATTCTGTATTCCGCGGTAACAGGTGTATCTCTTGGGGCACTTTTTTTGGCCGGTGTCATTCCAGGGCTGCTGCTTGGTCTGAGCCAGATGCTGATCGTTGCCTTTCTCGCTCGAAAGCGAGGTTGGGCACCTTACTCCACGTTTCAATTGGACGAAGTTTGGAGGTCGGGCAAGCGGGCAATTCTCTCTTTTGGTTTGCCGCTCATCATCGTTGGCGGCTTAGTCATTGGCGTCTTCACACCTTCTGAGGCTGGTGCGTTCGCGGTGATGTATGCCTTGGCACTAGGGATGTTCGTGCACCGGTCCCTCTCGCTGCGAGATCTGTACAGGGTTTTGGTCAATGCGGTGCAATTGAGTGGTGAATTGCTGATTATCGTTGGGCTCTCCTTTGCATTTGGAGCAGGGCTCACAAATGCGCACGTACCCACCTTTCTGGTAAACCTGATCGATGCAATCGTTGTCGTCGACAGCGAGTACCTCCGCATTTTGGCGCTTGTCGGACTCGCTATTTTGGCCGGGATGATCCTGGATCCACTGATTCCTGTTCTCTTGCCCATCATTTTACCCACTCTGTTGGCCTACAACATCGACCTTGTACATTTCGGGGTTTTGATGGTGGTTGCCGTCGTAATCGGGCAGGTAACACCACCTTTGGCGATTGCACTCATTATTGCAGGCAAAATTGCTAACGTGGACCAAATGCGCGTGCTGAAAGCAAACATGCCCTTTTTCATCGGTCTGATAGCATTTCTGCTGTTCGCAATCGCGGTGCCTGGTGTTGCTACTTTTTTACCAAACCTAATGCGGAATTAGTGGCCATCTCGTCGATCGCGATGGAATGAGATAGGTTCTTTTCTTGAAACCCGTTTTCTATGCCGAGTTTGAGTGTCCAGTCAGTATCGCGCGAGCTAGTCGCACTATACTGGAGAGCCCAGAAAACTGTTCTGCAAAGTAAAGGTTGGCGAATGAATAGTTCATTAGGGTATGTCATTGTGAGCGGCAGATGGGATGATAATGTCGCGATAGTCGATGTGGAGATGGCGCTCAGCGCGGGGAACGATGGATTATCCTCTGCGGTCGTTTGCCGTCCCCGAGTCACTCCCGATATTGACACCAATGGCGACGGAATGGTCGATGCTCAGTCGAGCGGGCAACCGGTCGCCGTTGTCGTCGACAGCAAAGCCGACTTCGCGTACGTGATCAACCATTCGGGACCGGCAACCCGTGAGGCGGCAGCACGCTTTCAACACGGCCACCCAGGCTTGGTCGCTGTTTTGAATGTCCGCACCGCACTCGATTCGAAGGTCAATGGCACTCTTGATGCAATTGAAGCTTTCATACCGACGGGCCGAACAGGCCCTGTCGGAAGCGCGCTGACGCCCGACGGTCGAACACTTCTCGTAAATTGTGGGGAAGCGGAAGGTAGTGAAGACGGCGGCGATGAGGTAACTGCGATTGATGTCGCCACACGGACCGTTAGTCGCCGTATTCCTCTCGAACTTGCCAGACGCCATCCGGCGACGGCGCCAAGCACACACGATAGCCCACATCCCTCGTTCGGACGCTATCCCAATCCGACAGGCCTCGTGGTTTCGCCCTTACATGGTGGAGTGGTCTTTGTTGGAAACGGTGGCTTTAGTGATGTTTCTGTCCTGGACCTCACGCGAGCTATGGCCGGGGATGCTGAGACTGAGATTTGCCGTGTTCCGGTCGAGACCGGTCCTTTCGGCCTGGGTCTGAGCCCGAAGGGAGAGCTGGTCGCCGTCGCTGCGCGTGAGAGCATGTCTCATGCTTTAGAAGGTAAGACTATTTCGCTGATCAGCGTCGAGCTTGCCGTTAGTGGACGCGAGGACGCCGAAATTGCAAGAGTAAACGTTGGAAGTGATAATCCTGACGAACAAACACGACCCTTCGCTGCAGCATTTACACCGGATGGCAAGTACGTTGTGGCAAGTTGCTTTCGTTCCAACTCGATATCCTTCATCAATGTGGAGGAGGCAATCGCAGGTC
>JBPCWA010000313.1:0-13272 GCA_051009975.1 Hyphomicrobiaceae bacterium
GCATTGATGACAGCGTTCCAGGCTCAAGACTTTGCGGCCGCTGAAACCGCCCTTAAAGCTTGCAGAGAATTGCCCGACCCTTTCAAAGTATCTCCACTTTACGATCTGTACGCCGGACGCCTAACCAGCTTTTCTGAGGCACCACCATCTCCCGACTGGGACGGCGTCATGGACATGGCAAAACACTAATCGGTCTCAGCCCTCAACCAAAACAAACCAAAGCTTGGCCTAACCAGATGGCTGTCGGATAGCCTTAGTCGACACGTTCATTGCCTCAGCCAAAGATACCTGTCCCCAGGGCGAAGGCGTTGCCGCATGCGATGCCCCGCTGTAAGCGGCAGCGCCGAGGGTCATTCAATTTCGGCTAGGAGTTCTGGTGAATCGATTAATTCGCGCACCCCGTGAGCATTATCTGCTTCAAAGACATTTCCGCTACACCACTGACCAAGAGAATTGATGTCCAGACTGGCGCATCTGGGTCTCACACTCCACGTCACATCGAATGGTGAGCATTACTCAGCGCGTGTGAACGCCGGTCCAGTTGTCGAACCGCGGAAGATGACGGGCTTGCCGGTGTCGATCTCGCGGCGCCTGGGGGCCATGGGTGACGCAAAGCGCAGTTGCGGTCGTTGAAACCGCGGCCAACCCGAGGGCAACACCGACAGTCCTTGAAAGAAGTTTCTTTATATTCGTGACAATCCGTGCTCAGCTCAGCAGCTGAACCCAATCAATAAACCAACATTGACGCACGTTCAAAAATCTGCACCGAGAGATGGCCTGCCAGAACGAGGAAGTTGCGCCCCGTCAACATAAACGACCACAGGAACACTCAAGAACATCTCCTGTGCACCAGCAACGGACGTCCTGCACACGGCCCGGCACTGGACTGGAATTGGTCTAGTACGCGGCCAGTCAGCGCTTTCCCTCTTCGCCAGGAAATTGGACAAGTCTGCTCCGCCCGCTCTGCGCCATGCCCGCCACAGACGGCTGAATGGTTGTGAGATTTCGAATAGAGACGGAGAGTGTCACACCACTCGACTTAAGCAGATCGGCCTTGGACCAGCTCCCCTGCGCTGTAGCGCCGGGCCATTTCGGCGAGGGGATAAATCCTCTTAAACTTTGAAGCTTGTCCCGCGGTATTGAACTGTTCCAGGCGCTGTTTACAAAGCTTCGTCATTGCCTCCATAGCCGGCTTCAGGTACTTGCGAGGATCGAACTCCTCAGGTCTTTCGTGCAAAACCTTTCGTATCTGGCCGGTTATGGCCATTCGGTTGTCAGTGTCGATATTGATCTTGCGAACGCCGTGCTTGATCCCGCGCTGGATCTCCTCAACTGGAACACCCCAGGTTTGCGGCATCTTTCCACCGTAGGCGTTTAGGATGTCCTGAAGATCTTGCGGTACAGAAGAGGACCCGTGCATGACGAGGTGCGTATTTGGTAACATGCCATGAATCTCCTCAATGACATTCATTGCCAAAATGTCGCCGTCGGGTTTACGTGAGAACTTGTAGGCTCCGTGGCTCGTTCCCATCGCGATGGCAAGGGCGTCGACGCCAGTTTGCTTGACAAAGCGCACGGCCTCTTTCGGATCCGTCAAAAGTTGATCCATTGAAAGCTTCCCCTCGGCACCATGTCCGTCCTCTTTGTCTCCTTCTCCAGTCTCCAAAGACCCCAGAACACCAAGTTCGCCTTCGACGGAAACGCCACAAAAATGCGCCATCTCAACTACGGAGCGGGTAACGTTGACGTTATAATTCCAGTCGGCCGGCGTCTTGCCATCCTCTTTCAGCGAGCCATCCATCATGACAGACGTAAACCCTGCCTGGATCGCTGTCATGCAAGTCGCAGCGTTGTTGCCGTGATCGAGATGCACGCAAACCGGAATTTGCGGGTTCATTTCGGTCACCGCGTCCATCATGTGCTTTAACATGATATCGTGGGCATAGGACCGGGCACCGCGACTTGCCTGGATAATGACCGGCGCGTCGACAGAACTCGCCGCCTCGGCTATCGCCAGTGCTTGCTCCATATTGTTAATGTTGAATGCCGGAACGCCATAGTCGTTCTCGGCCGCATGATCGAGCAATTGTCTGAGCGTTATGCGAGCCATTCCCCATCACCTCCGATGCAGCCTAGATACCAGGTTCGAAATACTTTAACCGACCCAACACACCTATCAAAGCCCATTACATTTTGACTCAACATTCAACTCAGCGGTCTGTTGGATACAGCTTATCGAAGCAATTTCTGCTCGCACCCAACCTCGCCGGTCAACTGGTCAACATCGCTCCGATCCTTTCAATGGCACGGGCGATATTCGCCTTCGAGTTGGCGTAGGAGAAGCGAATGTAGTTTTCGCCGTAAATGCCAAAACTCGTACCCGCCACTGTTGCCACGCCGGCTTCTTCCAGCATGCGACTTTGCAAGTCGCGGGCGTTTAGTCCAGTTTGCGATATGTTCGGAAAAGCGTAGAACGCACCGCCAGGTTCGATGCAGCGAAATCCGGGTAGCTGATTGAGCATCGGTACGATCACACGACGCCTCTCATCAAAGGCCTCCACCATCGCATGAACTGCATCTTGCGGCCCTTCTAGCGCTGCAATGCCCGCGAACTGTGTCGGTGCGTTGACGCACGAATGACAATTTACAGCCAAACGCACCACTGGCTCAACGAGAGTGTCGGGCCAAACACTGAAGCCTAACCGCCACCCCGTCATGGCGTAAGTCTTGGACCAGCCATCCAATAGAATCAGGCGATCGCGCAAATGCGGGTAGCTCAGCAACGACACGTGCTCACGGCCATCGTAAAGCATCTGGCTATAAATTTCATCTGCCAGGATCGCTACATGAGGATGCTCGGCAAGACCATCAACGAGTCTATCGATTTCGATTCGGGGAACGGCGCCTCCGGTAGGATTTCCAGGCGTATTGAGAATGATGAGGCGGGTCGCTGGAGTGATACTCGCCAGAACAGCCTCTGCATTAAAGGCGAAGCTATTCTCCTCCAGCAACGCGATCGGTACCGGTTTGGCACCTGTATACTCGATCATTGAACGATAAATCGGAAAGCCTGGGTCAGGATACATAATCTCTGTACCCGGAGTTGCGAACATCAGAATCGAAAAGAACATGGTGGGTTTGCCACCGGGCATAATGACGACACGGTCTGGGCTGACATCGACTCCGTGCCGCCGTGCAAGGTCCGCGCTGACCGCCTCACGCAACGGCAATATTCCTTGAGCCGGCGTATATCCATGTTCTCCATTGCGGAGCGCCTTGACAGCTGCCTCTACGATATGATCAGGCGTTTTAAAGTCCGGTTGTCCAATCCCTAGATTTATAATGTCGCGGCCTTCTTTCTGAAGCGCCGCTGCACGAGCGAGAACTTCAAATGCCGTTTCGGTTCCAAGCCGGTTCAGACTTTCGGCCAGTTGGACCATCGTAATTATTCCTCCCGTTTATTTCACTTCCTTGCCGGCGCCACGAACGTTCGTCCCCGTCGGACCGGCCGATGGCTTCTCTACGTCAAGTGCGCAACAATTTGCGTCCGCGGCCACGGGACCACCGCAGCAGGGACATACTCGATGGTCGGTCTCCACGAGACCAGGCCCTACGGCGACGCGCTCATCGAATACAAAACAGGCGCCGCTCCACATGCTTCGATCGTCAGGAACACGCTCCAGATAACTCAAAATCCCCCCCTTAAGGTGGCAGACCTCTGCGAAACCGCGGTCTTTGAGGAGCGCCGTCGCTTTCTCACAGCGTATGCCACCCGTGCAGAACATCGCTACTTTTGGGTGTCGAACGGGATCAAGGTTGTCGTCAACCCACTGCGGAAATTCTCGAAAGGCGCGGGTTCCGGGATTGATGGCCCTCGGGAAGGTGCCGATCGCTATTTCGTAGGCATTACGAGTGTCAATGATGACCACGTCAGGATCGACAAGCACTGAGTTCCAATCCTCGGGCTCGACATAAGTACCGGCATCATTGACAGGATCGATTTGCGGTTGGTCAAGACGTACAATTTCTGTCTTTAGGCGGATCTTCAGCCGCTGAAATGGCGGCGCACTGGCCAAAGATTCCTTGTGCTCGATATCCGCACAGCCTGGGATCCGTCGAATGGCAGCGAGAGAGCGGTCAATGCCCTGGCGAGTGCCAGCAATTGTGCCGTTAATTCCCTCCCTGGCGAGCAACAGTGTTCCGCGGACACCGAAACTGGCGCACACATTATGCAGCGCTGCCTGTAATCTTCCTGGATCCTCAATTGCAGTGAACTTATAGAGTGCCGCAACGACGATGGGGTCATGGGGTGTTGTCATGGCAAGACGCCTATCGCAATGTTGGATTTACCGCAATGCTGCAAGGCCGTTCCAGGGCCGCTCCAGGGCCGCGTTCAGAGCGCTTTGGGACTTCCCGGGAGATGCAAGGGTTCTCGCTGAGGGTTGATCCGATTGGACCATGGACCCTAAGCAGATTACGCGTTGTGCTGGAATTTCACTCGCATTCGGGAAAAAACTTGACCAATTCAGTCGTTCGGAGACCTAGAAAATGTCCAGCCAGCTGAAGCCATTGTATCGGACCCGCTTTCGGTTGATCGCCATTGCGCTGCTAGCATCGACGACGGGGGGAACTGCGAGTGACTATCAACACACCTGTTGGTCGGCCGATGGCCAATTCACGATGAATGACAACACTCTACAGACGGCCGAAAATGTACGGCGCGGTGTTGTCACTCTCATACCTTACCGCGTCCGCGAGAAGGCTGTACTAGAAGAAAGGCGGGGCTACTGTCTTGCTGAAGATCACCGTGGAAGTCGCGAAAAGCGCTACAACTATGCGTTCAGCAAGTATGTTCTCAAGATTGAGTTCCGACTGGACGGACACGTGGTCGAGACGACTCTGCTTTGCGAAATGGCAAGCAGCGGCCTACCTGCCGCCTTTTCATGTGCACGCGAAGTTGAAACCTTAAACTGGTCGATGGCTGCCCAAGCCCCTCCGAGCATCGATAAAGGTATGCACAGCCCTGATGTCCAAAAGCCAGGCGTTCGCGGCGGGACACTGTGGTTTCACGAAGGTTCAGTCGTGCGCATCACGGCTGATGGCATGCGTCGTAGGATTACTTTCGAGCGCCCGCACACCAAGTTGACCGGACGTGGCGCATCACCGGGAAAGATCCTCTTTGAGGGGAGACGCAACGGCAATAGATACAACGGCACCGCCTACGTCTTCACCAAGTCCTGCGGCAAGTTTGGCTACGATGTCTTGGGCATTGTCAAGAAAGGTGAGACGCAACTACAGCTCGAGGGTCGTGCGCCACGGCTTGACAGCACGTGCAATCTCCTGGGCTATCGCTCCAGCAAGCTTGAATTCAGACTACTGCGCTAGCCTCAAGGTCCATGACGTTGAACCCAAGACCTTCGACCGGCCACCTCTACTCTCAGACCTAGTCCGTCGCGACCGGATCGAAAGGTTTCGGATCGCGTGGCCTCTCGGCTGATATTGGACCGCGAAATTTCGAGAGGTTGCCGGGTGCGAGTTCCGACACCAGGACCCGCCGCTGATCGACAGGCCCCGGGAACACAATTTGCCCTGATGGTGCCGGTGCGAACCCCATTCGTCCATAATACTCGATATCGCCCACCAGTACCGCGAGAACACTGCCACAATCGCGCGCTGCGTCCAGACCGCGCGCCACCACCTTGCTGCCCAGACCCAGGCCGGTGTAATTCGGCGCCACAGCAACTGGACCGAGCAGCAATGCGCCGGAACGCACACCTATGGTGACATGCGTAAAAGTCACTGCAGCGATCAGATTAAAGTTCAGCTCCGCGACCCAGCCAAATGTACCCACGCCGAGTGCCCTCTCCCGGATTCTATAGGCGGTCCTGGCAAAACGTCCGGGGCCAAACACGACAGCGTGCAACATTGCTACTCGGCGGCTGTCGCTCGGACGCGCGGGTCGGATCTCGTTGATAACCTGAGCGATACGGGGCGACATCTATGAACCTTCACCAATTTTCTGTGCACGGCGCGGCACTAAGCACTTCGTCCAAGCGACGGTGAACCTTTTCGGATGTGTCGGCGGGAAGCGCCGATACATCAAAGAACCCCTGCTCCGCAATCTCCAGATTTGGCCGAGGCACCGCTCTTTGTTGCCAATCGCGGATGACAAACAGCGCCACGTGGTCGGATGGGAACACGTCAAAATTGGCGTAGACACCGAAAAGACGTGGTTCGGCCGTTAGCTCGATCCCGGCTTCTTCGCGGAGCTCCCGTTTCAAGGCGGTGCGAAGCGTTTCTCCCTTCTCCACCCCTCCCCCAGGAAAAAACCAACCAGGACGATAGGAGTGGCGAACCAACAACACACGGCTTTCTCGGTCAATTACCATGCCTTGAGCGCCAAGTGTGATTGCACGCGTCATGCGCCAATAGCGTTGCATGGCTTTGCGGATTAACCATTGCGATATTGAGGTCGTCATAGCTCGCAGCGCTTAGGCTCCCGTGGTATTAGGACTGTGTTGAAACTTTCCCGGTGCGCCAATTATGGATTCCGGGACCGTCGCCATGCCAAATTACGCTCACAGAGAGAAAAATGCGCAAAACAATTCGGCTGGCTCATTTGTCGGACGTGCATCTGGCACCCTTGCCACCTCTCACTCTACCGCATTGGAACCTAAAGCGAGCCCTTGGCTTTATCAATTGGCAGCGAAAGCGCAGATTCTTGCATCTGCGGTCTGTTATCGACCGAATGGTAGCGGATCTCAGAACCCAATCCGCGGACCACATTGCCGTTTCAGGTGACCTTACGAACATTGGATTGCCCGCGGAGCACATGAATGCATTGGCCTGGCTTGAAGCACTGGGTACTCCGAACGAAGTCTCCGTCGTGCCAGGCAATCATGATATCTATTGCCGGCTTTGGCGTGACCCTGGAGTAGAACGGTGGCGCGCTTACATGCGATCCAACGCATATCCGGCAGCAAGTTCGAAATTTCCCTACGTACGAATTCTTGATTGGGTTGCCCTGATCGGTTTGAACTCGGCAGTGCCTACGCCTCCCGGCGTTGCAAGCGGAGAAATTGACTCCGGGCAACTTCAAAGACTGGACGCCCTGCTTTGCGAACTCGGCACGCAAGTCGCCTGCCGTGTCGTGATGCTGCACCATCCGCCTTTGCCGGGGCAGGCGCGTCCGCGAAGGGCCCTAAGGAACGCGGAAGCACTCAAAGCAATTCTGGAAAGACGAGGCGCTGAACTCGTCATTCATGGCCACAATCACCGCAACATGCAGGCAACAGTGGCATCTGGTTGTCGAGCGGTTCCGATTGTAGGTGTCCCTTCATTTTCTTCCGCACGCAACTACCGGGACGAACCCGCTGCATCGTATAACATTTATGACATTTGCGGCAGCGGCAGCGCACTAAGCATTGGTCTCACGCGGCGTGGAATCACCGAATTCTCGGATGAAATTCAAGTCTTGGATCGCTGCGAACTGACGGGCATCGATGCCGTCACGGATAATTAAATCTAATCTGACGCATGCGAAAATCTTGCGTGGGATTTTCCTGGAAATGTGCCATTCTACCCTCCAGACCATAAGGGGGGAGGCCCGTGGAACGAAGTGCACCGTCCGTCGAGCGCCCGCCATTGTGGGTTGTCGTTTTGACCTGTGCGACGATAACCGCAATCGCGATGGGCATTCGCCAAAGCATGGGCTTGTATCTCAAACCGATCAGCAATGATCTGGGCTTTGGGCGCGACGTTTTCTCACTCGCGGTTGCAATCGCAAACATCGTGTGGGGTCTTGCAGCACCGTTTAGCGGAGGCGTATCTGACAAGTATGGTACCGGACGCGTGGTTGTCTTCGGTTCGTTGACGACGGCAGTTGGTCTTTGGCTGATGTATACTGCGACGGCCGATTGGCATCTCTATCTATCGGGTGTTTTCTTGGGTCTGGGCGTTGCCGGCGCAGGCATCAACGCACTTGTCGGCGCAGCTGCCCGGGCCGCACCTCCCGATCAGCGCACGTCCGCCATCGCCAGTATCGGCATTGGCAGCGGTGTTGGAATTCTCATCGCACTCCCCTACACCCACATTCTCATTGAGCAATTCGGCTGGCAGACCAGCCTTGCCATCCTGTCGGCGACGGCACTCTTCATCCTACCTCTCGCGAGGCCCGTCAGCGGTCGACCGGTTGCGACGGAACAGGTGGGTAGGGCTCAGACACTTGCGGAGGCGCTTCGCGAAGCCTTCGCGTATCCGAGCTTTTGGCTTCTCAATGCAGGTTTTTTCGTGTGCGGCTTTCACGTCGTATTCTATGCTACGCATTTGCCGTCGTATGTTGATGACAAGGGACTCGACACCGGTGTCGCCGTAATGGGCCTCGTCGCTGTCGGTATCGGAAATCTTATCGGCACGTACTTGTCCGGACAATGGGGCAAGAAAAATTCGAAAAAATGGGGCCTGAGTTTCATCTATTTCTGCCGCGCAATCGTGTTTCTTGGTTTCTTATTTTTGCCGATCAATGCTGTTACGGTAATTGCTCTGAGCGCGGCCCTGGGACTTTTTTGGCTCTCAACAATTCCATTGACGTCGGGCATGGTTGCCACATTTTTTGGCCCTACTTGGATGACGATGCTTTACGGCATCGTGTTCTTCTCGCATCAAGTCGGCTCATTCCTCGGGGCGTGGATGGCTGGATATCTCTTCGAAATCACGCGGTCCTACGATATGATGTGGTGGATTTCCGTGACCCTTGGGCTCTTCGCGGCGCTCATTCATATCCCGATCCGCGAACAGAAGGTAGACCGAACGTCCAAGCCGGTTCCGGCTGAGTAGGTTCCAATCTTTTTTGCTGTTTCTGCAATTGTTGCCGTTGCCCGCATTGCATGCGATTCTGGGGAGTGCGAAAGGAATAACTTTAGCGTAGCCTGGAATCGCAATCCTTTCCTCAAAACGGCAGTTGGTATTGGAGCGAACAATGGCCCCAACTTCTGTGCGAATCGTTGTCGGTATGCTCGTGGCAGTGCTGATGGCAAGTGCTGTGTACCTGTGGATCGTGCGCGGGCCCGCGGTCTTGATGGATTTGGCATCCAGCATAGCAGCCTATTGTTTTTAAAGTTGTTTTTACCGTTAGCCCCTTCCGCGGACTGCGCGCCGTGCAGGCAATGCGCCACAGTATATCTCTTTAACTCTTGATATCTCCAGCTAGCCACTTGGCTCCACCGTTGTTGTGGACTAGCAAATTTGTGCATCGACGAATCGCTGGGGGGCGTTGCGCAAACCGATGGCTCAAGATCATATTCTTTCCGATATTGCTTCCAATTCGTTGACAATCCGATCACGCCTACGGGATATTTTGCAACACTCGAATTGCGAGCGCTTTATCGTTTCAATCTTAGTTCTGAATGCAATTACCCTCGGGCTGGAAACAAGTTCCAGCATCATGGAAAGCCGTTTCGGGGAGATATTGCAAATCCTCGATGTTCTCTTTTTGACAATCTTCGTCTTGGAAATCTTCGCCCGTATCTTTGCGCACGGAAACGCATTTTGGCGCGATCCGTGGAGTATTTTCGATTTTTCGGTTGTTGCCATCACTCTCGTCCCCGCAACTGGCAATCTTTCCATTCTGCGGGCTCTTCGCATCATTCGGGCGCTGCGTTTGGTCTCCGCGATCCCTTCCGTTCGTCGCGTCGTCGGAAGTCTACTCGCGGCTATTCCAAGCATGGGCTCGGTCATCCTGCTACTTCTACTCGTCAACTACATATTTGCGGTCATGGGCACGAAGCTCTTTGAAGAAGACTTCCCAAGACATTTCGGCACAATTGGTGCGTCTTTTTTTACGTTCTTTCAGATCATGACTCTGGAGGGTTGGGCCGAAGAAATCGTTCGCCCCGTCATGGAGAAATATCCGTGGGCATGGATCGTGTTCGTTCCCTATATCATCTTCGTTGTTTTTGCCGTGCTAAACCTCTTCATAGGGATTATTGTTGACGCCATGCAGCATCAGTCAGACGACGCGCGTGATGCGGTGATTGAGGTCGCGGGGGGCGACCACAAAGAGCTCATGTTTGAGGTGCGCGCTCTTCGCCAAGAAATTCAGTCTATGCGGGCCCGGCTGCCCCGACCCTAACATACAATGTCTGTGCGCAAGCGACCGATCGGACACGCAATGGTTGATGCTTGAGCCATGCAACTTTACCTGAGGCCACTTGACCTCAGTCGATGAGTTCAATTCTACAGTTGATCGCGTGCTGGCTATGACATGGTGAATGGCTACAGCACGCAAAGGAATGATCTCACAAGTGATTACGGCAGAAATCAAGTAACCTGCATGCTCGTGAGGCTCTAGGAAAGCCTTGAGCATTCTGGGTTTTCGAATTTACTGACGAACCCCTTAGTGCCATGATGTCCCTTCGCAGGGGGTGTGCACGTGCGGCTAGGACGACGGAAAATTCGCCACTTAAATCTCGCTCTTCAAGGGGGTGGCGCCCACGGCGCATTCACATGGGGCGTTCTCCATCGGTTGTTAAATGAAGCAGACGTTCGAATCGGCTGGCTCAGCGGGACGAGCTCTGGCGCCGTCAATGCCATTTGTGTGGCACACGGGCTAGCGCATCGAGATCCTGCGGCCGGCCAGTTAGCATTAGAACGGATATGGCAAGGCGTCGAACGCGCCGGAATCCCGGACCTGTTGCGGCTCAATCCTTTCCTGGTTGGATTGGTCAAAGCGGCACCTATGCCGTCACTTTCAGCCCTTTTGTCGCCGTACGAATTCAATCCGGGCGGGTTCGATCCGCTGCGCAAAATACTGAGCGAGCACATCGATTTCGAGGCCATTAGAACGTCGCAGACAACCGAGATCCTGCTCGCCGCGACCGACGTCGCAACCGGAAGAGCGCGTTTGTTTCGAAGGCGAGAGATGACGGTGGATGTTGTACTCGCATCTGCCTGCCTCCCGAGCCTCAATCATGCCGTTGAAATCGATGGGCGCTTCTATTGGGACGGCGGGTTTTCGGCCAACCCTGACCTGCTTGCACTTGCGACGGAATGCCCAATCAAAGATACGCTCCTCGTCCAACTCAACCCGATCCACAAATCTGAAATCCCGCGCGATACCAAGGGCATAGAGGACCGCGTCAATACAATCACGTTCAATCAACCCCTGTTGCGCGACATTGAAACCATTATCATGGCTCAGCAAATGCGAACCAGCTGGTTCGCAAGTCGAAACAATCCACTGCGTCACATTAAGACCCATCGGTTCCATCTTATTGCAGCCGGGCGACACACCGCCGGCCTTGGCGCTGAATCTAAGGTTGTTCCAGATCTCGAGCTGCTGAGCTATCTTCACGGCTCCGGGCGCACGGAAGCTTCCAGATGGCTGGAGCAGCACAAGGCAAGCATTGGTCGGCGGGGTACTGTCAACTTGCGTAATCACTATTTGGAACCTACCGGCATCTTTGCGCCGCGAGACAATTTGGATGCTGCAGCCGGCCCAGATGACAACGTTTAGTCACGCGGAGTTTCTGCATTGGCTGATCGTTCAATCATGCTAAGTTAAACTAAGCCATCAAACCCTATCGCCAATAACGGCTGCTCCGGTTCTGTCAAGCTGCACGCATGATCATCTCAAGGCTTTCCAGGACAGCTTTTGACGCGTCTTTCGTGCCTTGATCGCCGCCGTACTCCATGGGTCTGAGTTTGTTCGCCTGAAACGCTGCCTCGACAGCCTTATCGATCAATCCAGCGCCCTCCACCATTTTAGAGTTGTCCAAACGACGCCCGAGCCAATTCAGCATCAACGCGCTGGATAGAATCGTAGCCAATGGATTAGCTTTATCCTGACCTGCAATATCCGGCGCCGAACCGTGCGCGGGCTGGAACAACGCGTGGTTCTTGCCGATTTCGGCGCAGGGCGCCATCCCCATTCCACCGACCAATCCACCGCCGAGATCCGACAAAATGTCGGCAAACATGTTCTCCATCACGAGGATATCGTACTCCCAGGGTTTGCGAATGAGATCCAGTGCCATCGCATCAACATAAGCCGCATCCGCTGTGATGCCTGGGTACAGCGCCGCGCGTTCGAAGAAAATCTTGCGGAAAAAAGCATAAGCTCTGAAGACATTTGACTTGTCGACGCACGTCACGCGACCTTTGCCACCAGCCGCCTTGCGCTGGCGTGCCAGATCAAATGCGACGTCAACGAGTTGCTCGGTAACATCTCTGGAAATGCGCAAGGTTTCGTAAGCGACAGCATCGGCGCGCACTTCCCCCTTGTCGCGCGAATAAAACAACCCTTCCGTAGACTCGCGTAAGACGATGAAATCTATACCAGCGGCCCGGTCGTCTGCCAGGCGCTGAGGTACATTGGGATAGGCCTTCACCGGGCGCACGCCGGAGACCAGTTGAAACTCTTCGCGCATTGTCAAGTGCGGAGCGATTTCGGTGCCGTCCTTGTGGCGAACATCTGGCAAGCCCATTGCCCCAAGAAGGATCGCGTCCGCGTCGCCCGCGGCTGCCATGGCCTTTTCGGAGATATCTTCGCCTGTTTCCTTGAAGTAGGCCGCGCCGGCCGCGTGCTCCTCAAACGTTAGGCGGAAGCCGCCAAGCCGATCTTCCAAGGTACGCAAAATCGCAATCGTCGGCGGCACAATCTCCTGACCTATGCCATCACCCGCAAATACCGCAATTCGCGCATCGTTCGTCAGCATATTCTGGACCTCC
Organism: Hyphomicrobiaceae bacterium; assembly: GCA_051009975.1. GTDB lineage: Bacteria > Pseudomonadota > Alphaproteobacteria > Rhizobiales > Hyphomicrobiaceae > Tectiglobus. Next base: position 12,727 of record JBPCWA010000313.1, read on the forward strand.
CATTTCGGCCTTGCCGGCCTGGACAGACCTTTGCAAAAAACGCCTAGCACCAAGGATGGCGCCGCCAAACCAAGTTCGTACAATGCCCGCACATGAGGCAGGTTGACGTGGCCGATGACTAGACTTTTCGTTATAAAACGAAAACTAGTCGCACGACTACCGGCGAACAAAAGGCATTGAGGCGCACCCGGGAGGAAAAAATGCGCGAATATATGACACCGGATGCAGCGTTGCCAGAGGATGGCACGGCAGGGCTGATGGCAGGGCGCGTTTGGCGCCCCGACGTGTGCGGTCCCTCGGTCGTTGCAATCCGCAAAGATGGCGTATTTGACGTCTCCCGTCATGCTGCGACAATGCATGATCTGGCCGAGTCTTCGGACGTCGCCAGTATCATCAAGAATGCATCTGGCGATCGGTTGGGCGATCTTACCGAAATTCTTGAAAACACCCCCAGGGCTGATCGCAATTCGGAACGCCCTTGGCTTTTGGCGCCGATCGATCTTCAGGCCATAAAGGCAGCTGGTGTCACGTTCGCCCGGTCGATGC
>JBPCWA010000314.1:0-3317 GCA_051009975.1 Hyphomicrobiaceae bacterium
CCAAACTTGACCGACCAGCGGCGGACGGTCTCGTACGAAAGGTCGATGCCGCGCTCAGCGAGCATGTCTTCGACGTCGCGAAAGCTCAAAGGGAAGCGATAATACAGCCAGACGGCGTGCTGGATGATCTCAACTGGAAAGCGATGGCGGCGATAGCTGAGGTTACTCATCGCTCCTTGATAGCACAGAGGCGCGAAACGAGAAGTTGCCGTGACAGTTCCGTCTGGAGGCCGGGCGTGGAGCGCCCGAGAGCTCGGCAACCTTACCGAAGCGGCCGGGCTGCAATCGATCGGAGATATCGCAACAGACTCGCCTCTCCATCTGTGGGCTTCCAGGCGCGTTTCCTGATGCCGGCCACTATCGCTCGTATCAGAATTGATCAAATCGGCTTCTGCCCTGGCCGTTAATGTTGCACCCGCTCAGGTCCGAGATGGGTCAAAGTCGGCCCTGAGCAAGTGCAGCAATCTCCGGCCGCTTTGCCCCCAGAAGCGGACGTAAGCAGTTGCAGCAAGATATGTACGAGATGGGCCATTAGCCGCCTAACGACGCGCAATGCCTGATTTTCGCTGAGCGGACAAAAACGTCGCACGGTCTGGCCAGCTTTCGGCCACGAAAAGACTCTCGTTCAACGCACATCGAGTGCGTCATCGGCCTCTCATTTCATACGTATGAGCTCAACGCGCCGATTTAGGGCGCGGCCTTTTTCGGTATCGTTGTTAGTTAGCGGCGCCAGGAACCCTGCACCGGCAGGGAACATGCGGTCTGAGGCTATCTTGTATTTTGTTCGCAACATATTGACCACGGCATCCGCCCGCAGCTTGGATAACCGCATATTGACTTCGTGCGAACCTTTTGAGTCTGTATGACCTACCACCGCTATTTTGAGCTGCGGATTCGCTTTCAGTACGTCTGCGATATTACGAATGATCACCTCCGAGTCAGGCTTAATCTCTGCCTCGTTCAGGTCGAATTGGATGCCGTAAAGTGCCACTCGACCGTCTGCAGTCAGCCGGGTGAGGATCATTTTTGAGTCCTCGTCCGCTGCCGATGAGCCTTTCACACCCGCTCTGGAAATCGGATAGCCTCTAAAATTCTCGCCCGGCTTGATGTTGCGGTAGCGCCTCATGCTCGCCTGAAGCTCGGCCAAGATCTTTGACACCGGCGTCATTACCCAGGCATGCGAGAATCCTTCGTTACCCCAAAGCTCAAAGCTTTCTGCAGGATCTTCCTTAATGTCGTAGACTTGCGGAAAGGTATGGCTGCGAATCTCTGAGAAAGTGCTTTCTGCAGTTAAAAAGTGTACTTTCATATTGCGCCATTTGACCGCGAAAACTCTATTTCCCACGTAGGTTACGACATGCTCGCGCGCTGAGGTCTTCCTCTCGCCCAGCAAGAAGTCGCTTTGGTCCACGCCATCTATGGGACGATCGGTTGGAACGCGATCGGCTTCACCGACGAGGGCCGCCAGCGTTGGATACCAATCAAGAACAGAGAAGATCTCGTCTGTAACTATGCCGCCGTTGATCTGTCCGGGCCAACGAACAATGGCCGGCGTTCGCAGTCCGCCTTCAAAGCCAGTACTTAGACCACCACGCCAAGGTCCATTGGATCCTCCGGCCTCACCGGTAGCATAGCCACTTTGAGGAAGAGTGCCTGCGCCGTTGTCGCCACTCAGAATGACGATTGTATCGTTCGCAATTCCTGCTGCCTTAATCGTATCCAGGATCTGTCCAACATTGTGGTCGACTTCATGTTTTATGTCAGAATACAAACCGGCCTTTGACACATTGGCAAAATCAGGATGGACGACCCAAGGGGGATGAAATTGGGTGAAGCCAATGTACAGAAAGAATGGAGCATTGCGTTTGGCGTTACGGCTGATGAACTCGATTGCGCGTTTGGTCGAGTGTCTATCCATGTTGCGCTTTGCCGAAACGTCGTAGAGGCTGACCTTTTGTGCAGGTGAACCTTTCTTGCCTTCCCAAAGGTGCGGCACCTCGGCGACCTTGGGATCAAACTGCGGTGTCGACGTATAGGCAGCTGCATTGGAGCCCTCGTTGATACCCCACCATTCATCGTAGCCTTGGTCATTGGGCAATCGACCAACCTTCGAGCCGATATGCCATTTACCGAATAGTGCCGTTCGGTATCCGCCATCCGAGAGCAGCTCAGCGATTGTGTACTCCCACGGTGCGAGTCCATCTGGTTCGCCAGGGGCAGCAACCTTTTGCGTCCCCGATCGAATAGGGAGACGCCCAGTGTGCAATGCAGATCGGGTAGGTGTGCACTGGTTCTCTATGTTGAAGTTCAGGAGCCGCATTCCCTCTGCCGCCAAAGCGTCGATGCGGGGAGTAGGCGTAGTACCGCCTTGGACACTTATGTCGCGCCACCCCCAGTTGTCCACCAGCATGTAGACGATATTCGGCTTCTGTTCCTGACCGAGAACTGCCGACGTCGGCAAGAGTGCAAGCATCGCAACGCCCACTGTTCGGGCAATCGTTGTCATCGACATGGTGAGGTGCTCCGCTACCAGGACTTCGGCAGCATTTCCTTTAGCCTAGTCACCGGTGCCATTTCGCGACAAAATACTGTTCCGGTGAAGTCGTGGTCGATCATTGCGAGCAAAGGGCTTACGCAGTATGCACCCTCCCGAAATCCCGCTTGTTAGTGCCCAGGAATTCGCCGCAGTTGCTGCGACGATCACGCGCCTGCAGTTCTGTCGATTGTCGGGCGATCTCAGCATCACGCTGAGCCAGGAGCTGGCGTAGCTCGGCATTGTCCTCGGATGTATGGGCCGTGTCGGTCGTCATGGCCAAAGCCATACGTTATTCGCCCGACTTGATGAATCCGCGATGTCAAAGAGCAAGCAGGCCTGTTGCTATCCTGCCTTCAATGGACGCCACGTACGCAGTGGTGCACGCCAGTCGATCCCCTCCAGCAGCATCGCTAACTGCGCCGAGGTGATCGCGACCTTGCCCTTGATCGGCGACGGCCACACAAAACAACCATGCTCCAGCCGCTTTGAGAATAGACAAGCACCTTGGCCGTCAAACCAGATGATCTTGATCAGATCACCGCGACGGCCACGGAACACGAACAGATGGCCTGAGAATGGATCTTGCTTCAGAGCGTCCTGAGCCAGGATGCTAAGGCCGTTGAAGCCCTTTCTCATATCCGTGACGCCAGCAGCAAGCCAAACCTTCGTACTCGCCGGAACCGGGATCATCGCTTCGATCTGAGAGCGGCAATGATGTCCGTGACCAACTCAGAACATGCCTCCGAGCCGCACCGCAGTCTCGTGCCGCACGGCATATCAA
>JBPCWA010000315.1:0-2799 GCA_051009975.1 Hyphomicrobiaceae bacterium
CGGATCATCAGGGGCTCCTTTGTGAACTCGTCAATGATGTTGAGGATGCGATAAGCGCGTCCGTCATACGTGCGGTCCTGCAAGAAGTCATAGGACGCGCAGCTAACTAAGCTGGTCAAACTTTCGCACACTAAGCGAAGGCACCGCGTGGCGAGCCGCTGAAGAGCCAAGTGCCACTACATCGACGAATTTCTTTATGTCGACTGGCCTTGCCGCTTCAAGGAATCTTTGCGAGTGCTGAGGCCTCCGCTGCGCAGTCCTTCTTTAGTGCCGGACCTTCTTGCCAGGCCCGATCAATATCAGCACGAGCAGCATCCAACGCCGAGCGGAATTCCTTGTTGGCGTGCAACTTGGCGACTGCTGCCGCCCCGACAAGTCTTCCGGCAACAACATCACTATACCAGTGCGCATTACAGACGTTGCGGCTCTCACCAAAAGCGCGCCCCCGCGCCAAGATCTGTTCGGCATGATCCGGGGCGAGTTCAGTCAGGATTAAGGCCCAACCCCAGCCGATCGCCGTGTGGCCCGACGGATAAGACCCATCTTTGCGCAATGCCGCCTCGTCTTTTGGTGTGCAGACTGGTGTCCCGCCGACCATGAACGGGCGTTCTCGCTGATAGGCGTTCTTTGCGGAATAAGGAGCTAGCCCAATGTCTGTCAAAGTCCGCCGGAGCAACATGTATAGGGCGGGTGTAGTTTGCTGGCCAACTTCGATGCCAAGCGCGCACGCAAAGGTACCGGCGGCTGCCGGGAAATGTAGATCCGCGTCGTGAATGGCCAGACCCCAACGTGGCGTATCTTGCATTTCAAGCGCACGCTTGGCCCAAGCATCATCCAATGCCTGGAGAGCGGAACCCTCAGCCGGGGCTGGCAATACGAAAGCCTTGCTATCGAGTTGCTCATCCTTTGCGAGATAGCCTTCCAGCATGCCAGGCATGATCTCTTTTACTTGTTGGCCGCTTGAAGCGGTAGCCGACCGATCTGCAGCATTCGTTCTCCCCGGTGCCGCAATTGCGGCCAAGTAGATAGCAACAACAATTACGGATAGATGTTTCATGGAGTTTTCTCCGTAATCACTGTGGGCTCGTTGGAGTTCATTTCGGGTTATATCTGCTTGTCATCGCGTCCATCGCCTGGCGGTGCAGTCCTTTTTCAGTTTCGATCCGGTCGGCAGCGACCAGAATGATGTCTGCTATCCGGTAGCCCGCCAACGCCAACCGTCGGGTGGCGACTTCCTGCACCTTTTCCCAGTATTCGGCGGGCACTTTCGGCGCACCTTTGACTGGTGATGCGCCAGTGAGGATGTACTTCACCATTTTCTGGACCACCTTCTGAGGATCGGGCTCCGGGTCGGGAATGGTCTTGACCTCAAATGCCCATTCGACAGCAACCTGGTGGCTTTCCCGGGCCCATTTCTCAAAATCCTCCGGGCCTTGATACGGGGTCAGCTCTGGCAAGGCAGAGCGCGGGAATTTGTCCTTAATCTCTTTGGCGTATCGGTCGACACCCTTCAGCCTCACTGACCGTCGAGTGTGGCTATCCCAGAGAAGATGGAGCTGCATTGCAGAATTGGCCAACGGATCGGCAACAAACCCTAACGAACCGGCGGGATTTCCGGTTGGATACTGCTTCGAGAACAGATCGGCGGTATGCAAGGGCTGGTGAATGTCGCCCATGATATGCAGCACCCAAGTAAGAGCGAGAGAGCGCTCATCGGGTTTGCTTTCGGGATCTGTAAGCACTCCCGTGTTTAATATCAGGGCTTCAATTGCTTGACCGGCAGACATGCCACGACGTGCTTTAGCAAGCTTCCTGGTATTGGGCGATGCGTCGGCTGCTGTGATGGCCCAACGGGCCGTATGCCAGGCAGGACGGTCTTGGATGGTCCATCTCACGTCATCAGGCCACCTAGAGCCTTGGATGAACATGCGTCGCGCACGTTCCTTGTCCTTGGCATGCCCTGCTGCCACCCAGAACGGACCAGGATCAGGGTGCTTCAGCATGAGAAGACCAATTTTGTCGATCAGATCTGGCCGAGCGCGCTCAATTTCAGCAAACGCAATCGCGACGGTCGCCATGTGCCCAGGATGATCCCACGCCTTCGCATCTAAGGTCGGTAGTACAGCCGTAATTGCAGCCGCTAAAACGCCATAGAAACGCCCCAACATGACTTCCTCCAATACAAGCCAACAAACCAGCTCGCCTGACGCGCGTGCACCGCTGAGACCACTAACTGGCGCATATCGCCATTTAGGAGGCGCGGTACTTGCGACAATTTCATTGATGCGCATCAAACGTTTCGGAGCATTTGCCTATCCGACCCAAAGGGCTTTACTGCATCTGCTCACGACTGCCTCGGGTCAAAAGCAGACCTGAGTACCTGCAGCAACCTATGGCCGCTTTGCCCCCGGAAGCGGACGTCGCTTGGCGCTCGATCGATGTCCGATAATGGGAAGGACCGGCTGCTCCCCTGCGCCAGCAGGTAAGGCTCTTGAGCCGTTCACCTGCAAACCAAGGAGCATCATCCCATGTCCCGCGCATCCAGTGTAAATCCGGCAGAACTGTCCGTTGTTGGCATCGACATCGGCAAGGACGTTTTTCACATGGTTGGCTTCGACTCTGCTGGCACGATCGTCCTGCGGCGGAAAATCAAGCGTTTGGCATTTGTCGCAACGTTCGAGAAGTTTCCGCGCTGCATCCTCGGCCTGGAGGCCTGCCTCAGCGCGCATTTTGTCAGCCGAACGTTGCGCCAGCTGGGGTTTGAACCTCGGATCATTCCAGCCAAGTACACGAAGCCCT
>JBPCWA010000316.1:0-2603 GCA_051009975.1 Hyphomicrobiaceae bacterium
ATTTGGCACATCACATCCAAGGCCTTAGATTTGGCCTGAGGGCCAATGAGGCTGTACACGGATTTGATTAGTTCTTCGGTGCTGAACGATACGCTTTGGAGGCTGAGTTTCCCCGCCTCGAGTTTCGAGAAGTCGAGAATGTCGTTGATCAGACCCAGCAAGGACCGGCTGGACTGACGCCCAGTCTTCAGCAACTGTTCCTGTTCGACAGTGAGACCACTGTCTTTCAACATCCCAAGGATACCGATCACACCGTTGAGTGGCGTACGAATCTCATGGCTCATCATGGCAAGAAAGCTGGACTTAGCTTGGCTAGCGATCTCGGCCCGCTCCTTTGCCTGGACGAGCTCCGTGGCCGCTTTTTTGCGCTCGGTAATGTCGCGCAAATATCCGATGAAGATCTCGCTGCCGTTGCTCTCCGTAACCGTGATTGCAAGCTCGACGTCAAACTCCTTTCCTGAAGAATGTATAGCGGTTAGCTCAAGTTGCTTGTTGAGAACGGGCCCATATCCGGTCTGTACATACCTTTGCATCCCTGTCTTGTGAGCATCCCGATATTGCTCAGGGACGATAAGCTCTCCCATATTTTTCCCAATGACGGATTCTCGGTCGTAGCCGAATATGGTCTCAGCTGCTGGATTGAAGGATATGATGTTGCCATCGCTATCGATGATGATGATCGCGTCCAGAGCACCTGTAAAAGCGACCTCTAACGAAATATTCCTATCTTTCATTTGGTGACCTTAGGCAAATTTAACGAGAAATATATCGGCCATTTCTCGAGATAAAGTTTTGGAATCTTGGAAGCATCGGTTCACTAGACTTGCGTGCGATCGGCCAGGACGGATTATCGCACCTAGCCAAATCTATCGATACATTCGAATTAGACAAAGCCTCAAAAAGCACGGCCCGCCGAGAAACATCGGCATAACCAAAGCGCCGCGCCTTGCCGAGCAGGACTGCATTGGGACCGAGAGTCAGTCTGAGCGTGGTATTTTGGGTCGCCGTAACCGGCGGCAAAGCCACCGAGCCTTTTGGAAAGTGGCGGCGCTAGCCGCCGCGTTGGAGATAGAGCGACCTATCGACGGAAAACCCTACCGGCTTGGAGCAGACCTAGGCTTCTTCAGTGACGAGACCGCAGTCGGCGTATCGTTCTCGGCCATCAAGGGTCCATGGGATGGTGGCGTGGGTATCGCTTTCGCCAGCGATTAGACGATGGGGAAAGTCAGCGCTGGCTTTAACTGGTGAGCGTTAAGGCAGATTCGCAACGTTGAGGACAATGCACCGGGCCTAGTTCATTTGCCTTTCGCATCCCTCAGTGTCTGCACCAGCGCCGAAAAGAACGCCTTCATGTCGATGACCCTATGGTCCGGCCCGATGTAGCCCTGGATGAGTCCGTGCGCGGTCTCACGTGCCTTGTCGTCGTCTGTCGTGTGGAAGCCTCTCTGTGCTTCCCCCCGCATGCTTTCAGTGTAGCAGCGCTCTCGGTGATGTTCCGCGCTACGTCAAAGGTTGGCTTGCCGTGAAGAGCATAAGCCCGCATCCTCTCGGAAATAATACAACCGGCCGGGAGGATGTTTCCATGACGGATACAAAAGAGTTTGCAAGAGAACTAGCCGCGCTAATCAAGCGGTACATCGATAGGGGCTGCGACCCGCAGGAAGTCGCTGATGAGTTGGCGCGTGAAGCAAACTATGTCTTTGGACACTACAACCTTGAGATCTATCTCGAACGAACTTCGAAGGGTTAGACCAGCATCGCTGGCCAGTGGCGTGAGCAGGTGCATCGCAACCCCCTCTATGCTTCCCCCGCGCAGACGGAGCGTAGCAGACAAAAATAGGGCCCCGGAGTTGCCGCCGGGGCCTAGGCCAAAGGGACGTTGCTGATGGGCTCAGCAAAGCCTTGGGGGCTAGCCGTGCCTAGGTCTGAGCAACAATGCCTTGCAAGAGCAACGGCCCGTATTGAGGGTAGTCAAAACGCCTATATAACTGCCAAGCGGCACTAGCCTTTGTCGTGCTCCGGTTTGGGCTGGAGGACGCAGACGTAAGCGATGTTTGCCTGGGAAGGAACGCCGACCGCCTTGGACCCGATGGGCATCTTGGCGAACGTGGCCCCGTCGCTCACGCAGGATTGTTTGTTGAGGTACGTAACGCCGGTGAAGGCCCAGCTTGCCGCGCCGGCGCCAGGGTCCTGCACCATCAGATACAACGCCCAAACCAAGGCTTTCATTGTCTCCTCCCAGGTCTGCTCGAACATTCTATCGCAAAAAACAAAAAAGCCCGCGTCGGCTGGAATGCAGCAACGCAAATGAGTTGTAAAAGGGCAGATAAGACTCAGGCAAGGTGGACGGCATGGCTTGGTAGCCGAACGACGCAGGCCTCGCGGCAACAAAAAAGGCTTAAGTCCAAGGGTCTGTACCCAGTTCATCACTGCTCCCGATCATTACACCGGAGCGATGTCGAGCAAGTAGATGCCAATCAGACCGGCAGTACCGATCACAAAGAGATAATAAAGCATGGGCCAGATGGTCTTTCGGACAAGGAGGCCTTCCTTGCCCATAAGACCGACAGTAGCCGCAGCAGCAACTACGTTGTGGACGCAGA
>JBPCWA010000317.1:0-8238 GCA_051009975.1 Hyphomicrobiaceae bacterium
GGCCAGAACGAGGAACCAATAGCTCTCGAGAACCAATAAAGAGATATGTTTGCAAGTAATTGATCTCGATTGATGACGGTCTCAAAATCTCCTTGATGATCACTCCATACGTGAAACTTTTCAGCGATCCAGGCGGCTAGTCCGGCTGGCGAGTCGGTTAAAGCGTAAGCCAGGGTTTGCGGCCTAGTGCCCTGGATCTGGATATAGCCTGTCTCTTCTTTAGCCCAAACAGCGATTTCTTCGGCATAGCGTCGCTCTTCGGGTGTCGCCTTTTGATCTGGTACAGCATTCGGCTTGATAGACAGCATATTGAGATGGATGCAGGCAATCTTTTCCGGATGACGCACTCCCAGCGCCGAACACGTGAAGGCTCCCCAGTCGCCACCTTGAGCGGCAAATCTGCGGTGCCCAAGGACGTCGACCATCAGATCTGCGAAGCAGTCGGCGATATCAGGGATGCTAAATCGCTTCTGGCCCGGTTGAAATGACAGCCCAAAGCCGGGAAGGGAGGGTGCGACAACTGTAAAGGCATCTTCCGCATCACCCCCAAAGCGAACTGGATCGGTCAGTCGAGGAATGAGATCAGTAAATTCAAACACAGAGCCTGGCCAACCGTGCATCAGCAAAAGTGGTTTGGGATCCGGGCCGTTTCCGGGGACGTTTAGGTAATGCAGGCCAATGCCGTGGAGGTCGACCTTAAACTGCGGAAAAGAGTTAAGCAGTTTTTCTTGAGTTCGCCAGTCAAAGTCTGTGCGCCAGTGCTCAACGAGCGTTTGAATGTAAGCAAGATCGGTGCCGTACGCCCAAGGCGTGTTCGGTGCTTGATCTGGATATCTTGTTCGCTCAAGACGTGCTTCGAGATCGGTAATATCGGAGTCCGGAACGTGGAGCGTGAAGGCTTCTGGAATCACAGACATGTCTTTCTCATGCTAGCCTGAACTCTACCGAGTTCTATGAAGGAAATTATATCTCCGAAACAGGTACCGCCAGACGCTACTGCCATTGCCTACGTTCGTAAGCACGCGAAACCGTCTCGTGCTTGAAGAATTATTGCAATTCTGATCGCGGTTGGAACTGAATTCATTGTTAGTGGGCGTTTGTCTCGTACCTGCGAACTGACAGCTTCATCCAAACGCTGTCGGAGAGGCGATGGTCAAGACCACAATGTAGGCATTGCGAACGCGCCGCGGACCGGACAGAATTATTTTCTGAATGTACATGCGGAATTCACCGCCGTAGTGTCTTCATGATTAGGGAGCGCACAATGAAATACTCGGTGGTTCAAATTATCAAACAGGCCTTAACGGGTCACAAGGGTTGGAAGCCGCAGTGGCGTGATGCTCAGCCCAAGGCGAACTACGAGGTAATCATAATCGGCGGCGGCGGCCATGGTCTCGCCACGGCCTACTACTTGGCCAAAGAGTTCGGAATCACCGAAGTGGCAGTTCTCGAAAAAGGCTGGTTGGGCTCTGGCAATGTCGGTCGGAATACGACGATCATTCGATCCAATTACCTCTTGCCTGGCAACGAGCCTTTCTACGAACTTTCGTTAAAGCTTTGGGAAGGCCTGGAGCAAGATTTCAACTATAATGCGATGGTCTCCCAGCGCGGCATACTCAATCTCTTTCACACCGACACGCAGCGCGATGCATTTGCGCGTCGCGGCAATGCCATGCGTCTTGCTGGTGCGGATGCTGAGTTGCTGGACACGGAAGGTGTCCGCGAAATTTACCCCTTCCTCGACTTCGACAATGCACGTTTTCCGATTAGAGGAGGGTTGCTGCAACTTCGAGGTGGAACAGTTCGCCACGATGCCGTGGCCTGGGGGTACGCGCGCGGCGCCGATAGCCATGGCGTCGACATTGTCCAGAATTGCGAAGTTACAGGCTTTCTGATCAATGATGGCACCTGTTATGGTGTGCAAACGGCACGCGGTCCGATCCGCGCCAATAGAGTGGCAGTGTGTGTTGCTGGATCATCGGGTCGGGTTATGGCCCAAGCCGGCATGCGCCTGCCGATCGAGTCCCATGTGCTTCAAGCCTTCGTTAGCGAAGGGCTAAAGCCCGCAATTGACGGCGTCATAACATTTGGTGCTGGCCACTTCTACATCTCTCAGTCGGACAAGGGCGGATTGGTGTTCGGCGGCGACATAGACGGGTACAACTCTTACGCTCAACGCGGCAATCTCCCAGTTGTCGAAGATGTCTGCGAGAGCGGCATGGCCATCATGCCTATGCTGGGCCGCGCTCGCCTCTTGCGGATGTGGGGCGGTGTCATGGACATGTCGATGGACGGTTCACCGTTTATCGACAGAACGCACATAAATGGACTCTATTTCAATGGTGGCTGGTGCTATGGCGGATTCAAGGCAACGCCGGCAAGCGGCTTTTGCTACGCCCATCTTCTGGCACGAGGCGAATCGCACGCAGTCGCCGCCCAAATGCAGCTCGACCGGTTCAAGCGCGGCCACATTATCGATGAAAAGGGAGCCGGCGCGCAGCCTAATCTACACTGACGTCGAGGGGCATGACCATGATCATTGAGCACCCATTGCTTGGGCCACGAGACGCAGCTGAATTTGTCTATCTCGGTGATGCTTCGTTGATCGAGAGACCAGACTGGCGAGCGGCCGACGCTGCAGAAAGGTTCTACGAATATCTTTATCTTCGAGATAACCCGGCGGGCGAACATCGCGAACTTTGGTACCACGAACACGGTGATCGCTCGTGGCTGGTTGTGACTCGAAACACGCTTACTCATGAAATCACCAAGGTGGAAATGGCGCGCGACGTCGCTCTGGCTAAAAGGACAGCTCGATGAGCGAAACGGTCGCAAATTCGGATGCGCGCCGAACTATCACGGAACCCAATAGGGAATCCAACGATTCGGTTCGGAGGCAGAGTCATCGCATTGACGGTGGGTTGATTGACCGAACAAGTCCGCTTCAATTCCAATTCGATGGTCGCAGCTACACCGGACTTGCTGGCGATACACTCGCCTCTGCTTTAGTGGCTAATGGCCGACGTTTAGTTGGGCGTTCCTTCAAATACCATCGCCCGCGAGGTATCTTTACGGCTGGTTCGGAAGAACCGAACGCGCTTGTCGAACTGCGCACGGGCGCCCACCGGGAACCTAATACGCGCGCGACGGTAACGGAGTTATTTGATGGCCTAGAGGCAAGCAGCCAGAATTATCTCGGGATGTTGAACTTTGACTTTATGGCGATCAATGACGTTCTGGCTCCTTTCCTGACGGCCGGTTTCTACTACAAGACATTTATGTGGCCCAGATCGTTTTGGGAAAAGGTTTATGAACCAATCATTCGTCGCGCCGCCGGCCTCGGCCGGCTATCGGGTGAAGAAGATGGCGACACTTACGACAAAGGCTTCCTTCACTGCGATGTTCTTGTCATCGGGGCAGGACCAGCCGGATTGTCGGCAGCACGAGTCGCTGCCCGCGCTGGTGCCCGTGTCATCATAGCGGACGAAGACTTCGTAATTGGCGGACGACTTCTTGCTGAGCGATATGAGGTCGATGGCCGGCCTGGATTCGATTGGGCGGACCTCGTCGTTGGTGACTTGGCGGACATGGACAATGTCCGCATAATGCCCCGGACAACAGTTTTTGGTGCCTATGATCATGGCATCTACGGTGCTCTCGAGCGAAAGACGGATCATCTTCCCACGAGTAAAGGCAAGCCACGACACGTTCTTTGGCGGATCTATGCGAAGCGCGCCATCCTTTGCGCTGGGGCCTTAGAACGACACATTGCGTTTGGAAATAATGATCGACCTGGCGTCATGTTGGCCGGCGCGGTTCGTGCTTATGCCAATCGATGGGCAGCGATCTCCGGCAAGCGAGTTGCTGTATTTACCAATAACGACGATGGATGGCGCACGGCAGCCGACCTTGCCGCCCACGGCGTTGAGGTTGTCGCAATAGTCGATGTGCGCCCGGGCGTCTCGGTCGCCGCACCAGCTGGCGTGCGTGCAATTGTGGGGCAGCAAATCGTCGATACTCGCGGCCGTCGCGGACTTCGATCCATCGTCCTAGGCAATGGCCAATCGCTCAATGTCGATTGCCTCGCCGTTTCTGGTGGTTGGAATCCGAATGTGCACTTGACTTGCCACCAACGGGCGTTGCCGGTTTGGAATGCTGAGATCGCAGCCTTTGTGCCTGGATCAAGCTTGCCTGTCGGAATGGTGGTGGCAGGCGCTGCGAATGGCAAGTTTTCTCTCGGGGCTGCGATTCGGGATGGGCACGAGTGCGCGCAAAAAGCCGTAAGGGATTTGGGTCACTCACCTTATGCAGACTCACCTGCGTCGGCCTCGGACGAGGCAGTCAATGTTAGCGCCTTTTGGCGTGTCGCGGAAAGCCGCGATCGCGCCTGGGTAGATATGCAGAATGACGTGACAACAAAGGACATCTCACTGTCACATCAGGAAGGATTTCAATCTGTCGAGCACCTAAAACGCTATACCACTGTCGGGATGGCTACCGATCAGGGGAAAACGGCGAACGTTCTGGCGCTCGGCGTTCTCTCCGAGTGCGCAGGATGTTCGGTATCAGAGACAGGAACCACTGTTTTTCGCCCGCCATACACACCGGTGCCCATTGGCGCGTTCGCTGGTCGTGCCCGCGGCAAACACTTCCGTCCAGTACGAAAGACGCCGAGTCATCAATGGGCAGCGGAGCAAGGTGCAGTCTTTGTTGAAGCGGGTATGTGGCTTCGGGCCCAATGGTACCGCCGGTCCGGTGAGACGCATTGGCGCGAGAGCGTTGACCGCGAGGTCCGTCAAACCCGCTCGTCCGTCGGTATCTGCGATGTCACAACTCTCGGCAAGATTGACGTCCAAGGAAAAGACTCGGTCGAGTTCTTGAACAAGATCTATGCAAACGGCTTTGCAAAGCTTGCTGTAGGAAGAGTGCGTTATGGTCTCATGCTTCGCGAAGACGGGATCGTCCTGGACGATGGCACGGCGGCCCGTCTCGGCAAGCATCATTTCGTCATCACGACGACTACGGCGAATGCTGTCAGTGTTTTCCGCCATATGGAATTCTGTCGCCAATGTCTTTGGCCAAATCTTGATGTTCACTTGATTTCCACGACGGAGCAATGGGCACAACTTTCTGTTGCGGGCCCAAACGCGCGACGGTTGCTGGAAAAGGTCGTAGATCGAGAATTTGACATATCAAATGAAGCATTTCCATTCATGGCATGCGGCGAAGTCACAATCTGCGGAGGGATTCGCTCGCGGCTGTTTCGTATCTCATTCTCGGGAGAACTTGCATATGAGATTGCCGTACCGACGCGTTACGGGAATTCACTCATGAAAGTTCTCTTGTCTGCTGGTAAAGAATTTGATGCCGTCGCATACGGGACCGAGGCTCTCGGCGTGATGCGCATCGAGAAGGGCCATGCTGCCGGTAATGAGCTCAATGGTCAAACGACTGCGCGCGATCTCGGTCTGGAACGGCTGGTGTCAAAGAAAAAAGACTGCATCGGGAATGTCCTATCTGAACGTCCGGCACTGAATCGCGACGATGGCTTGAAACTGATGGGGTTCCGTCCGGTTGATCGCGGGAAAGAACTGAGTGCCGGAGCGCACTTTATCAATAAGGGCATGGAGAAGGGCGCCGATGAAACATTGGCGAACGACCAAGGCTACATGACATCTGTTGCCTTTTCGCCGACACTCGGCCATTCGATTGGGCTTGGATTTATTGAGCGGGGCGGCACTCGTAGAGGAGAGATCGTGACAGCCGCTGACCCAGTTCGCGATCGCAGCGTCGACGTTGAGATTGTATCTCCACACTTCTATGATCCCGAAGGAGCGCTATTGCGTGGTTGAGTTTACTCTAGAAGCCTGCGATCCACTCGAGGACATGAACCTTCGTTTCGAGGCACTAACAGTGCAGTCGGTCACCGGCATTGCGGTGGTTTCCATTGCTATTCCCAGTCATGGGCTAGATGACGTCGCAGCCCGTGTGAGACAGGCCTATGGAACCAGTTTGCCCGAAGTCGGACACCTCACGATCTCGAACGCGGATGACATTCGTTTCCTTAGATTGGCACGCGATCAGGTCTTTGTCCTATTCAAAGATCCAGGACACGATCCCTTAGCGCCAATCTCTCGCCAACTCGGGGGCCTCGCCTATCTCGTCGATCAATCCGACAGCTGGGTGATGTTGAGCGTTGAAGGGGCGCAGGCCCGCTCCGCACTTGAGAGAATTTGCCCTCTTGATCTCGATCCAAGAATCTTTCCAGAAGACCGGATCGCGCGAACTGTCATGGAGCACGTCGCCGTCATAATACTGCGAAGCAGTTACGACCGCTTTTTACTTCTATCGCCAAGGTCGTCGGCCCAATCATTTGCCCACGCCGTCCGGGTCTCTGCTGAGAATGTGAGCGATGGGTAGGTAGGGTTGCGCAAATGAGTTAAATGCCAAGTGAAGTAGTAAAGCCTTCTGGAGGCAGTCAGTCTAATGACCTGGATGAAGAAGAAGGCACGATTACTCATCCGATCTGCCAGGACCGAATTAACAAATTACTTGACAGGGTAGAGTTATGCCTCAAGCAGACATTATTGACGGTAAGGCATTCGCTCAAACGCTGCGCCGTCGGATCGCTGAGACCGTTGCAAGGTTGAACGTCGATCATTCGATCGTTCCGGGATTGGCGGTCGTCCTGGTGGGCGAGGATCCCGCTAGCCAAGTCTATGTGCGAAACAAATCGAAGCAGGCCATTGAGGCCGGCATAACCGCGATTGATCGAAAATTGCCACCGAATACATCCGAATTAGAGTTACTTCATTGCGTGGAAGAGCTCAATTCGGACCCAGCGGTTCACGGAATTCTGGTTCAGTTGCCGCTTCCCGAGCATATTAGCTCCGAGACGGTACTTCGAGCGATTTGCCCGGCGAAAGATGTTGACGGATTTCACCCGATGAATGTCGGGCTCGTAGCTTCGGGCCAGCTTGAAGAAGCTTTCGTACCGTGTACACCACTTGGCTGTATTCTTATTCTGCGCGATTATCACAATACCCTCAGCGGCAAGAACGCGGTAGTCGTCGGACGTTCGAACATCGTCGGTAAACCCATGGCGCAGTTGTTGCTGCAGCAGAACTGCACAGTCACCATCGCACATTCACGCACGGCCGATTTGGAGGCTGTTTGTCGTCGTGGCGACATCATCGTGGCTGCCGTTGGGCGGCCGGAAATGGTACGTGGCGATTGGATCAAGCCAGGAGCAACTGTTATTGATGTCGGGATCAATCGCGTAACTGACAATAACGAGAAACGGCGCCTAGTGGGCGACGTGTCCTTCGCCGAAGCGGTCGAAGTGGCTGGCGCGATAACGCCTGTACCGGGTGGTGTTGGTCCGATGACTATTGCTTGCTTGCTCGCTAATACAGCCCGGGCAGCATGTATGACAAATGGCCTGGCGGCACCAAACTGGTCGGCGTCTTAGAAGGTTGTCCGACAAGCTTGCTCCAGAAGAATGGAGCAGCGGCTACATCGATGACGAAATGCTGTGATGCAGTAGGCCGACGCCTCTGGTCATAGGTTTGAAGACTTCGAACCAAACCGCATCGACGATGCACGCAACAGTGGGGGCTTTCCGCGCAAATCAAGGACTGCCGATCGAGCGCCATGGCGCAAAGGTTAATCAAAATTGAGCCGTTGGGGGGGCTGATGGACCGGACGTGGCCAACGATTGCGCACGTGGCACATCTCACAGCTTGAACCGTCAGCGATGTCTAACCTAAACTCCTCGTGTTCGGGGAGCCTGTGCCGAACGGGCCGATCGCACGATTGGCGCAGCACAACGATCTCCCATAGAGCTGCGAAAATGGTGCTCCGTTTACCAAAAATTGCCCTAAAGGCGAAGGTCTGAGCAGTTTTGACATATCGTCTTTTCGAGCTGCGAGGAGGCTCAATCCGAGGGATAGATAGATCGGAAGATTCCATGAGAAAAATCACAATCCTTGTTGTAGCCACAGCAATCGTAGCTATCATGCAGATTGCGATTTCTATCGAACCGTCGAGCGCACAGAACCGCCGCATCGACTGTGCTCACGGGCCGGACATTTGGCGGGTCCGAAATGTCGCCAGTTGGGACCGGCTTAATATTCGCTCAGGCCCCAGCCATCGGCGGACTAAGGTTGGGTCGATCCCGCCCGATGGTCGTGGCGTACATTGTCTCGGACCGTGCCGTGGCAACTGGTGCCGCATATC
>JBPCWA010000318.1:0-2618 GCA_051009975.1 Hyphomicrobiaceae bacterium
GTCGCGCGTAGCGATACGCTGGTCGGTTTGCACGAAACTCCGGGAGGCGTTGGAGTAGACCGTGGACGCCCAAAAGCGACGTGCCGGAACATTGGCAGGAACCGTCAGCTTGTAATTCCGGCCACCATCCAGATAATCACCGTCGCCATCGCGGAAGCCGCTAACGTAGTTGGTACCCTCTCCGATCAACGGTTCCGTTCGCCCATACAGATAGGCAGCGTTCATTGTGATCTGGTACCAGTTCGAGGCCCGGTCTGTGAGCTCGAGTGTCGTGTCGGTTTCCATGTCAGCCGTGGTTACGCTAACAATGGTTTCCCACTCGCGGTCGTCCCACCAGCGCGCGGTCGGGTTCCGTTCGGCGTTGTTATAGGCCAAATTGACCATCATCGCCGCGCCAACACGCGCCGCCTTAGCCAAGATTTCCTTCTGTTTCTCGTTTGGTTCAAATGGCTCGCCGTGCGTGTAGCCGAGTGGCATCATCCAGTCGTGAAACGGTTTGTCGATGGCCTCCACCACATCGCGGTTCATGACTTCGAAAAGGTAGTCCCAAAAACCGATGTCCTTCGGCCAATCTGAGTCGAATTTCTCTTCTTTGATCGAAACTTGCGTCGCACGCGCCGGCGGATTCTTGGCGTCTGCCAGCGGATAGAAAACGATAGTTTCCAAGGTTGTGAGGACGTCGTCACCCTCGATGCCTTCCCGAAGCGCGCGCCCGTACATGAAGACAAGGTTCGATCGGGATCGGTAAACGTAGTACCCGTCCGGGACGTCCCCATCGTGATTGGGTGGCAACAGTAAATACTTTCCGCCCTTACCGCCGTCGGGACCCACTGCGCCGACTTCGCCGATGCCGCGCATCTTGAAATCCACGAAATGCGCGAGGATTTCACCACCGGGGAAGTCAACGACGATCGGGCCGTCCTTTCCAAGATCCATTATGAAAAAGAAATAGGGGGTCGTTTCGTTCCAAGTCATGCCGATGTGCTGTGGTCCGGCACGATAGGGGAACACCAGCATGTGACGGTTCTCGGGAGTTACACCGTGCTCCCCGAACCCCTTCAGCAGTCCCATGGCATTCACATAAGCCGTACCCCAGATGTAGGTCTGGACAGCGCGCTGAAAGTGCATTTGATCGAACAGAAGTTCCGCCGTTGCGGTGTCGGGATACCCTGCATCGAAACTGAGCGGCCCGATGGCACTGGGACCGGACTTTGGACTGACTGAGAAGGGTGATGGTTCGGGAGGTTTCGCATGAGAAACCGTTATCAAAACAACGGCTGCCAACGCCGCGAACAACGCGCTTTTTCCAATCATTTCGAACTTCCAGCGATCAAATCCATTTTTCATCTCTTACGAAAATTAGAGCAAAACGGTGCCTTTCACTACGTACTATCGGACAGTAAAGTGGGATTTGATTTTCAAGGACCCTGGTTGGCATATGCAGCGGATACGCTTCCATAGTTTCGAGCAACTTTCGGGCGCTGTGAACGGCGCGGAACTCTCGGTCAGGCAAC
The DNA here is from genome assembly GCA_051009975.1 of Hyphomicrobiaceae bacterium. GTDB lineage: Bacteria > Pseudomonadota > Alphaproteobacteria > Rhizobiales > Hyphomicrobiaceae > Tectiglobus. Next base: position 1,515 of record JBPCWA010000318.1, read on the forward strand.
TTTCCGCGCAATCCATAAGCGGCTGGGCAACGCATGACAATTTGCACGGGGCTTTGATTTCCGCTGGACAAACCTCTGGACATTTGGAGCTGACGGGACCGCTTTCGTTGGACGGGGTAACTATAGGAGTAGCAACCAGCCTGGCTGGATCAGCGCGGCATTTCGGCAATGCCTCTCCGGATTCCTCCGTTCTCGTTTTTCCGAAGGGTGAAGACCAGCACTCCTTGTATGGCGGAGGCGTCGAGTATTTTTCGTTTATGACGTCAAATGACGACTTGTTGACATTGGCCGACCGGGAAGAGTTGTCGATTGAGCAGGCACATCTTGCGGTTCCCCTGGCACTAGATGCAGGACCGGCTCTACGCAAACGAACATGGGCCATCATCAAGGCTTTTGGAAACGGCTCCGCACACCCTACGGAAGACCAGGTTTTCGACGTCTTACTAGACGTTCTCAATACTATATCTAGCGGCGAGGAGGAGAAGGACGCCCGCCGGCGCTATGATTTGATCTTTCGCCGCGCCCTTGAGGTTATTCACTCCACGTCTCCGGCGGAAATCAGTGTTAGAGCCATTTGCCAGGCAATAGACATTCCGCAAAAAGCTCTGTACCGCGCTTTTCTTCGAGAATGTGGCGTCCCGCCCTATGAGTTCGTTCAGCACTATCGACTCAGCGAGGCGCGTTTAAGGATTCTTGCCAGTTCAGGAAGTGCACATGCGCCGGTGACGGAGTCTGCCGTCGATTGCGGCTTCCACGATCTGGGTCGCTTCGCAGCCTACTACCGACGCTCTTTCGGGGAACTTCCGAGGGATACCGTGGAACAAAGGTAGCCCAGACTCGGACGACTTAAATGTGCCGTTTAATATAGTTGTCATTCCCAGATACAATCAGCGAATGTCCGCTTATGGCATTTCTGAGACTCTATGCACAAACTGACAATAGTCCGTTTATCTGTCGATTTCAGACCTGCCATTAAGACAATAATGCTTCCTTTAATAGCCTATACGGAGGTTTGTTGGCATCGTAGGTTTGCCGCGCAGAATGCAATGTGGGAATTTGCGTTGCGTGCGCGAGAAGACGCAGGATCAACTGGACCTGCAGGCC
>JBPCWA010000319.1:0-29206 GCA_051009975.1 Hyphomicrobiaceae bacterium
CCACCCAACCCCACCCCCCAACCACCCAACCAACACCAAAAACGACAACACAAACACGAATAAAATCAGTGTGAGAGCCCAAAACTCTTCAAACTGGAAATTGTCTGAGAATGTGCGGAAGAGACGACCAAGCGCAACGATAGATACCAGGAGCTGGCCGATCACGATGCCTTTGACGGCGCGAATGAGGCCCATCCGGATACCTGCCAAGATCTCAGGCAACGCGGCCCAAAACAAAATCTTGGTCAGCAGCTGCCATCGGCTGGCCCCGAATGATTGCCCCATTTCTGCAAGCGAGGTCGAAATATGGCGCACTCCCGCGTAAGTATCCAACGCGATGATCCAAATGGCGAAAAGGACAACCGTTACGATGATCGTCGTCTGGCCCAGTCCGAATAACAACATTAAGACCGGCACCAATGACGAGAGCGGCGCGCTCGCGAATATATTGACCCACATTCCAAGTATACTGTTTGCGATCTCGCTGCGCCCCATCAAAAAGCCAATTGCAATACCGCCTACTATGGCAATTGACATTCCAATGGCAAACGACTCGAGCGTTTGGAGTGCGGCAACCTGGAAGTCCGGTCGCTGGACTAAAGAGAACAGCTCCACAATGACGCTAGAAAACGGCGGCAGAATGAAAGCGAGTTTCAGCTGGCCCACAACTTCCCATAGTCCGATCCAAATCAGAAGGGAAAAGACAGGAGGAATACGCACACCGCTAATTGTCATGACCCAACCTCAATCCAAGAACTTGCGCAGATTGCTCCAGATTTCCTCGACCGTATCGAGATATGCCTTGTCACGGCGAATCTCGTCAGCCGTGCCGTCACGCGACACCTGTGGACGAATTATCGAGTGGACACGTCCGGGGCGCGGATAAAGCAAAACAATTCGATCTGAAACATAGACAGCCTCTTCGATCGAATGAGTCACAAAGATGACTGTCTTCTTTTCAACTGCCAGCAGTTGCAGAAGGTCCTCCTGGAATTTGCGCCGCGTCTGCTCATCCACAGCCGAGAACGGCTCGTCCATCAACAGAACATCTGCATTGACGGCGAGCGCACGCGCCAATCCGACCCGTTGGCGCATGCCACCGGACAGTTCATGCGGGTATTTTAGTTCGAATCCGGCGAGCCCCACCCTGGCGATGTACCGTGTGGCGATTTCTTCACGCTCACGCTTCCCCATACCGCTCAACTCAAGACCAAATGCAACGTTCCGTATAACCGTCGCCCACGGCAGAAGAGCAAAATCTTGAAAGACGAATGCTCTCTCCGGTCCTGGACCCTGAACCGGCTTGCCGTTAATGAGAACATCGCCACTGTTGGGCTCCAGCAAGCCGGCGATGATCTTGAGTAGTGTGGTCTTTCCGCACCCACTGGGACCCAGCAATGTGGTCATCTGACCAGCGGGAAACTGCAGATTGACAGAATCAAGCGCGTGAATATCCTCACCATAGTACTTAGTTAAATTCCGCACTTCGACAATGTTTTCAGCAGCGGGCTCCGCGGTGGAAGCGCTTGTCGTTTGCGCGATAGCGACCGTCGCGGTCATCAGAGTCCCTTCCTTTTCTCGGGTCGGAAATACTTGATTTCTACCTGCTCCAGCAGTCCGACCATGACTGCGGAAAACACGATGATTGAGAATACTGCCGCATACATATGCGCGTATTCGGCGATTGAGCGGTTATAGGAAATAACATCGCCAATTCCCGTAGGAGTGATGAGCAACTCCGCGAGGATAACACCGATGAAACCTGCTGCTACGCCGAGTCTCAGCCCAGCAAAGATCACCGGCGCGGCATTCGGAACAATGACCTTCCATATTTCTTGCAATCGCGTGCCCTGAAACGAACGACACATCTGGATCAACATAGGACTTGCATTGCCGACAGCCTTGTACGTGTTGAGCACGATGATGGGCGCGGCCAAAATGATCACTGCAACGGTTTTTGCTGTTAGTCCTATACCGTAAGCATATGTAATCAACGGTATGAGCGCCGCGACGGGCGAGGCCTGCAACACAACGAAGATCGGTTCCCAGAACCATCTAAAAAGCTTGTTGAGGCCCATGCTGACGCCGATAGCGACGCCGAAGAATGCTGATATTCCGACACCTAAAGCAAGCGGTTTTAGCGTTTCTGCGTAGGCTTCAAAGAGACGACCGCTCGCGATCAAATCAACCAGAGCCACCATCGTTGCACTGAACGTGGGAAATGCCACGCTGATGGGAATTCGTCCGGCAATTTCCCATGCTCCGAAAAGGACGACAACCGAGAGGATGCGCAACGTCCGACCGCTCATACGAAACGTTGACTTACCAGAACGCGTCGCTGATAGGGCGCCATCGTCTGCTTTTGTAATCGATTGCGTCGACATTATCGATGCTTTCCACTCAAGCCGGTACCAGAACTTTAGGCGACCGGCCGGCGCCGAGGCGCCGGCCGGTTTTAAAGAAGACGAGGGATGGGAGAGCAATCAATCTGATTGTCTATATCTCCGCGCCCCCAAGACTGCTCTATCCGGCTAACTCTTCGAGAGGTTCTTGACGGCTGTCTTGGCTGGTTCGAGGTACCAAAAATCTTCCACCTTGAGATCATCCGGGTTTCCTTCGAGCGAACCCGACGTGGTGAAGAAGTTGAAGTCCTGCTTAACGGACTGGTCTGTCCCGCCATCGCTCGGAAACAGATCGATTTCCACACCTTGCGTAAAGGCCGGCAGTAATTCGTCTAGTTCTACTTTCTCGATATTCGGCAGTACGTTGTATTTGTTGCGAAGTTCAACAACCGCTTTAGGATTGGCATTGATCTCACGCCACGTCTTGATCAGCTCCTCGACCAGAACCGAGACAGCAGCCTTCTCCTTCTTCAACCAATTGACGTTTGCGTAGAGCGCCTCGTCAGTCGCCTTGATGTCAGGAAGGGGCAGAAACACGAACTTGCCCGGAGCTTTACGCTCAAGTAGACGCTTACGTTCATAATCAACGATCGAAACATTTATGCGACCTTGGAGCAGCGCGCCTGCCCGCACTCCTGAGCCTGGGACATAGCTTACTGAGGCGTATTTTACGCCATTCTGCTTTGCCATCCATTGCATAATTGCTTCAGTCCCCGATCCGCGACCGTGGACCGCAACGTTTGCACCGTTCAGGTCCTTCCAAGACTTGTACTTTTCGGCGTTAACCACCGGGTAAAACCGCAGCATCGAGAGCTGATAGAACATCCGGATTGGTGCTTTGACACGCTGGATCAAAGCGTAAGGTGTGCCGACACCAATATCAGCGTCGCCGCTAACGACCGCCTGCGCCGCCAAGTCCTCGGACTTGAGAAAGACGGTCTTGACTTTAACGCCACGTTCCTTCGCTCGCGCCACGGCAATCATGAAGTTGGTCATTTCACCGCCAGGCACATCGCCGAACGCAACGGTCATTGACCCTTTTTCTTGGGTCGATGCCGACGTCGCAGCAGCCGCAAAGAGTGCCAGCGCTGCGCACGCTGTCACGACTGATCGTGACTTTGGTAAGCACATCATTTTTTTAATCCTCCCATTTTGATCTAGACAACTTATGTCTGTTTATGTCTGGCCAGGTTGTTTCAGGCCAGACGCTTGGGCGCAATCTTCGCGCCGCGCTCAAGTGGGCTCAAACGGCAAACACCTATTCCCCAATATCTCTCACGGGATTGCTAAGAATGCCGACGCCCTCTACCTCGCACGTTACCTCATCACCGTCCTTAAGGAAATGCGGTGGGTCCATGGCATATCCGACGCCAGACGGCGTTCCCGTTGCAATGAGATCACCAGGCTCGATCGTCATACCCTCAGACAACGATGCAATTTGATCGGGCAGTGAAAAGATCATGTCGCGCGTATTTCCATTCTGGCGAATTTCACCGTTCACCGAAAGTGTAATTTTGAGTGCGGCGACATCCGGAATCTCGTCACGAGTCACGATGTGGGGGCCAATCGGACAAGATCCGTCCATAGCCTTTCCTTTGAAGAACTGGCCGCCGTGCATCCGTTGAACGTCCCTGGCGCTAACGTCGTTTATGATGGTGTAGCCAAAAACGTAATCTAGTGCCTCCGAGGGCGGAATATTGCGTCCTCGCCTGCCAATCACAACACCAAGCTCGACTTCGTAGTCCAGCTTTTCAGATACATCAGGCTGGCGCAAGATGGGATCCTGCGGGCCGATGACTGCCGTTGGAGGCTTGGTGAAGAAGACTGGCCGTTCTGGCACAACGTCCGCAATGCCTTGGGCAACACTGCCTTCGGAAATGTGCGCGCGGTAATTCTTGCCAACACAAAACACATTCTTCGCCGGTCTCGGTATTGGGGCCAGCAGTGGGGCGTCAGCCGGTACAACACACTCCGCCAGTGCCGGATGGGTTGCGTTGGCCTCGAGCAAGCCGCACAACTCCAACATTGGTGCGCCGCCTGTCACGATATCGAGCACGCTTCGGGGCAGCTCCGCATTCTTTGCGAGCAAATCCACCTCAATTGCCGCTGCCCCCGCCCTCGCGATATCAAGGAGTCGACCATCTGGTCGAACAATTGCCGGGCCCACGCGCTGACCGAACCGGACTGTCGCAAACCGCATCACCTCACTCCCTGCAGCACATTCTCGCAGCCGCCAACCAATGCCCCATTGGTTGAGCCGCGATTGATCAACTTACTAGCTTTCTAACACTTATTATGGATCTTGAGCGAATTAGAACCTAAAATAGTCAACCAATCATAGAATTGGTCGTCTCGGTAACTCAGCATAATGAACAATGGTAGTGACGAAAACGTACTATCGGCGCTAAGGGACTACATAAGTCATCGAAATTTCGCCCTTAATGAGCGATTGCCCGTCGAGCGCATTATGGCAGAGCGTCTTGGCGTGACGCGCGCCCGGCTGCGCAAAGCACTCGCGATCCTGGAAGCCGAAGGCATGATCTGGCGGCACGTCGGCCGCGGCACATTCGTGGGCCCGCGCTTCGTCCTCAACCTGGCTGACGTGAATTATTTGACCGAGCATACGAGCCCTCGCGAGGTTATGGAGGCCCGAATGGCAATCGAACCTCAGATCGCGCGTCTCGCATCCATTCATGGAAATGATTCCGGATTCAAGGAAATCTCACGCTGCCATCGGTTCTGCTCTGGCTCCATTGACTGGCGCGGCTACGAGATGTGGGATATGAACTTGCATCGCGCTATCGCGCAGGCCACCCAAAATAAACTTTTGCTGAACCTCTTTGAGACTTTGAATCTCGTACGCCGTGCAACAGTCTGGGAGCAGGCTCGTGCCACGCAAGGACCGGCGTCAGACTACATCAGTTTTAGAGAGCATGATGTTATTGTCCAGTCGATTGTGAGACGAGACGCAGATGCAGCGGCGGCGGCCATGCACAGTCATCTTTCAACTGTGCGCGATAGGCTTCAAAGAATAATGGATCCTTAGCATCCAAGCAGTCGCCACCGAGATACTGACAAAGAATGTTGCAAGATCTTTGGCTGATAGCAAATTGAGCAAATTCATTAGCGCTATAAATCTAAACTCTCGCTTTGACACGCGCTTAGCCGCGGTTACACAACTGACACTAATGCCCAAAACTTCCTGCCGCCGGACTAAGTGCGGCCGCGCCCCATGCCCCCAGTGTTTGGGATGCCGCCTCGTCCAACTTGTCAACACGTTTCGCCCCTTTCGGCCAATGTATGTCTTCCGGCAACCCCAAAGCCGTGAGCCCGACCCGAACTTGATGATCGCGGAGCGCGCCAGCCAGCATTGGTGGATCGCGCCATGCCCAATGGCCGCCCTCGATACGCGCATAAATGCGGCCGGTAAAACGATCCGCAAAATTGATAACCGGAAGCATACGGGCACATCTTTTCAGAAATGCCGTGTTGTCCTCTGGCGCCATGCTGTACCCCTCACAGACCTCTTCCGGCGATTTGGCGCGCACATTGACCTTCCGGAATCGATCAACATTTAGCATCCCTGCAACATCAAGAATGTTCATCTCACCATTCCAACCGAAGGCCACTGTGTTCGGCACGTTGCCTAGCTGTACACTGTTGTCCAAAAACTCAAAGTGGACACGCTTGTCTGTGCGCAAAGCCCAAGTAAAAAAGAGATCCGGCATGCCAGAAAACGCCTCGATATTATGACCGAGAAGGTCGTCAACCGACTTGTAACGCCCCACCATCAGCCCCCTGCGCCAGGCGCGCTCCACAGTCGACTCAGGCGGCGTGATCATGAAAAACAAGTAGACTAAATTGCCAAATCGCGTCAGCAGACGCACTGGTTCGTCGGCGTTAACCTCAGGGACAAAACTGTCAAATCGAAATCGATCGATGAGCAAATGGGTCATATCACCCTTGGCAGCTTTTTCTGCCATGTAACGATCAAGCTTTCGATCTACCACCTCGAGTTCATGGCCAGCCAACATGCCTGCATACTTGAAAGCAGGGCCGATAGTGGAATAGTCCAGCAAAAATTTGCGCCAAATGTCGGGACTGATCACAGCAAAGTCGTCCCAATTCACGCCGATCCGGTCTGCGAGCTTGTGTTGCAACGGGCGCAGTGTGCTCTTGCCTGCAGCCGAAGCGCCCTTCACATTCATCACTACCGGATCTGCCTGGCGCGGGAGAACGTGGTAGCCTTCCGCTTGCACGCCAGCTCGGAAGTGTGGCTCTATAGCCTGTCCTAAAACGTAGCTCCCGTGGATATTGTCGACCAATGTCGCCGCCAGCTCCACGATAAGACTTTCGCCACCAACGAGTCGGCCATGGCGGCCGGCGATGCCGCGGACAACCCGGCCAAGTGCCTCCAGGCAGGTCCTTTCGAAGTTATCCGTGCTCATTCTGCTGGTCGATTGCCAGGACTCAAGCCATCCTTGAAGCTGATCGCTACCAGGCGCCGTTGGTGTGTCAGGAATAGGCGACGGCAATCGACGACGGAGCAAGCGCATTATGAATGACGGCGCTACTTGCTGAGCAACGGGTGACTTTGATTGCCATCGCTTGGCTTCGAGTTCTGCAGCCAATTTTTGCCGTGCCTGCTTCTGATGCTCCCGGAATACGGCAACAAGTTCGGCATTGTGAGGAGAAATATAATTTTTGAGAATTGTCGATGTCATACGACGCGAGTTGATTCCAAGATCCTCGTACTTTCGTCCTTCGTAGACAGCAAGATCTCCTGCTACACGGATCAAAAGCTCATGAATAATCAACCGCTCGGGACGAAATGCGACGAGCTCATGCGAGGCAAGCCCGCAGAAGTCACGCAACTCGTGAGCCTCTGAGATTGTTGTTTTGACATTTTCAGGTCGATAGATCGTCGCGAGTGGCAGATACTCCCGCGGTAAATCCGATGTGATACCAGGACACCAAGGACCAAAGCTTTGAGCTGTTGCGGGCTCATTCATCTAGAAAGTGCCAGTTTGTAGGATGCATCAGACCAGCATCCATTATAGCCAATGTGCGCGCCAAGACCACTCTGTCCGATACGTCAAGGCTCACTCTCAGCCCTCGACGACAACATATTGCTTGTCGATGCTGACTGGAAGCGTTTCGGCCTTGTATGGACCTGCCACGAGTTCGCCGCCGGCGGCAACATCCACAGGATAGCGTTTTGTGTACACGCGGTTCGGGTCGCCCCAAGATTCGCCGGTCCTGACATCGAAGTGCCAACCGTGCCAGGGGCAGCGAATAAATTCTCCAGGTCGCGTGTATACATATTCACCAGGCATTTCGGACTGCACGAAACCGGTCAGCACACCGCGGCACAAGCTGCCTCCTTGATGCGGGCAGCGATCCAATATCGCGAAATATTCGCCGCTTAGATTGAACACCACAACATCACGCCCAGCAACCGTGACCAACTTGCGATCGCCCGGAAGAATTTCATCGACAGTTGCAACAACATGTCGGGTCACGCCGTTCGCTCCGATTTCGCTAGACGCCGTATACGGTCCGCGCGTTCTCGCGATAAAACTTCTTTTGCTGTTCTCCATCAATTCGAATTGGTAGCGCTTGCTCTGGATCGTCGAAATCCCAATGCGGGTAGTCCGTGGCAAAGATAAGTCGATCCCAGCCGATCCACTCGATAATATCGTTCAAGTGACGCCGTCTGTTCGGCTCCTCCATTGGCTGCGTGGTGATCCAGACATTCTGCCTGATATAGTCGGAGGGCATTCGCTTCAGATGGGGCAGCTCGCTTCGGAATTTGCACGTGTGCTTATCAAGTCGCCACACCAACGATGGCAACCAGGCGAACCCCGCCTCAATTAAAACCAGACGAAGCGACGGAAACGCCTCGAATACACCTTCCAAAACCATACTGGCAAGAACGCTCTGACAGCATTGAGAGTGGCCGCTCATCTCTTCGATGTAATAAGAAGGCCAACCGCCACCAGTGATCGGATATCCACCGTAGCCAAAGGCGTGAATGCCAACGGCAATATCGTTACGGCAAGCTGCCTCGTAAATCGGCCAATACTTGCGTTGGCCCAACGGCTCAGCAGTGCGGCTCATTAGAAGGACTTGAACGAAATCTTTGTGACTCGCCCAAGCGTCGATCTCTCCTGCTGCCGCTGCACCATCTTCATACGGCACGACGATCGAGGCCTTGAGACGAGGTTCCTGCGAAGTCCATTCCGCTTGCTGCCAAGCATTCATTGCGTGCGCCAAGGCGATAGCGAGTTCGCGGTTTTGAGCATTCCCCGGCGCTGGCGTAATGGCATTAAGGATGCCAAGCTCGACATTATAGCGGTCCAACAACTGCTCTCGCATGAAGCTCAGATTGGCGCCCGGTAGATCTCCATTCGGTGCGTACGCGTCTCGTCGTGATGCATCGGGATTCCCCTTGGGATAGAGTGGGCCCGATTGATAGCCGTGCCGGGGGGGCATTCCGTAGGTCGCCAGATGACTCTGCCAGCGCGACGATAGGTACGGATCCAGAGAGCGGCTGCTTTTAGGGCGAGGATGAATATCGCCATCGGCGATTGCCAGGCCCAGACGTGACGACGTTTCTGTATCGTGTCGCGGCGGGACATGAATATTCATCTTCCAACTCCTCCCTCAATGCCGACCTCACCATGGTCCGCGAGCCGACGATAGGTCTTACGAGGATTATCAACCAGTATCTTGCGCATCAGGTCTTCAGGCAAACCTTTTGGCAAGATATCGTCTCCATCGAATTGCCAATGCGGATAGTCAGTGGAAAAAACGACAATCTCGTCCGAGCCAATGTGATCGAAGACACGCAAGACCGTTTCAGGATCATCAGGCGCATCGAACGGTTGCAGCGAGAACCGAACATGGTCGTATACGATTTCCTCGGGCGCGCGATCGACCCACGGCACCTCCATCATAAGTCCGCGCCAGTACTTTTTGAAGCGCCACAAGAACGAGGGCAACCACGTTATGCCAGATTCCAGCATGACCACTTTGAGGTTTGGAAATCTTTTGAAAACGCCTTCCGCTATGAGGCTTGCCAACTGAGATTGAAACGCAATCGATTGGTTAATGTAGTCCTCCGAGACGAACGAGCCCCATCCGACCGGAGAGACTGGATGGCGGTAGCTGCTACCAGCGTGAATTCCCACGGGCAGGTTGTGTTTCTCCGCAGCGGCATAGATTGGCCAATGGTGGCGCCGACCAAGCATCGTTTCGCCCATGACCAGGAGTAAGATCTGGACAAACCGCTTGTCTGATGCACAACGCTCTATTTCCGCGACTGCAACGTCCACACCTTGCACAGGCACAACAATCGAAGCTCGCAGGCGGGGCTCCCGATCCAACCATTCCGCAACCAGCCAGTCGTTGACCGCACGTGAATAAGCTGCGGCCATGTCTTCGCTGAATGGCAGCTGAACCCCATAGAGGCAATTACAAATGGCGATCTCGATTTGAAATGGATCGAGAAGCTGCTTTTGAACTTGATCTAAAGTCGTCGCTGACTTGCCGCTTGGCGCCTGCCAATCCGCACGGGCGCTCAATGGAGACCGAATTGGATAGGCGATAGAATCGAGTTCATGCATCCCGCGCTGCTGCAGCGTTTCTGCCCAATGCGGTTCCATGTAGGGGAGCAATGATTCGAGGCCCGGAACATTGGGGTGAATATCACAGTCAACGCAGGCAACGTCCTTGATCATGCGTCGCACCATCCCTTTTTTGAGCCGCGGGCGCAAGGCACTTGTGGGAGTAAGGCCTTTGCGTCAATTGATCCTGCAATTTGGCATAGCACAATCAAGACGGCCTCGATCAAACGGATCTGTCACCTGCAAGTGACTCGATGATCGGGCAGTCTGGCTGATCATCTCCTCTGCATTGCTCCACTAGTCTCGAAAGCACGAGGCGCATTGCCTCCAGCTCAGCCAATTTCTTGTCGACCGAAGCCAAACGATCCTTGGCTATTGCTTTGACTTGGGCACTTGCACGATTGGGATCCGAGTAGAGTTCGAGCAGAATTCGGCAATCTTCGATATCGAATCCCAGATTTCGCGCCTGCTGGACAAACCGAAGTTGATTGACATTGGCCTGCGAATAGTCTCGGTAGCCGTTGGATCTCCGAGTAGCACACACCAATCCTATCTGCTCATAGTAACGAATAGCTGTCGTTTGCAGGCCCGACTGCCTCGCTGCCTCACCTATGTTCATGTTGTTTTGGCCTTCCGAAGTTGCCAAACGAGCCGCCCCCGCGATCCGATCCGACATTGAGCTGGTGATGGATAGGCGAGCTGGCGATGGATAGGCGAGCTGTTGACGGACAGGCTCATCGATCGGACGCACCTCGCAATTCCGCCAACGCCTCCGGCGTATCGATGTCCGCGAATATTGCATCGGTATCAACGGCGACCTCAGCAACATCCTCGACGTATTCGGACAAGAGATGCCTGGCTCCGATATCGCCCCGCAACTGCGCCAATGTTGCAAAATAAGCAGACGACCAGAGCACCGGGTTACCTCGCCTGCCATTGTAGATTGGGACACAAATACCGCGTCCGTCGTCCGGGGCAAAGGCAGCGATCATCTTGTCAATTAGACTGGCTGCCACAAGTGGCATGTCACCGAGCAAGATCAAAACGCCGTCTGATTCCTTCGGAACGGCGCTTATTCCACGAACCAATGACGTCGCCAGCCCTGCTTCGTAGCGATCATTGTGTGCGAAGGTAATAGTGATCCCCTCTAGCGCTCTGCGAATTGGCTCTTCGTCATATCCCGTCACAACAACAACGTGATTAGCAGTACTGGCCGATGCCGCTTCCACGGCATAGCGGACCAATGGCTTGCCTCGAAAGTCCTCCAGCAGCTTATTGCGAGCACCCATTCTCCGCGACTGGCCGCTGGCAAGCACGACAGCTGTCACATTCGGTGCTCTTCGCGGGTCGCGATCCTTACTATTTCGCAAGCTTTGCTGTCGCGGCTGAGGGCGCGACGGTATTTCCATCAACAGTCCCCCTGCCGCCATGGACGTGATCTCATCGCGTGTCAGAGTCAACCCGGACAGTGTCCTTTCGAGGACCCAGTCTAAACCGTTGGTTTTCGGCGAACTGGCACAACTGGGTACACCTATCACCGTAGCACCATTCAATTTTGCGAAAAGAAGAAGATTTCCTGGATCAACCGGCATTCCAAGGTGGATGATCGTCCCTCCGGCATCAACCACCCCTCCGGGCACGACATCATCGCGATCGACAATCGCGGACGCGCCAAATATGAGGATTGGATCGGCTCCCAGCCCAGACAACTCACTGGCCGCGGCACAGACAGCGTCGCGATTGTGCGCTACAACCTTTTGCGCCTCGATTGTGCTGCCGGCCTCAACAACGCGATCTCCTATTGCCCTGATCCGTTTTTCGAGCACCGACGATTTGGTACCTGGCAGCTGTGTAACCACGAGCCCAGCTCTGTGAGGTTGAAAGGCAGCCACGCGAATGCACGAAGTGTTGTCATCGAGCAGCGCGCGCGCGCTATCCATGACTGAACTCGGCAAGGCAAATGGTATAATCTTGACCGTGGCTATGATCTGACCAGACGTCACCCGCGAGAATGGTGGCAGGGTGGCGACAGTGAGGCCCTCATCAACGCGATTGAGCGCGATGAGCCAGTCTCGATCGCAGTCGAAAACACCGTCGGCACGCGCAAACATGTTGGCGCGGCCCGTAAAGGCCTCCGCAACACGCACGTTTTCGCCCGCCATTCGGCTTGCGATATCAGCCGCGGCCTGATCTTCCTCGACGTCGTCTGGATCGAGCTTGGCCACGATCACGCTACTATGCCCCGCGGCTTTCAACTGGGCTATGTCCGGTGCAGATAGCCTCCGGCCCTTTCTCATTCTCCCATTCGACGTGTAAGTTGAATGGGCCAAGACGCATCCTTCGGCTTCTGTGATTTCGACAGGACCGAACCTCATTGAACCGTCTCGAGTTTACCACGGATAGCCGCCGTGACCTCGGCCAAGATCGAGAGAGCAATTTCGACCGGGCCGATTGCGCCGATATCGAGTCCAATGGGTGCATTGATGCGATCGATAATTCTGTGGTCGATCCCGGCCTGCGCTAGTCGGGCTTGACGCTTGGCGTGGGTCCGCTTGCTACCGAGCGCGCCGATGTAGAAGGCTTCAGAGGCCAGGGCAAGTTGCAAAGCCGGATCGTCAATCTTTGGATCGTGCGTCAGTGCGACAAGCGCCGTTCTTGCATCGAGGCCGAATTCCGCCAGCGCTTCATCTGGCCAGCGCGTGTCGCGTGGAACGTTGGCAAAACGCTCTTCGCTAGCAAATGCGGTCCGAGGATCAATAACGACCACGTCATATCCTGCTTGCTTGGCCATCGGAATAAGCGCCTGAGAGATATGTACTGCGCCTACAATCACCAGTCGCAGCGGCGGGTTGAATATATTTACAAAAATTTCGTCCTCGTTGATCCGGATCACTCGGCTCGTATCGGTGCGAAATCCTTCGGCAATGGCAGATGTTATCTCATCGGATTCTGGCCTTTCACCTTTGCGATAGAGTTCCTGCCGGCCAGTTTCTAGCCATGTCAGCAGTGCCACGGGCACACGTTCGCCAATGCATCTTCTCACGTTACCGAGTACGGTCCGCTCCATACCTTCACCTACCGCGTGGTCAGCGGCTCAACGAAAACGCGTATTCGTCCGCCGCAGGCCAAACCAACTTGCCAAGCCGTTTCGTCCTCAACGCCGAACTCCATGAGCACGGGCTTGCCGCTAGCGATGACGTCTGCCGCCTCGATGATCACAGCTCCCTCGACGCAACCGCCTGAAACCGAGCCCTCAAAGTTCCCGTCGCGATCGATCAGCAGTGTGCTTCCCACCGGCTGGGGCGCCGAGCCCCAAGTTTCGATCACTGTCGCAAGCGCGATCTCGCGCCCCAAGCCCAACCATTCCTCAGCACGATCCAATATGGGTTTTGCAGCTTGCGTCATGAACACCTCGCGCTCCCCACGCAACACAGGATTTCGCCGGCAGCGCCATCTACTGTCCCAGAGCCAACCATGCAACAACCGCAGCGATCGCTATTCCTACTATCCACCATATATAGGAACCATCGCCCGCTTTTTGACCTGTAACCGTCTCGGTTCCGGCGGTCGAGTCATCAACCTGCGCTGTTGCCGACTCGACTGGAGTGAACTCCTCCGCGAATGCGTCAAAAAACTTGTTCGCCAAATTTGCGGCGGTTGCATCGATGAGGCGAGCACCCAGCTGCGCAATCTTGCCGTTTACTTTCGCGTCGACATCGTAACTCAGTTCGGTTCCACCGTCGACAGCCATCAACTTCACGTCTGCACCGCCGGAAGCTGATCCAGCTGCGCCACCCTTTCCGGTTCCGCTTATTCGATACGAGTTGGGTGGGTCCATATCGCTCAGCGTTACGTCGCCGTTGAATTTCGCGTTTATGGGCCCGACTTTCAGGCCAACGACCGCCTTCAATTGATTGTCTGCCACTTGCTCAAGCGACTGACACCCTGGTATGCAGCGCTTCAAAACCTCAACATCATTCAGCTTTGACCAAACTTCGTTTTGGGACGCCGGCAATTGGCGTGTACCGGACATTTTCATCAGACTTACCTCCAAAACTCTTGCAACGCTGTCCTACACATACTCCGATCATTCCAAGGCCCGCTATTGCTATTGTTTGCAACACTATTGGCTACAATATCGGCTACACTGAATTCGCGGCGGCTGCTGCGAAGGCAGGAAAGATCGTTGTTTGTTCCAGCAGTGCCGCCCGGCCTCGTTCGATAGGCGCGACGGCGCTCTGCCTTGTACAATTGAGTTGCAACCTCCTACCGAGCCATAAACGGAAGCGGAAAAGGTCCACGATCACGCTCATAGGCTGAGGCTATTCGTACCGCCATGGACTCTTCGTAGTCGCGGGCAATAATCTGCAGCGCCGTCGGGCCCTCGCCGTCAACGACACCCATCGGGACCGACATGGCGCAAAACCTCAGATAGTTCACAATTCGCGTGAATCGAGCGGGCGTCCTTGTCTGATCGAGCGTGCTGATGATTTGGGGTGGCATGGCAACGGTTGGTGTCAAATACGCCGCGATGCCGCGCATCGCGTCAAGAACCTGCTCACGGTTCGCCTCGCGTCGTCGCATCATCGCGATAAAATCCCGTGCTGAAACCTCTTTTCCAGCCAAGATCCTTGGTTTGACATCTTCATCTACCCTATTGGACGGCGTTTCGTACATCTCTCCGTGATGATAGTAACCCTCACACGAGATAATCATGCCTGTTCCGTCACGGAGGTCTTCGCTGGGCGCAGGAAGATCAAAGGGAACAATCTCTGCTCCTAGTGCCTTCAGACGATCGACTGCATTGTCATATTGCGCGAGAACCGCCGGCTCGATGCCCCCGCGTTCTGTCGAACTAAGAACACCCAGCCTCAATCCCGCCACGCCTTCATCCAAGGCCGCGAACAGGCCCCGGCCTGTCAGCATGTCGGTCTCAATATCCACTGGATGGCGTCCATCCATGGTCTCGAACATAATCACTGCGTCGCGCACGGTGCGCGACATGGGGCCAGGCGTGTCCAGTGTGTGCGATAGTGGAATAATGCCGTCCAGCGGCAATCGGCCCTCGGTTACTTTGAGACCAACGATACCACACCACGCTGCGGGAATACGCACTGACCCACCTGTATCAGTTCCCACAGCGCAGGCCGACAGTCCCATTGCAACTGACACACCTGAGCCGCTGGACGATCCACCGGGCGTCCTTTGAACGTCAAGATCCCAAGGATTCCAAGGCGTGCCGCGCACCGTGTTCGTGCCCCATGCACCGTAGGCGACTTCGACGGTCTTGGTTTTGCCGATGAGAATACCTCCACCGGC
Source organism: Hyphomicrobiaceae bacterium (assembly GCA_051009975.1). Taxonomy (GTDB): domain Bacteria; phylum Pseudomonadota; class Alphaproteobacteria; order Rhizobiales; family Hyphomicrobiaceae; genus Tectiglobus. The sequence continues at coordinate 15,350 of JBPCWA010000319.1, forward strand.
GATCAACCGTTGGGCCAGTGTCGCTGTGGACGACGCGACGCTATCAGCGCGAGAGAGGCAACCACCGGCCGTCACGAGACCTGCAACGTCGATGAGATCCTTGAGCGCAAATGGGATTCCGTGGAATGGCCCAATTCGATGGCCGCTGCGCATCGACTTCGTCGCTGCGTCTGCGGCAACCATAGCCTCTTCTTCAAGGACGATTTCAAAGGCCTGCAGTTTGGGCTCGAACTTGGATATTCGAGCGATTGTGTCTGCCACAACATCGCTTGGAGCAATGCTACCATCGCGATATCCTGCGGTCATCTCAGCAATCGAAAGTGAAGCACTGTCAGTCATTGTGGCGCCCTGTCGCGAATGTACGACGTTAATTTTCAGCTATCATGGCGATTGTGCCTGCGGATTGCCAGTCTCTCGGTGCAATTTCGTTCAGTCATCCTGTATGAGGGGACTTGGGTTTAGTAATTCCGGAGTGAGGCTATGAATGCACGACGCGTAACAGACGAGTTAGCCGTTTCAGAACAAATTTCGACCACGGATGTCGCAGCCATCGCAGCTGCAGGCTTTCGTTCCATAGTTTGCAATCGGCCGAACGGCGAGTCGCCGGACCAGGCAGATTTTCAATCCATTGAGGATGAGGCGCGCAGAGTAGGACTGGAGGTCCGCTGGCAGCCGGTCATATCGGGCCACGTCCAGAATGAAGATGCAAAGACTTTTGGCGAGATCATTTCGAAACTCCCTTCCCCGGTATTTGCTTACTGCCGCAGTGGCACCAGATGCATCGTCCTATGGTCCTTATCTCAGGCTGGCCGGCGCCCCACTTCCGAGATCATTAAAGCGGCATATGAAGCCGGCTACGATTTGGCCAGTCTCGCGCCGAGGCTCAAAGAGATTGCCGCGGACGCAACCAATCGATGACTAAGGTTCTCTCTTCTTCGAAAGCAATTCTATTCACCTGCTATATTGGCGGACTGCTGCGGGAATGCAGTTGATAGCATCACAGTGCCGTCTCCCTTGCTCCACGGCAGCGAAATGTTTTACGCGTGCAGACCGATCCGAACCCTGAGCCGGCGAGCATTGGAAACCATCGCGCCAATCCGGCACATTTGATCAACTGATCAACGTGATCGACTCGATCTAACTGTCCGGGCTGCTCGCATTCTCGCGTGCAAGGACACGATAAACCACATCGGCAGTTTCTTGAGAAGGAGCGACAGGCACGATCTCAAACTCGGCAAGATCCGACCAATTCGTAACCCATTCCTGGAGAATTCGGACATCGTCGCATTCCATGAGCTGGAAGCACCGGTCGAAATTTGCTTCGATCCAGCTCCCGACATATGTCAGTCCCTCCGGTGCCATTCTACCTTTTTCTTGAAAGCGCTCATAAACAGCCTTCGCGTTCTGGTCACGGAAGCGCTCGACAATCATAAAGAGCATCTTTACTCCGGTTCAGTTAGAAGTTGACCCGATCACCACCTTTCAAATGAAGAAGCTCGCGGGCTTCGTCGGCGGTTGCAATTTCGCGCCCCAGTCCCTCGATGATCTGGCGCGCCATCTTGACTTGCTCAGCGTTATTTTGGGCCAACCGACCGGGACCAGCCCATAGAGAGTCTTCCATGCCAACGCGGATATTGCCCCCCATTGCTGCGGCGATGGCCGCGATGCGCATCTGATGGCGCCCTGCCGCGAGCACACTCCACTGGTAATCGCCGCCAAAGAGGCGATCAGCCGTACGCTTCATGTGCGCAACATCCTCCGCATGCGTCCCGATTCCCCCTAGAATTCCGAAGACCGATTGAACGAAGAACGGCGGCTTGATCAGTTGACGATCCGCCATGTGTGCTAGCGTGTAAAGATGGCCAATGTCATAGCATTCAATTTCGAAGCGCGTACCGTTCTCAGCGCATTCGGTAAGTATATATTCGATATCGGCGAACGTATTCTTAAAGAAGCCCTTTCGAGAATTCTCAAGGTAGGGCCGTTCCCAATCATGCTTAAACTCGGAGAACCGATCGAGCATTGGGTAGAGTCCGAAATTCATCGTCCCCATATTGAGGCTTGCAACTTCGGGCTTGAATTCAGTGGCAGGACGCGCTCGTTCTTCGACGCTCATTGTCATGGCGCCACCCGTCGTAATATTTATGACTGCTGGAGAGCGCTGCTTGATCACCTTAAGAAATGGAGCAAAGGCTTCCATCGACTGATCCGGCTGACCTGTTTTAGGGTTCCTCGCGTGGAGATGTACGATAGCCGCTCCTGCCTCAGCCGCACCGATGGCGGCATCGGCTATCTCTTCGGCGGTGATTGGAAGGTGCTCCGACATAGTTGGTGTATGAATTGAACCAGTGACAGCGCACGTAATTATGACTTTATTGGATTTTGCCATTGCATAGCTCCCTCTGCGTCTCATTCGTATTCTGACTGTGCAAGCTTGTGTGCGGCTAACGCCGCCAAACGTTCATCTCGCCAGCGACTTTTCTTTGTAATTTCGTCAGCAGTTGGTGTTTCGCCCCAGTCGTCGATGATCTTTTCGACGTTCTCTGCCTCCCACAGATCCGAAGTAACTTCGGTTGAAGACAAATTGTAGAGCGTTGGACCAAACCGATCGCAGTAGTCACCTATTCCTCCCGGGGCGTTCAGCTCGATCGTCTCAAATGGTCCCATGAATGACCACCGCAACCCCAATCCATGGGCAATGGTTTTGTCGAGATCCTCGGCAGTACAGTAACCCTCGCCGACCAAACGAAACGCTTCCGACAAAAGTACTGCTTGCATACGATTAAGGATAAAGCCATCAATCTCCTTTTTGACAACAATGGGAACCTGACCGACTGACTCATAAATGTCCCGAGCGCGCCCGATGATGTCGAGCGATGTCCAGGGGGCACCGCAAAGCTCTACGATTGGCACCACGTGCGGCGGATTTACCGGGTGAGCAATCAAGCAGCGCGAGCGGCCGGGCAGATCCTCGGTAAATCGCGAGGCGACAATAGCGGAAGATGAAGAGGCCAAGATTGCGTCCGCCGGTGCGGCTGCATCGAGCTCGCGGTAGATTTCCAACTTGGCTTCCTGGCGTTCGGGTCCGGACTCCTGAACCAGGTCGGCACCTTCGATAGCTTCAGCGAGTGTCGAAGCAACAGAAACCCTCGCCGCAGCAGCATTTGGATCCCTGACAAGCCCATGGCGTTCTAGATCAAGCAGGGATTGTCGAATGAGTTCGACGGCCGTCGATCGCGTCCCTTGATCTGCATCGTAAATTCTGACATCCCAACCTGCCCGTGCAAAGACGTTTGACCAGGCGCGACCAATAAGGCCAACACCGACAATTCCCACTCTCGGCATGTCTCTCCTCCGTCCCTTGCTCGGCTTTCGGGGCCCGGTTCGCCTGCAGCTCCATTCTAATGCTGCCACTTCGGACTACGACTTACAAACTACCATGTCGGGCGGCATCAGGAAGCCTTTCGGGCGATTATCACACCGAGGGTCAAAGCTTTAGCCTCTCCTCGGCTCGCGGCAGATGGCTAGGTCTCACTCTGCCAGTCAGATAGCCATCACATATCCTTGTCTGCTGCGACTTGTTTTGATTGTCTTTGGTTAACTCTATACTGGGTGCTCTATATTGGGTGGTCATTGCAATTTGTCGTCTCTTGCTGCCTCTGAATGTCGTTGGCTATTATCGGGTTGTCCTTTGCCATCAAGTGCTGCACGAGCGACGAGCGATCATGACACATTAATCTGGACTGGCGCCATCGGAGGATGTGATTGCGTGGTCGCAGGCAAGAGCGGAGGAAAACATGGATCTCGGCATTACCAATTTGCGGGTACTGATCACGGCCGGTGCCTCCGGCATTGGACTGGAGATGACGCGCGCCTTTGTGCGAGAGGGTGCAAGGGTGCATGTTTGCGACATCGATCGCGTTGCGCTTGAGGCTCTCACCCTGGAACTCCCCCCGGTCACGTGGTCCATTTGCGATGTAGCTGACCGGAATGAAGTGAGCGAATTGGTCAAAGATGCGACCCAAAAACTGGGAGGATTGGATTGTCTTGTCAACAATGCCGGGGTCTCCGGTCCAACGGGCCGCGTCGACGAAATCGCACCTGAGGAATGGGATCGTTGCCTTGCTGTGTGTATCACCGGTCAATTTAATTGTACTCGTGTCGCGGTCTCACATCTCAAGAACAGTGCAAATGCGTCCATTATAAATCTGTCATCGGCAGCCGGACGTTTTGGATTTCCACTGCGTGCGCCTTACGCAGCGGCAAAGTGGGCGGTCGTCGGCTTCACAAAAACGCTTGCAATTGAGCTCGGCGAGAGCGGCATTCGCTGCAACGCCATACAACCTGGCCCGGTTGACGGCGAGCGTATCCGACGGGTCATCGATGCCAAAGCCCGTGCCGCCAATATTGGTTTTGAGGAAATGCAAGATCGAATTCTCGCTCAAGCGTCAATCAAAAAATTGATTCCACCACAACAACTGGCGGACCTTGCGGTGTTTTTGGCGTCGCCACGCGCAGACACGATTTCAGGACAGGCATTTGCCGTCGACGGTGACATGCAAAGCCTGGCCTGAAGCAAGCATCAGTGTCTCCGCCGCCTCGACAGCAGACCTCCGATGAGCGTTCGATGTCGGAACACGGATATTGAGCCAGCTCCAACGGCGACGATCGCGTTGAGTCATCGATGCCATCGACGCGACGCGACGTCCAAATTTCTTACGTCGCGTGATGACCGTCAATACCAATCCTCCTGGCAATCTCACATCACCGATGTGAGAGCATATCAACCTTCCCCAACCGCTCATCGCGGTGGACTAGCCTGCGTCATTGTGAATTTGCGTCCTTGCGAAAAGTCAGACTCCACATTGACCAACGATGCTTGTTCAAAAGACAAACAGCCCGGCGCCTCGCCTAGAAAATCCGCTACGCTCGCCCACGCCAGAAGATTATCAGCACGCACCACACGTTTCAGAACTCAATGCGCCGACTTGCCTATCGACTTTTCGCTGATTTCGTGCGCAAAACTTGCGGATCCGCTGCGACCACATACAAATTTCGCGAGCCCGGTCGATTCCCAATCACAAGTGATGATCCTGTCTTAGCGTCGACGCGTAGACAGTGCGTCGATTTACAGGTGAACGTCCAATCATGACCGTCCTCAACGTCGCAGTCGTCGGGTCAGGCATCTCTGGCCTCGCCGCAGCATGGCTACTGTCCAAGCGTCACAACGTGACGCTGTTTGAAAGTGATTCTCGACTAGGTGGACATGCCAACACTGTCGATGTCGATTCAGACGTAGGCTCAATCCCAATCGATACGGGTTTCATCGTTTATAATCCATCAACCTACCCAAATTTAACCGCCCTACTCGAGCACCTGAATGTTGAGACGGCTGAGAGTTGTATGAGCTTTTCAGTGTCGCTTGGAAGTGGTTCGTACGAGTACTCTGGAACCGGCTTGCACGGATTGTTCGGCCAGCCCTCCAATCTATTGAACATCGAGCACTGGCGCCTGGCCTCCGACTTATTGCGCTTCCTTCGCAAAGCAAGTGATTTGTCTCTGGAGAAAGATGGGGACTCCAGCTCACTTGGCGACTGGCTCCAGTCTAACCGGTATTCCAAAGAATTTGTGACGCGACACATCCTGCCTATGGGGGCAGCAATCTGGTCGGTGCCCGCCGAACAAATGCTTGCGTTCCCTGTGGCCTCCTTTGCCCGTTTCTTCTCAAACCATGGTTTGCTCAAAATCCGCAATCGCCCAAAATGGAGAACCATTCCAAATGGAAGTCGTGCGTATGTCAGGCGCATCGCGAAGAACATCAATGGTGTAATCAAGACCGATTTCGAAGTGTGTCGTATATACAGGAGCGGGCATGGTGTAGACCTTCACGCCCAAAATGGCGCCGCGCAAAGGTTCGATCAGTGCGTACTGGCATGTCACGCCGACCAATCGCTTCGTTTGCTGGCCGATGCCAGTGTGGAGGAACGGCGAACACTATCTCCTTTTCGATATTCCAACAACCGGGCGGTTCTCCACAGAGATACCTCGTTCATGCCAACGCGTCGTCGATTATGGTCGAGTTGGAATTACGTAAGTGCGCGGTCATCGAGCGAGCAACCGGGTGTTACCTATTGGATGAACCGACTCCAGCCTTTGGCGACAACACAGGACTATTTTGTGACGATCAATCCAGATCGCGAAGTCCCTGAGCGCGATTTGGTTCGGGAGTTCTTCTATCAGCACCCAATCTTCGATGCGCCTGCTATAGGCGAGCAAAGCAAACTATGGCATTTGCAGGGGCGCAATCGCACATGGTTCTGCGGCAGTTATTTCGGCTATGGATTTCATGAGGACGGCTTGCAGGCCGGGCTTGCAGTCGCCGAAGGACTCGGGGGTGTACGTCGACCTTGGAACGTCAAAAATGAATCCGACCGACTGCATTTTGACACGCACTCAGGGACGCATCGACGACTGGAAGCTGCTGAATGATCCCTTCACCACGAATTTTCAGTGGCAATGTCGTGCACAAGAGATTGCGACCACAAAAACACGCTCTGAAGTACTCGGTTTTCTCGCTACTGGTTGATGTTGACGATGTGGCTAACCTGGCCAACAGGCTGCGTTGGTTTGGCCACAATTCTTTGGGAATACTCAGCCTCTACGATCAAGACTTCGGACCACGCGACGGCACACCGCTTGGCGTTCATACGCGCGATACACTCGTTCAATTCGGCCTCGTTAGCCGAGAGCAGTCGTCACGATGGCGCATCTGCCTCTTGGCATATCCCCGCGTGATGGGGTACTCTTTCAATCCGCTCAGCGTATATTATTGCTACGACGAGTGCGAAAATCTTCAGGTCATGATCTACGAAGTAACGAATACATTTTCGGAACGCCATAGTTACGTCGTCCGGGCTGGCGTAGTCGAGGGCCGCACGTTTAGCCACGCATGCGCCAAGGAAATGTACGTATCGCCATATGCATCTCTGATTGGTCGATATGGGTTTCGCGCAACAGAGCCAAACGATAGTGTCGTCATCGGGGTTTCTTTGCGTGACGAAACGGGACCGCTCATTAAAACCCATTTCGTGGGAACAGGCGAACGACTGTCGGACCGCTCAATCTTGAGGGCGGCGTTTCGATATCCTCTCATGCCACTTAAGGTAATTGCTGGCATTCACTATGAAGCACTGAAGCTCTGGCTAAGGCGGGTACCTATAGTCAAGCGGAGAAAGGCCGCACGGTATCAAACATCGTACGCGCACCTCGAGCCGGAAGGCTGAAAGACATGTCGCGAAGATCCTCGTGGATAGCAAATGGAAGTCGTCAACGCCTCACGATCAGTCAGTCGCGAGACGAGCTTCTGCTCAACTGCTGTCGACGCGTCTTTCGCAATTTGGAGTACGGCCGTCTGGAGATATCTATGCCGTCCGGTCGGACGGGAATTGTGTTCGAAGGCCGCATCGATGACGCCTGCAACGCTCACATAGTCCTGAAGTCTTTTGACGTCTTCTGGCAATCGTTGCGTCGCGGTGGAATAGGTTTTGCCACCAGCTACCTGGACGGACATTTCGAAGTGAATGATTTGCGCAATGTGTTTCGATTTTTCCTGCGCAACAAATCTAGGTTAACGCGTGCGGGGCGCGGCTGGTTCCGGGTGCGTCTCCCGGACAAAACGCTTCATTGGCGGCGAGCCAACACCCGCCTCGGAAGCCGCCGCAACATAGCGGCGCACTATGATCTCGGCAATCGATTTTATAGCGAATGGCTAGACCGAACCATGACCTATTCGAGTGCTCTCTTTCAAGGTGAGATGCCGCTAGAAAGTGCTCAAGAAACAAAATATCGTCGCCTGGCTGATCTATTGGGCCTGAGCAAGGGCACATCGTTGCTTGAGATTGGTTGTGGTTGGGGCGGAATGGCAGAGGTTGCCGCTCGCCGAGGCGCTGACGTGTTGGCGATTACCGTCTCTCATCAGCAGCTCCTCTACACTCGAAGACGGTTGGTAAAATCAGGACTTTGCCATAAGGCTCGGGCGGAGTTCATCGATTATCGCGATGTTTCAGGACAGTACGATCGAATTGTTTCGATAGAGATGATCGAGGCCGTCGGAGAGGCCAATTGGCAGACTTACTTTGACGTCTTAGCGCAAAGATTGAAGGCTGGCGGAGCCGCAGCAATTCAGGCAATCACGATTGATCCACAGCTGTTTATCGGATATCGCCGCAATCCCGAGTTCATCCAGCGATATATCTTCCCTGGAGGCATACTGCCAACAGAAACCGTCATGCAAAAGTGCGCGAGTTCGGCTGGACTGAAACTCGAATTTGTCGAACGGTTCGGTGAAAGCTACGCACGAACGCTCGCAGAATGGCGCAGTCGCTTTCTCGAGTCATGGCCGCGCATTGAAAGCTTGGGCTTTGACACCCGCTTCAAACGTATGTGGCTCTACTATCTGACGTACTGCGAAGTCGGCTTCGAACAAGGTACGACAGACGTCGGAATATACTTGTTCAGAAAACCTGCCACAACATAACCGTCCGCCTCATCCGATCAGCGCCGTTCTGCGTAAAGCAATTTGCGTGTTCGTCCAAAATCAACGATTTTATGCAGCGGTGATCAAGATGCCCAACGACATGAGCCCCATTGAAGAGGTGCGCGACTTCACCTTGACCAGCTTCCTGGAAGGGCGAACACTCGCATGGGGGACAGTCGAAGATAGGTTTGGTCGCATCAGAACACGGCTGTACGTCGAAATGCTAGGGTATTGGGCCGACGATGGATTTAAGATTGACGAAGACTTTCATTACGATGACGGTCGTCATGAATCACGGACGTGGCATGTGACTCCCGGTGGTAACGGTGCATTCACGGCAACATGTTCTGACTGCGTCGGTCGCGCCCGAGGTACGATTGTGAATGGTCAAATTCACATGTCTTACAAATTTCGCCTTCGCCTGAAGCGCCGTACGGTCGTAGTACATTTCTCTGATCGCATCATTCGCATTGACGACCAGCGTGCCGTCAACCGGGCAACGATCCGCAAATGGGGAGTACGCGTTGGGGAGCTGGCTTTGTTTTTCGAGAGACAGGACGACGCGAGAAGACCTGGCCTCGATGACCTTTCCTACTAAGACCCACAAATGCGATATCTCGTTTGGCTGTCCGGTGATCAGTTCTTGATCCAGTTTCCGGTCTACGACTGTGCGCTACACCCTTCCGCTAACGCTGTTTGATCACTCCGTTGGCTGCTAGTTGTCGAAGTTCATCCTCGCTAAATCCATGCCGAGCAAGAATCGAATTGGTGTGATCACCAGCATGGGCGGACCTCGTCGGTTGACCGCGCGGAGTAGTTGAGAACTTTGGCACCGGCGCCGGCTGTACAACGCCTTCGACCTCAACGAAAGATCCGCGCGCGGCATTGTGCGGATGAGTGGCAGCCTCACTCATGCTCAGCACAGGTAAAACGCAGGCATCCGTTTGATCAAAAATCTCGGTCCACTGTTCACGTGTCTTGGTCCTGAAGACGGCCGCCAAGCGCTCACGCATTGCTGGCCATTGAGATCGATCCATCTGTTCAGGTAAAGAATTTGCGTCGATGCCGAGTTTGTCGAGGAAGATTGCATAGAACTGCGGTTCGATCGGGCCGATTCCCATGTGTCCGCCGTCCAGCGTCTCGTAGGTCCCATAAAAGTGTGCTCCACCATCCAATCTATTGTTTTGGCGGACCTCTTTCCATGAGCCCTCAGCCAATGCCCCGTACGCTGCACTCATCAAAGACGCAGCGCCTTCCACCATAGCCGCGTCAACGACTTGGCCTTCTCCGCTCCTTTGGGCCGCGATATAGGCTGCCAACACTCCCATCGCCAGATAAAGGGCGCCACCGCCGAAATCACCAACCAGGTTCAGTGGAGGCACTGGTCCAGAGTCCCGGGTCCCAATGGCATGCAACGCTCCACTGATCGCGATGTAATTTATGTCATGGCCAGCCATATGCGCTATCGGGCCATCCTGGCCCCATCCGGTCATGCGACCATAGACAAGCTTTCGGTTTCGAGCGGTCACGATATCTGGTCCCAGTCCCAAGCGCTCCATCACACCAGGACGAAAACCTTCAATCAGGATATCTGCTGAATCGCAAAGTTTGAGCGCAACATCTCTTCCAGCCGGTAACTTGAGGTCAACGGCGATATTCTGGCGATTGCGGAGCAGCGGATTGAAGCGAGGTTCTAACGGATCGGCATTCACACGATCGGTTCTGTCGATCCGAATTATCTCCGCGCCCATGTCTGCCAGGAGCATGCAACAAAATGGTCCAGGGCCGATGCCTGCGAACTCAACTACTCTTAGCCCGCAGATGGGCCCCCTTGCGGATCCCGCCATAGCCCAGGCCTCCGTCTCTTTCTAAGCGCATGTAACCGATCTTCAAATTGCCCGAGCCTCAACCCGCTTGCAATCACGTTGTCAGAGTTGCATGCCCATGCGAGGATAAATGCCACCCCCGACGCACGCGACGGACGCGACGGACGCGACGGACGCGAAGCCTTGAATCGATGGATAACGGGCCACAGGCAATGACAGATACGACAATCACCGCCCTAAGGACAACACTTCTCGAAGTGCCATGGCAAGGCGAACCTCCAGAAAACGGCATCATGCCGCCGACGCATCGCGAATTTCTGGTTCTCGAAATTGCGACGAAGTCGGGAGTGACAGGAATGGGATATTTGCAACCGCTTTCCGGTGGGTTGCATACGCTCGATTCCTGCATGAGTGAGATGATCGCACCCAAAATCTTGGGTCGAGATGCAACAGAGGTCGAGGGTATTTGGCAAGATCTATGGAAAAGCACCTACTGGTTGGGTCGCGGCGGATTGACGACGTGGTGTCTATCCGCGGTTGATGTCGCTCTTTGGGACATCGTCGGCAAGCGCGCGAACTTGCCACTCCATCGCCTATGGGGCAAATGTCGCGACAGCGTTCCGGCCTATGGCTCGGGTTGCTGGCGCGGACTGGGCAAAGACGGAATGATAATTCGAGCCAAGTCGTTCATAGATCGGGGCCTTGGAGCTATAAAAATGCAAGTCGGGCACATTCGACCGTGGCGAGAGGACGTGAAAAATGTTGCCGCTATGCGAAAGGCGATCGGCGACGATATTGAGATTATGATTGATGTCAACATGGGCTGGACGGCAGATATCGCACTGCAAGCGGGGCGGCACCTGGACGACTACGATGTCTACTGGCTAGAGGAGCCAGTCGTTTGTGAGGATTTCGACGGTTATCAGCGAGTGGCAGACGCTCTTGTTACCCGGGTCGTTGGTGGAGAAAGCCATTTCACTCGTTTTGATCTGCGGCCATTTTTCGAGAACCCAACATCGCCGATCCTACAACCAGATCATCAGCGCGGGGGGCTTACCGAACTGCGCAAAATTGCTGCGGTGGCAGACACATGGGGACTTCAAATGGCGCCACATTTGTTTCATGAACTGAACGTGCACATCATGACGTCGATTCCGAACGCAAACTATCTCGAGTACATGGATTGGAACGACGATATCTGGACGAGGCCGGTTTTGCCCGTAGATGGTTACGTCAGACCTCCAGAAGACCCTGGCCACGGCCTAGCATTCAAGCCGGAACTTTTGTCGTCCTGCCGTGTCGGCGGATCAGAAATCGCTGCTTTTTAATTTAAGGGCGGCAATAGGAGCGACGTTGACATGGTCACTGAGGTACCCGCGAGCGAAGTCAAAACATGGCTCTCTGATGGCGCGGAACTGGCATTTTTTGATGTCAGGGAATTGGGTCAATTTGGTGAAGCACATCCATTCTTCGCCGTTCCACTTCCCTTCAGCAACTTCGAAATTCGCTTGCCAGCTCTCGCTCCTAGGACCGATGTAAGGCTAGTTCTAATTGACGACAACGATGGTATCGCGCATCGTGCAGCTCGGATCGCAGAAAAGGCAGGCTACACGAGTGTTTTCACGGTAGCGGGCGGGGCCGCAGGATGGCTTACTGCCGGCTACACGCTCTATGCTGGCGTCAATGTGCCGAGCAAGACATTTGGCGAACTATTGGAGACGATCCGGCGAACGCCGCACCTGACACCAGGTGAGCTGGCTAATATGCAACGGGAAGGTCACGATCACTTGGTCGTCGACGGACGCCCTTTCGGAGAGTTCGTTAAGTTTAGCATTCCCGGAGGCATCTGTTGTCCCAATGGCGAGCTTTCGTTGCGTATCGATCCTTTGACACCGGACCCGACGACGCCTGTCATCGTCAATTGCGCCGGCCGTACGCGATCGATACTGGGCGCTCAAACTCTCATCGATGTTGGGCTTCCCAACCCGGTCTATGCTCTCGAGAATGGCACTCAAGGGTGGATGTTGGAAGGTTTGGAGCTCGACAGCGGCGCCAACAGACTGCACGAAGAAGCGGCACCGCCTGATGTTGTCGAGCGACGTCGACGCAATGTGCGTACCATGGCTCGAGCGGCAGGCGCACAGGTCATTACTAGATCGGACGCAGAGACCATGCTTCTCGATCGAACGCGCACGACCTACGTCATTGATGTGCGCACTCACGAGGAGTACACAAACGATGGCCTGCCGGGCAGTTTACACGCGCTGGGCGGTCAATTGGTGCAGGCGACCGATCAGTGGATTGGTGTTCGTGGTGCCCAAATAGTTTTGCTTGACAACAACGATGTCCGGGCGTCGATGACGGCCTATTGGCTCAGCCAACTTGGACATGCCGCCTATGTTCTCGACGGCGGAGTTCTGGCTGGCCGGGAGCTCCCAATACCAACTGACGCAATTGACAAGTTGAAGCCGCCACCGATACCGCCTTTGGCGCCCCAAGACCTGCAACCAGACCATCACCAACTGGTGGACTTGAGAGCGAGCATGAGATTTCGCGACTGCCACATCGCTGGAGCGCAGTGGAGCATCCGGTCGCGCCTAGACCGCGTCACGCTATCTCGTGGTCGACCGGTTGTACTTGCCGGAGACGCCAATCTAGCAGCATTTGCAGCCAAAGATCTAACCGAACTCAATTTCGGACCCATTCTTCATCTGAGCGGCGATGTGCCTGAGTGGCGCGCTGCGGGCTTGCCGGTTTGCAGCACCCCGGATAGTCCAGTGGACACCGAGTGCATAGACTTTCTATTTTTCACTTCGCGGCGCCACCAGGGCGATGTCGCCGCCTCTCGGCAGTATCTTGAGTGGGAAATGGCTTTGGTGGACCAGCTAGATGATCAGGAACGCGCCGCCTTTCGAATTCACGTCCCGCCGGGCCACTCATAGGGAGTTCAGACATTGCTTGAAGCGCGTAGATGCAGAACTGTGGCTGTAGGAATCTCAGCACATGCTTCCAGGAGTGGGCCACAGGATATCATGTGCCTCACAAGCAGCACACCACCTCAATGCCAGATGCGCCATACAGCGTCTGTTGTGACCAGGCATTGGCTGGCGAGATTTTTTGCCGTGTGAGGCGGGTGTAACCGATCATCAATTGCAGACCAATCTGAGGAATTGCCCATGGAACAGATCATTCGTCAGATCTTAGACTTACTAGAGCAAGGCATTGTCGCCATACTCAAACTCTTGCATATTGCATGGATCTGGTCATTTGGCCGAATCGCCGAGATTTTGCCTAGCTGGCAAGATTTGCCGGTTTGGAAGATCGCGGTCCTCGCGGTCGTCATGATCGTGATCGCATATGTCCTCTACAAAGTTGCGATCAAAATCTGGTCCGCCGTCATTGGTATCATTCGGGCATTCATTTCACTTCTCGGTGCGTTTGTGGCAATTCTACCGTACGTCGTCGTGGCCGGTGCAATTGCCTTTGCCGGCAGCT